>JBBSOH010000287.1:0-4454 GCA_038259945.1 Acidimicrobiales bacterium
CACCGCGTGCTCCCTCGGACCGGCGTCGAACGGTCGTCGCTCCCCTACTTCTTCAACCCCTCGTATTCGACGGACTACGCGCCGTTACCCGGGTCGATCGCACCCGGCGACACGGCCCACTACCGCCCCATCAACGGGGGGGACTTCCGCCGGGCACGGGCCGACGGTGACTACGCCGACGTCGGCACCGAGATCCAGATCTCCCACTTCGCGACCTGACGCCGGGGCCGCACGACGCGCTCTCACTCGCCGGCAGGGAGAAGTCTGTCCTGGCCGACCTGGCGCGTAGTGTCGGTGCGTGCTCGACCGGACTCGACGACTGTGGGAGAAGCAGTTCCAGAGTGTCGGTGACCACCGTGGACTGTTCGGTGCAGTGGCCGACGCGGTCGACGTGGGGACCGTTCTGTACCCGGGGTCGTACGTCGACATCACGCCGTCTCTGATCTGGCCGCTCGTCACCTATGTCGACGTCGACCGGAGGGCGAATCAACTGTTCGCCGACGAAGCGGGCGTCCAGGACCTGCTCGTCGAGTATGGAGCCGAGACCGGTGACGACGCCGTCCGACACGAGGTGCGGTTCGTCCACGACGACTACGCACACGACCTGGACCTCGCACACGACTCGTTCGATCTGCTCGTGTCGCTCTACGCGGGTTTCGTCTCCGAGTACTGCACCAGATACCTACGACCGGGTGGGTTCCTCCTCGTCAACCCGAGCCACGGTGACGCCGCCATGGCGTCGATCGATCCTCGATACCGATTGCACGGGGTCGTGCTCGAGGACGGCGGCCGGTATCGGGTCGACAGCGAAGCGCTCGACACACACCTCGCGCCGAAGCGTCCCGTCGACATCACCGTCGAGTACCTCCACGAGTCGGGCCGCGGCGTCCCGTACACCGAGTCGCCGTTCGCCTACCTCTTCCAGCGCACGGGTTGAACGCCGACCCGAGACGACAGTCGCCTGTCGAGATGGACGCAGGACTCCGACCACACGATCAAGTCGATTCAGGTCACGTTCGTCACGTCACGTTTCGCCCCGGATCCGGACGGGAACTCGGAATTCATGACTGAAAGCAATGAGATCAAGACGACTGTGGCTGCCCTCTCGGAGGAGTCCTCATCGCGAGCCATCGAGATCATGCAAGAGCGACTCGTCGCGCTGATCGATCTCCAGCTCACGCTCAAGCACATCCACTGGAACGTGGTCGGTATGAACTTCATCGCCATCCACGAGATGCTCGACCCGCAGGTCGACGCCGTGCGAGCGATGACCGACGCGGTTGCAGAGCGCATCGCCACGATGGGTGGCCAGCCGAAGGGAACGCCCGGCTCGGTCACCTCGATCCGCACGTGGGACGACTACCCCCTCGACCGTGCTCCGAGCGTTCAGCACCTGGTCGAACTCGACAAGGTCTACTCAGGCGTCACCGCCGACCACCGGGCCGCCATCGCCGAATTCGGCGACATCGACCCCGTCACCGAGGACCTGTTCATCGGGCACCTCGCAGACCTCGAATTGTTCCAGTGGTTCGTGCGGGCGCACCTGAAGAACACCGAAGGTGATGTCATGCACCGCTCGACGGACTGAACACCGCCACTCTCGATCGATGACGGCCGGGCCTTGCGCCCGGCCGTTGCGCGTTCCGGACGTGCTCCCGCCCGTCTGGTGATTGCCGTGCCGGATACGCGAACATCGGCGGATCGACCGGCCGACACCAACGGGGGCAACATGACCGATCTGCAGACACGTACCAACGACCACGGCATCGACTCCGACGGTCCCGATGTCGACGTCATCGTCGTCGGCGCCGGCATCGCCGGGCTGTACCTGATGAAGCGGCTACGCGACCAGGGCATCAGCGCCCGTGCCTTCGAGACGGCCGCCGACGTCGGCGGCACCTGGTACTGGAACCGGTACCCGGGCGCCCGCTGTGACGTCGAGAGCATCGACTACCAGTACACGTGGGACCCGGAACTGGCCGACGAGTGGACGTGGTCCGAGCGCTACGCCACCCAGCCCGAGATCCTGCGCTACGTCGAGCACGTGGCCGACAAACACGATCTGCGCCGCGACGTCACCTTCGGAACCCGGATCGTCGACGCCCGCTGGGACGATGCGACGGCGATGTGGACCGTGCGCACCGAACCCACCGACGGCGGGGGCACCGAGACGGTCACCTGCCGTTGGTACATCATGGCAACCGGGTGTCTGTCGGCGCCGAAGAACTCCGAGTTCGACGGCGCCGACGAGTTCGAGGGCGAGGTCTACGTGACCGGCCGTTGGCCGCACGAGGGTGTCGACTTCACCGGCAAGCGGGTTGCCGTGATCGGCACCGGGTCGTCCGCGATCCAGTCCATCCCACTGATCGCGAAGCAGGCAGCCGAACTCGTCGTCTTCCAGCGCACCCCGAACTTCTCCATCCCCGCACACAACGGTCCACCGCGTCCCGAGAAGGTCGCACAGTTCGAAGGTGCCGACGACTACCGCGAAGAGGCACGCTGGTCGGGCGCCGGCGTTCCGCGACCGATCCCCGAACTCGGCGCCCTGATGGTCGACGACGACACACGCACCGCGCGCTACGAGCAGGCCTGGGAGGAAGGCACGATCTTCTCCCTCATCGGTTCCTACAACGACCTGCTCGCGAATGCGGATTCCAACGCGACGGCAGCGGAGTTCGTGCGGTCGAAGATCCGCTCGAAGGTCGACGATCCCGCGACTGCCGAGATTCTCTGCCCGACGACCTATCCGATCGCCACGAAGCGCCTCTGCCTGGACACCGGGTACTACGAGACGTTCAACCTCGACCACGTGTCGCTCGTGGACCTGAACGCGGAACCGATTCGACGCATCACCACGAATGGAATCGACGTGGGTTCGGCCAACGATGACGAACGCGACGATTCGACTGGTCGCTCGTTCGAGTTCGACGCCATCGTGTTCGCCACCGGCTTCGATGCGATGACGGGCGCCATTGTGCGCGTGGACATCGAGGGTCGCGACGGACTGTCACTCCGCAACAAGTGGGCCGACGGCCCACACACCTATCTCGGCCTCATGAGCCACGGCTTCCCGAACCTGTTCATGGTGACCGGCCCGCAGAGCCCGTCGGTGCTCTCCAACATGGCGGTGTCGATCGAGCAGCACGTCGAATGGATCACCGACACGATCGAGCATCTGCGCAACGACGGTCACGACGTGATCGAGCCGACCGAAATGGCCGAAGAGGCATGGGTCCGGCACAACGACGACTTCGCCGGCATCACCCTGTTCCCCCAGGCCAACTCCTGGTACATGGGTGCCAACGTGGCCGGCAAAGCGCGCTCGGTTCTGCCCTACATCGGCGGCGTCGACCGCTACCGCCAGGCCTGCGTCGACGTGGTCGATGCCGGATACCTCGGCTTCCGGCGCGACTCCTCCACTGGAGCGGCACCAGAGGTCGTCAACGACGGCATCATCCGGCCACTGGCGCCTGACGTGGGAGTGATGCTCGAGATGATGGCCGACATGGGTCTGCCGCCCGTCGAGTCGATGTCGCCGACCGATGCGCGTGCGTTCATGGACGCGTCGGCCGCGATGAGTCCGCCGGGACCCGACGTCGGTGAGGTGACCGACGGCATGTTCCCGGGCGCCGACGGCGACCTGGCGTACCGCCGCTACGTCCCGCTCGGGTCGAACGGCTCACCGCTTCCCCTCGTCGCCTACTTCCACGGAGGTGGGTGGGTGCTCGGCAGCGCCACGTCCGACGACGCGTTCTGCCGCGACCTGTGCAATCGGACCGGTGCGATCGTGATCTCGTTCGACTATCGCCACGCCCCCGAACATCGTTTCCCTGCGGCGCACGACGATGCCTGGGCGGCCCTCACGTGGGTCGCGCGTCGTGCGGGTGATCTGGGCGGGGACCCCGAACGGATCGCCGTCGCCGGCTGGAGTGCGGGCGCGAACCTCGCCGGTCACGTGTGTCAGCGAGCACGTGACGACGGTGGCCCGAGCGTCGTCGCACAGCTCCTCTTCACACCGGTGACCGATCACGCGATGGCGAGCCAGTCGTACACCGACAACGGCGAGGGCTACGTCCTCACCGCCGCGCTGATGGGGTGGTTCATGGACCACTACGCAGACGCTGACGAGCGCTCCGACACGCGCGTCGCACTGCTCCATGCCGCCGACCTCTCGGGTCTGCCACCCGCCGTGATCGTCACCGCCGAGTTCGACCCGCTGCGCGACGAGGGAGCGGCGTACGCCGACGCACTGCGCGACGCCGGAGGCGTGGTGACCCACCTGCGCGCCGACGGCCAGATCCACACCTCCTTCGCTGCGGTCGGTGCACTCCTCACACCCGCCGCCGTGCGCGAAGAAGCCTTCCGCGATCTCGCAGCACTCCTCGACTGACCTTCAGTCCGTCGGATCGGGACTCGGGCCTGGCGGGTGAGTCTCTTTGCTTGGCGGGTGAGTC
>JBBSOH010000288.1:0-4439 GCA_038259945.1 Acidimicrobiales bacterium
CCAACTGGGCAACGACCACGACGCCGTTGCACAGCGGTGGCGCGCGGTGATGACCGCACTGCTCGCGCCGCACTCGCAGAGCGTGTGATCGAGCAGGTTCTGCTTGACGGATGAGGCACTTCGTGACAACCTGACTGTCAGGTCGCGGGAGGGCCGGTGATGGAGACGAGGTCGCTGTCTTCGCTGTTCTTCAGCGGAGACAGGGGCCGACGTCCACCTCGGCCTCGAGTGATTCCCTGAACGCTGGCGACCGGAAGTCGTCGGGGACGTCGACGGCCCAGGCCCGGCCCAGGGTGACGGTGCTCCGTGACCAGACGATTCCGGCGGCTCCGTCGGAGGTCACGACCATCGTTCCGGAGTCACCCGGATCGATCGCTCCGGCGACCTCGAAGCCCGGCCGGACCACATCGGCGTCGAGGTAGATGTCGGTCGTGGCGACGTTCACATGACGCAGGATCCCGACGTCGATCGTCGTGATCACACGATTCTCGAACGCGCCGCGGGAGACGGCAACCGTTCCGCGTTCGGCCTCGCCGGCAGTGAGCGATTGTACGACCACTGGTACGGCGACCTCCGGGGCGACGCGCAACGCCGCGATGTCGAGGATCGGGTCGAACCAGACCACCCGTGCCTCGCGATCGTCTCCGTTCCGGTCGATCACCGACACCGAGTCGGCTCCGGCCACGACATGGGCTGCGGTGAGAGCGAGCGTGTCGTCGACGAGTGTGGCGGTGCCGAACCCGACCCGCGGTCCGCACCCGTCGGATCGGACATCGAGCATTGCATCGCGGGCGGCGGACGTGGGATCGATCGGAGTCGCCGAGCCGGAACCACTACACGCGGTGATGGCGAACGCAACGACCAGCAGCGAACGGCGCACCAGCCCAACGTAGCGACTGCACACCGACACGGTCCGCGCATCCAAATGGTGTCAGCACCGTTTGGATGGGGCGGGTCAGGGGGTGAGCTTCTTCGTGAGTTCGACGTAGACGGCTTCTCCGGCGAGGGTCTGCAGTTCGTCGGCGAGGCTGTCGACCACGCGCTCGGCACCGGAGTACGCCTCGCCGCCTTCGGATCGCTCGGTGCAGCACCAGGCCATGGTCGTGCCGTGCGCACCCCAGTCGGCACGCGACCATCGACGCACCGTGGCGGTCTCGGGTCCGTCGGGATCGGTGTCGTCGAGGAGCGCCCAGTCGACGCGCAATGGGAGCTGCCAGCACACCGACGGCTTCCACTCGGTCGGCGACTCGCCGTGAGCGAGAGCGGCGATGTGCAACGCGCAGCCCTCGCCGCCCTCGAAACCGGGTCGGTTGAGGAACACGCAGGCACCGTCGAACACACGGGTCCGGGTGCGTCCGGCGTCGTCGTAGAACCCGGGGACGGTCCGTGGCTCGGCGTCGGCGTCGACCCCGGGCGTTTCATCCGCGGACGTGGTGTCCCCGAGGGTGGCGTCGGGCGCGTCGGTGGCCGGAGCTGCGAGGTGCCCGGTCGTGCCGACGTCGTGGAACTGCCACTGGTCGGGCGTCAGCATCGACACGTATGCCGAGAGTTGGCGTGCCTCTTCCTGGCCCGCCGGCCCGTCGCCGAAGTGGGCGCCGAGCGAACAGCACCCCTGGTTCAATTCGGTCGCGTCCTCGCGCAGGATGCCCTTGCAGCCGTTGCCGAAGGTGCACCGCCAGTTCGACGTGAGGAATTCGCGCTCGAAGCGCCAGCGGGTGTCGCCGTCGTCGACCTCGATGAAATCACCCGCCGGATCGCTCACGTGATCGCCCATCGCACACTCATCCGATCCTCGACCGACACTTAGTCGCGAAGGGCGAAACGGACGACGACGGGTTCGTCGGCGAGTTCGACCGGATCGTCGTCGGTGCCCACTCGTACGAGTTCGGTGTCGCGTCCGTCGAGCACGATGACGGCGTCGCCGTCGGGTGAGACTTCTGCGATCGAGCGGGCATCGACCGCGATGACCTCGCCGTTCGTGAGCAGATTGTCGACGCCGCCGATCAGAGCCACGGTGCAGCCGTCGACCGAGGTGGCTGCAGCCACACCCCGTTCGATCTCGGTCACGATCGAACCATCCTCCGCGTCGAGGACGGTCGACGGATCCGAACTGCGTCCGCTGCCGACGATCACACACCGAGTGCTGCGTGGGGGTGGCGTCGTGATCTGTCCGACCGCCGAGCCCAGGACGGAGCCGTTGTCGTCGAGCACGACGATCGAGTCGGCGGTGGTCACGAGCAGCCGGGTCCCGTCGAGAGCGGCGGACCCACCGGTGACCGACACCGGTGCACCGTCCTCGTCGAGGATCGGGTCGACCTCGTCGACGGTGCCATCGGATGCGACGGATCGCACGGACCCGTCGGCGGCGACGAGAACAAGTGCGCTGTCGTCGGTCAGCAGCGAGGCGAGAGGGGTGGGCACGTCGACCGAGGCCAGGCGCTCTCCACCCAGTTCGTGGAACTCGATCTCGGACTCGGGGCCGGCGGGCTGCTCGGTCACGACGAGTTCGTCGGAGATGGCGATCACCTTTCCGGCGAAAGCCTGCGACGTCTCGGCGGCGACGTCGATCACGAAGGACTGGAACGCATTCGGCACCGGGACAGCGACGTGGGTGCCGGCAGCATTGACGCGGATGTCTGACTTGTCGATGAGCGGGTCGACGAGTCCGGCGGCGTCGGCGACGCTGAAGACCGTGCGGGCGGCGGTGTCGATGATCGTCGTGTCGCCCCGATCGGGTCCGGCGATCGCGATCCTGGGGTTGTCGGCGCTGGCCTGCAGTGTCTCGTCCACGCCGGCTCGGGCGCTTCGACTCGCTCCGTCGTTCAGATCGACGAGGCCGATCACGCCCTCGTCGGTCATCGTCACCAGGACGTCACCGGCGACGAGCGTCTGTGCATCGAGGAGGTCGACCGTCGAGGCGATGGTGTCGATCTCGTCGCCGGTGACGCGGTCGAGGAGGCGGATCTCGTCGCTCGTCAACACGACGGTGGTGTCCCACTCCGTGCCTTCGGAGGCGGCGCCATCACCATCGCCGTCACCGCCGATGAATCTGCTGGCGACGCCGGCGACCAGCGCAACAGCGAGCACGACTGCTGCAACGACGAGCGCCCGTCGCACGAGATAGTTGGGCTCTCGGTCGTCCCACTCGTCGTCGTTCGAGTCGTGGTCGACCGAGTTGCGTGCGTCTCGTGCATCCAGGACGCGATTGCCGCGCGGCGGCGTGAGATCCTCGTCGCCCGTGGCGGAGGACGACGATCGGCGGCGGGACATCGACCGTGATGGTACGCGCTGTAGCGTCGGCTCGGTGGAGTTCTCGTGCCCCCGATGTCAGACGGCCACCGACGACGACTTCTACGGGCCGTGCACGACGTGCCGCACCGATCTGGCGGCCAAGTACGCCGACCTCGGCCGTGACGTCACGGTTGCGGAGTACGAACCCAAGATGAACGTCACGCCCAACGCCGTGGCGCTGAAAGACGACTGAACCGGTCGAACGACGACCGGCGCGCTGTCTGTCGTTTCAGTGAACGTCGTCGGTGTCGTCGATGCCGGTGATCGACTTCTCGGCAATCCAGTCCTGGACCTTCGGGACGAGCGTGCACAGCCCGATCACGCCGGCGACGATCAGTGAGATCCCGACGACGAGCCACTTCGAGAAGAACACGATGACGACCACGCCGGCGACCATCAACCCCAGCCCGGACAGGGCGAGCATGATCCGTCCGCTCGTGGAGCCCTGCACCTTGGTGGTTGCACCCGCGGCTCGCTCGACCACATAGTCCAGCCACCGCTGCGCCCAAGCGAATTCCGTGGCGAGAATCACGAGGCCGGCGATGATCACCAACACCCCGGGGCCGGGCGCAGCGAGCAGGACGATCCCGGCGATCACCACCGCGACTCCGACGATCAAAACGACGACCTTGCGGGCGCTGCGCCCGAGGGCGTGGACGGTGCTCATCGGCGGGCGATCTGGGTGCGAGCCATCGGATCATTGTGGCGGTCACCGGCGAGAATCGCCAGGGTCCTGCCGATTCGCATCGAACACGCAGATCGTTCGATCGCTCGCGGTCACCATCTGATCGCCTGGAGGATGGGCATGGTCTCTGCGTGCGAGCCGTTGCGATCGAGCGCGCCCTCGTGGCCACATTCGCAACGCCACCGCAGGACCGGCCCGTCGTCGGTGTCGTCGAAGCCGACGACGTTGCGCTTGGTCATCAACATGGTGGTGTCGTGGGTCGGGCAGAACGCTGAGAACATGATGTGTCCAGAATGCGTTGGACAACGTCTTCCTGCCAATAGCAGGATGACCTGCATGAGCAAGAGAACTGCCATTCCAGCATGGCGGGAACGCGAGCATCGGGTGGCAGTCCTGATGTTCGACCGCCCGGCGATGTTCGAGACGGCCGTCGCCATCGAGGTGTGGGGCAACGACCGCACCG
>JBBSOH010000289.1:0-4422 GCA_038259945.1 Acidimicrobiales bacterium
CGTCGGTGTCCGATGCGGAGGGAGCGACCGTGACGATCAACCCGATGTGGTCGCTGCCCGGGACCCGGAAGTCGTCGACGTCGGTCGAGACCAGTCCGTTGCCGGTCAAGGCGTGGTCGAGGCGCACGAACGGAGGCACCGACCGATCGGACGGCCACGAGGTCGACCATCCCGATCCGTTCGCCATGTGCGCATCGGTCAGGTCGCGTCGCAGCAGGTCTCGGAAGGCCGGATGCCAGTACGAAGCGTTGAAGTCACCGATGACGAGCGTGGGGAGTTCGGAGTCCGACGCAGATTCACCGATTCGACGAAGCTCGTTCTCCCACGATTCGAAGTCGAAGACCGGCGTCGATGGATGCACGCCGAGAAGTCGGATCGGTCCGTCGGGCCCCGACACTTCGGCGTCCACGGTTCGATCGGTGGCGGCAGGCATCTCGGCGAGGGGGTAGCTGGACCACACGGCCATTCCGCTCGAGCGTCGTTCGTCACGATTGATCTGGAACCGGTACCGGTCGGCCAACGGGTGAGCGAGCAGCGCATCGCGGTGGGCCTGTGTGTACTCCGAGAACACGATCACGTCGGGTTCGAGTTCGAGGAGTTCGTCGGCGACGTCGCCCATGACGGGGTTGCTGTACAGGAGGTTGATCGACGCGACGCTCGTGCCGACCGACGCCGGCGCGGGCGACGGCTGACCGGGCGGGATCACGAGAGGAATCGAGAGTGCGAAGGCGCCGGACGCAACGAGCGCGCCGACGGTTGCCAACGCGTCCTCCCGCTTCCACAGGCCGACTGCAGCCGATGTGAGCACGACGGGGATGCCGTACGGCGTGAGCGACTGCAGAGCCGCGATCAGTGCGCCGCCGTTCCATCCAGCGGCCTGCGAGAGCATCACGACGCCGACGCCGGCCGCGCCCGCCCAGGCAACGAGCACGGCCACGCCGTGCAGGATCTGGCGGCGAGTCATCGGCCCGCAGGCTATGACCGCCGGTGGCCCCGACGGCTTCACCACCGGCCGTGAACCCGACCGCCATCGGTCGACCGGACATGATGCGAATCCCTCGTCGACGCGAACTCGGCCGCACCGGTCGCTGCGGTGCAGTGTCGTCCCGACATCGGCACGAACGATTGCCTGCGTGGTGCGTATCGTGAGACCGGGCGCCGACGTAGCCCAATTGGCAGAGGCACGGTTTTTAGGTGGCCGTCAGTGTGGGTTCGAGTCCCATCGTCGGCACGAGCAGGTGGACGATCGGCACTCAAGTCGTGGGGAGGGTCGTCCGATGACACCCTCGCATGCTTTCCCGACGCCGCCTCGGCGGCCTGCCGCTCGCCGTGTACGTCACGGCGCTGCTCCTGATCCCTCTCACGGCGGTGGGCTGGTTCAGTATCCGCGAGGTCGATCGGAACAACGTGACGGCCGAGAACGCCGAGTCGATCGCCCAGGCGGTCGCCCTCCACTCCTCGGCAACAACGGCGGTGGCCTCGATCGAAGTGGAACGCACCACCTCGCTGGCGCTGACGGTCGAGGAGCCGACCGCTGTCCGCGACGAACTCGAAGCAGGACTCACCGGCGTTCGCCAGCAGACCGACGACGCCCTCGACCGGTTGGAGGTCGAACTACGTGCCGCGTCGGTCGGCGCAGGCTCCGGCCAGGCGATCAGACAATCGCGGAACATCCTCGAGGCGCACCGGCGCTCCGTCGACGACGGCGTTGCGAACCCGACGTCGGTGGACTCGACGTTCGGCGTCCTCGATGCGCAGATCGCGAGCGTGCTCGGCGGAACCACCAACACGCTCTCCACCGCCGACTACGGCTCGCCCGAGGCGCTCGCAGCATCGCAGCGCCTGATCAACACGAGCGACCTCGTCTTGACGGCGGCCGAGGAACTCCACGTCGTCTCGTCGGACTCCTTCGGCGTCCAGGCGATGACGAACGACGACATGATCGCCAGCGGGGTCCGCCAGGCCGATGCGCTGGCCATCGCTCTCCCCGGCGACTCGAAAGCGGTCGCAGAATTACAGGAGATCCACCGGACGCTCGACCCGGCGGCCGCCGATGCCGTCGTGCGTCATCTCCGCTATCTGGAAGACGTCGACCGGGTGGTGTCGCAGACCGGCTCGGCCATCGACGACGGCGTCGCCGCCTGGTCGAACGACGCGCAGTCGAAGAACCGCACGACCTTGGCACTGCTCATCGCCGTGGGGATCGCGTCGCTGCTCTTCGGGCTCGTCGTGATGCGCTCGTTCACCCGGCCGCTCACGAGATTGCGCCTCCAGGCCGAGCGGATCAGCCGCGGCGAACTGAATGCCGAGCCGCTCCCTGTGGCCGGGCCGAGCGACGTCCGCAAGGTGACCGGTGCCGTCAACGACATGGCGAGCACACTGTCGCTGGTCGAGGAGCACATGGACGCACTCGCGCTCGCCGAGATGAACAAGGCACCCGAACTCGACGAACTCCCCGGACACGTCGGAGCCACGATGCGGTCCTCGATGCAGCGTGTGGTCGCCTTGACGACCCGTCTCCAGGCGAGCGAATCCCGCCTCGGTGAACAGGCCCGGATCGACAACCTGACCGGCCTCCCGAACCGGTTTGCCGTGCTCGAATACCTGGAGCGCGTTCTGCGGACACTTCCCGCCGCCGGCGTGCCGATCGCCCCGGGAGTCATGCGCGCGACCGGTGTGATGTTCCTCGACGTCGACGGGTTCAAGAGCGTCAACGACACCCACGGTCATGCCGTCGGTGACGTCGTGCTCCGCGAGATCGCACAGCGCCTCAGCGGTTCGATCCGCGAGATCGACTACATCGCTCGACTCGGCGGCGACGAGTTCCTCGTCGTGGTGGCAGATCTCGCCGACCCGCAGCGACTGATCCGGTTCGGTGAGCGGATGATCGAGGAGATCGAGCAGCCGTACAACATCGGCGACCAACTCTTCGCGGTCTCGGCCAGTGTGGGCATCACCGTCATCGAGGGGGGTGACGATTCGATGTCGGTCATCGAGCGCGCGGACGCCGCGGTCTACCAGGCCAAGAAGCGGGGCCGGCGGCGTGTCGAGATGTTCGACAAGGAACTACAGCGCTCGATCGAGCAGCAGGCCGAACTGGAACTGGCGCTGCGCCAGGCGATCCAGCACGACGAACTGCGGATGTATCTCCAACCGCTGGCCGACCTGTCGACGGGGATGGCGTCGGGCGCCGAGGCGCTCGTGCGTTGGGCTCGGCCTGGCGTGGGGCTGGTGCCTCCCGGCGACTTCATCCCGATCGCCGAACGGTCGGGGTTGATCTTCGACCTGGAACGATGGGTGCTCGCAGCCGCATGCCGTCGGATCGCGGAGTGGCGTCTGATGGGGCAGGGGGACGGAATGCGTCTCGCGGTGAACATCTCGGGTCGCCATCTGATCGAGGGCAACCTGGTCGCCGACCTCGACGCAGCAATCGCAGCCACCGGGGCCGACCCGAACCTGCTGGAGATCGAACTCACGGAATCGCACCTGCTCGACGACGTCGTGCGTGCGAGTTCGGTCCTCGCCGAGATCCGCAGTCGCGGCATCAAGGTCGCGATCGACGACTTCGGCACGGGGTACTCGTCGATGACCTATCTCCAGAAGCTGCCGGTCGATGTCGTCAAGATCGATCGGAGCTTCATCTCCACGGCGACGACCAACGCGTTCGATTCGACGATCATCGACACGATCGTCACCATCGGGCGGGCCCTCGACCTGGAGATCGTGGCGGAGGGGATCGAGACGATCGAGCAACTCGGGTACGTGATCGATGCGGGGGCGACCCACGGCCAGGGGTTCCTGATGGCTCGACCGATGCCTGCGCAAGAGGCCGAGGCGATCATCTTCAACGGTCCGTTGTTCGACCGGGCCCGGGTCCTCGACACGACGCTGGAGATGCCGCTCCCCTGGACCGAGACGATCCCACTCGGCACGCCCGTCTTCATGGACTGAGTCGGTCCGTCTGGTTCAGAACCGGTCGGAGCAACTCGGGACCGACCGGGGCCGGGCGCACCGGGGGAGCACTCAGGCGACCGGGATCCAGGTGAGGCTGATCTGGGCGACCTTGACGTCACTCGCCTCCAACCCGACCGACAGCGTGACGATCTCCTTCGCGGTACTCATCCAGCGCTCGTCGATCTCGATGATCTCCTCGGCGAGATCGACCTCCAGTTCCTCGACGTCGAGGTGAAGTCGCTCCAACTTGTTCTCGGCGGCATCGACGCGCTCACCTGCGGCGTTCGTTGTCCCTCGACGGCGTGCCGCTGTACCCGCCTTGCCGAGGAGGCCACCGAGCATCCCACCCTTGGACTTGCGTCCGCCGAGCAGCCCGCCGAGGAAAGATCCTGCTGTGGACAGGATCTCTGAATTACGTGTGCTCTTCGACTGCTCCTCGAGCAACTCGATCTTGTCGTCGAGGCCGTC
>JBBSOH010000290.1:0-4417 GCA_038259945.1 Acidimicrobiales bacterium
CAGGTCGCTGTCGCACGACAGTACCCGTGCGCGGATCGAAGTTGCGAGCCTCGAGAGTCAGGCTGCGGGAGCGAGGTCTGCTGCGGCGAAGGCCACGCCGAAGCGGACGCACCAGATCACGACGGTGTCGAACTGTGCGAGGTCCACCTCGGCGGGGATCTCGTAGTTCTGTTCTCCGATGTTGCCCTTCAGGTCGCCGAGGTCGACGAACTGTCCGCTGGCACCGAACTCGCCCGCCTCGGCATCTGCGTCGGCGGTCGTGAGGTACACGTTGAGGTCGGGTCCGTTGTCGGTGGCGAAGTCCTCGAAGCGCAGGAACCGTTGCTCGGTCCCGTCGTTGAGCACCTTGGCGACGCCTTCGCCCGGGTGGCTGCGCGGCCCGAACATGCCTTCGAACTGGGTGACGATCACACCGGCCGCCTCTGCTTCGTCGACGACCGGTGGCATCGGTTCCTCGGTCGGCACGTCGATCGGCGTGTCGTTCGACTCCATGAAGTCGTTCATCTCTTCCGTCGTCGCTTCGTCGACCACGTCGGAGGGAATGTCCGACGCAGCACCCGAATCGAAGACCGGCCCCTCCTCGGCGACCTCGTCGTCGAAGAACTCGGTGTGAATACCGAACACACCGAAGGCCAGGAACGCCAGCACGCCGACCCCGAGCACACCGATGATCGCAGCGACGGCCCGGTTCTCCCTGATCCAGTTCATCTGCCGAAGATAGACGCCCTGCCTGCGCCGATGAGGCGAGAGTTCATTCGCAGTGCGCCCTCGGCACGTCCGTCGCCCTACGCCACTGTCGATCGGGAGAACTGGCGGATCGACCAGGTGGCGAACACGACGATGATCCCGACGGACCAGGCGACGGTCACCCAGAGATCGCTGCCGGGGTCGATGCCGTTGTACATCGCGCGCGCGGCATTCGTGGCGATGGTGAACGGGTTGTTGACGGCGATGGGTTGCAGCCAGCCGGGCATCTGGGACGGGTCGACAAACGCCGACGACACGAACGTGAACGGGAACATCCACACGAACCCGGCCGAATTCGCCGCCTCCACGGACGACACGTTCAGGCCGATCAACGCCTGGATCCAGGCCATGGCGTAACTGAACAGGAGCAGCAGAAATGTGGCTCCGAGCGCGGCGACCAGCGAGCCCTCGAAGCGGAAGCCGATCGCGAACGACACGGCGAGCATCACCACGAACGTGAACACGTTGCGCACGAAGTCCGACACCGTGCGCCCGATCAACACCGCCGCCCGCGACATCGGCAACGAGCGCAAGCGGTCGATGTAGCCCTTTTGCATGTCCTCGGCCAGCCCCACCGAGGTGAACGCCGAGTTGAACACCACGGATTGAGCGAACACGCCGGGGATCAGGAACTGGTCGTACTCGGAGTAGCCGGGAATCACGATCGCCCCGCCGAACACGTAGACGAACAGCAGCACGAACATCACCGGCTGCAACGTGGCGAACACGATCAGCTCCGGGTTGCGCGGCATCACGCGCAGGTGACGGGTCGCCTCCACCCACGAATCGCGCAACGCGCTCACGAGCCCCGATTTCGGAACGGGCCGTTCGATCATGTGGACGTTCACGGCGCGACCCCACCGGCACCGGAGCCGGGATGTCCGTCCGACTCGCCGTCGGCGGTGTGGCCGGTCAACTGCAGGAACACGTCGTCCAGTGTCGGACGCCGGACCTCGACGTCGAGCACGTCGACGCCGGCGTCGTCCAGTGCGCGGATCGCCTTCGGCACGACCCGGTCACCGGAGCGGATCGACGCCGACAGCCGCAGACCATCCGCCTCCACGGTCACCGCACCGGTGCACAGTGGCGCCAGTGCCTCGGCCGCACGCGTGACGTTCTCCCGCCGCGCGATCGACACCGACAACCGGTCGCCGCCGATCTGATCCTTCAGTTCGTCGGCGGTTCCGTTGGC
This sequence comes from Acidimicrobiales bacterium, assembly GCA_038259945.1. Taxonomy (GTDB): domain Bacteria; phylum Actinomycetota; class Acidimicrobiia; order Acidimicrobiales; family Ilumatobacteraceae; genus Ilumatobacter_A. The sequence continues at coordinate 1,940 of JBBSOH010000290.1, forward strand.
GATCACCACGCCGGTGTCGATCACCACGATCTGCTCGGCCAGTCGGTCGGCTTCGTCGAGGTACTGCGTGGTGAGCAGCACGGTCGTGCCGTCGTCGCCGAGCTCCTCGATCAGTTCCCACATGGCGAGGCGGCTGCGCGGGTCCAGCCCGGTGGTCGGTTCGTCGAGGAACAGCACCGACGGGCGGGCGATCAGGCTCATCGCGATGTCGAGTCGACGTCGCATCCCACCCGAGAACTCCTTGACCACACGGTCGGCGGCGTCCTCCAGGTCGAAGCGGGTGAGCAGTTCCCCCGCGCGATCGGCGATGTGCCGCTTCGGCAGCTGGTACAGCCGGCCGATCAAGGCGAGGTTCTCCCTCGGTGTGAGTCGCTCCTCGACCGCTGCGTACTGGCCCGTGAGGCCGATGCGTGCTCGCACCGAGGCCGGGTCCTTCGCCACGTCGATGCCGTCGATCAGCGCGACGCCACCGTCGGGTCGCAGCAACGTGGTGAGCAGCCTCACGGTGGTGGTCTTGCCGGCACCGTTCGGGCCGAGCATCCCGTACACGGCGCCCCGCGGAACCTCCAATGACACGCCGTCGACGGCGCGCACGTTGCCGAACGACTTGACCAATCCGTCCGCCTGCACCGCGAGATCCGCCACCACACGCCGAGTCTGACAGGTGCGATCATCCGGCGACCTCAAGAGTCAGGGAATGTGACACGGGCTCTGGATGCCCACCGCCGGTCAGTCGCGAGGGCCGTAGGTCGCGCCTTCGGTGAGGCGGCTGGTGGGGCTGGCGGTCAGTCGCGCGAGTCCGACCAGCGCAGCGTCGTAGTTGACCCTCCACCCCGCCCACGCCGTCCAGGCCGCCTCACGCTCCACCACCGGCACACCTGCATCGACGAACGCGTCGTATGCCTGATCCCAGGTGGCGCGCGACACCGAGATCGGTGCGTCGGGCGCCGGGTCGTGGGAGACCTCGATGTCGAAGTACTCGGCGATGTCGCGCAACGCGAGTGTTCCGCTCCGGATGCACAGTGCGGCGGCCGGGTCGGCGTCGACATCCAGCACCCCGAGCGACACCGACGCTGCATCGAGCAGGGTTCCGACCGTTGCGACCCAGTTGCGATCCTCCCTGGACGACCCGAGGAAGGCGACTGCCGGGAGCGCCGTGTGGGACTCGCGCAGCTCGGCGAACCAGTCCCGCCAGCCATCCCACAGGATCGGCAGCCGCCCGAGGTCCGCGAGTTGGTGAGCGCGGATCATCATTCCGACCACGTTCGGCGGGTCTCCGGCGATCGTCTCGAACGAGGTCAGGCGCGTCTCACGATGGGTGTACGCCGCGTAGATCGTCGGCAGGTACGTGACCAGGAGCAGAGCGAGGATCGAGATGGCGAGCGCCGCAGCGGTGAACGACAGGGTGAGCTTCGGGAGGTCGTCGGCCTTGGCGAACCCGAGCGTGAACATCGACGAGCCGGCCAGGTCGTAGGCGTTGCGCCACGACGATGCTCCGAGCGACTCGAACATCAGCGTGTAGCCGACCACGGCGGTCGTCAGCCAGAGCAGTGGAAGGATCAGCAACCCGAGTGCCAGCGTGACCTGCAACGCGCTGTGCTGACGTGGAGCCGACCGGTCGACCTTCGCATACCAGTGCGCGATCCTTCGCGACATCCGGAACACAGCCTGGGTCAGGCGCACCGACTTGCCGTGAGGGATGACCACGGTGCGGATCGCGGACAGCAACGTGTTGACGACGATCGCCAACCCGACCACGAACAGGACGACGTCGGAGATCACGCTGCGATCATGCCAGAGCACGGTCGAAGCGAATGTGCCCCTGGCCGTCGGATGGTCGTCCGCGAACGTGTCGCACGTGACGGGCAGGTTCGATGGCCCTCCGTTCGCTCAGGCCCGGCGGACGAGAACGCTGCCGACGGAGTAGCCGGCGCCGAACGAACAGATCACGCCGAGGTCACCCGATGCGAGGTCGCCGCGGTGCTTGTGGAACGCGATCACCGACCCGGCCGACGACGTGTTCGCATATTCGTCGAGGATCACCGGCGCCTCGTCGGTGTCGGGCACACGACCGAGCACACCCTTCGCGATCAACTGGTTCATCTTCAGGTTCGCCTGGTGGAGCCAGAACCGGCGGACGTCGGTGGCCTCCACGTCGACCTCGCCGAGGTGGCCGGTGATGTGCTTCACCACCATCGGACACACCTCCTTGAACACCGACTGGCCGTTCTGGCGGAAGACGAGTTCGTGCGGATCGCGCGCATCGTCCTCGGACTCGTTGAGGAAGCCGAAGTCGTTGCGGATGTTGTTCGAGAACTGCGTTGCCAATTTCGTGCCGAGCACGTCCCATCGGCCGTGCTCACCCGACCCGTCGTTCACCGCGTCGTCGGTGCATTCCAGCACGAGGGCGGTGCAGGCGTCACCGAAGATGAAGTGGTGGTCACGCAGTTCGAAGTTGTTGTGGCCCGACGTGACCTC
>JBBSOH010000291.1:0-4394 GCA_038259945.1 Acidimicrobiales bacterium
ATACTGGCCAGCGGACACATCGGGTTGACTGCGAGAATGGTTGGATGCCGCTCACCATGGAATGGGTCCTGATCGATTGCGTCGATCTCGACGCGATGACATCGTTCTGGTGCGAAGCTCTCGACCTCGACCTTGCCGCGACAGGACCATCCGGTGGCCACATGCTCGTCGCACGAGACGGGTCCGGTCGGCAGCTCGGTCTGTTGCCCGCTCACGGCGAGAAGCCAACCAAGAATCGTGTTCATTTCGATCTCCGCCCGGATGGCGATCAGCAGACCGAAGTGCTGCGGCTCGAGCGGCTCGGAGCGCAACGCATCGACATCGGGCAGGCGGACGCGACATGGGTGGTCATGGCCGACCCGGAAGGCAACGAGTTCTGCGTCCTCCGTTCGCTCTCCGACAAGGAGAACCACCGATCGGCACGGGATGACGGACCCGCCGACTCGTGGTCAGTTGCCGTTGCGGGGTGAGGGGTCGAGCGACGACTCGCCCAGGACGTTGGCGAACTCCGGCCAGTCGCTCAGGCCGTCGAGTGCAGCGATGGTGGAGCGCATGGCCTCGGGTGGGATGGGTCGTGAGATCAAGAATCCCTGTGCCTTCGCACAGCCGAACTGTCTCAGCATCTTGAGCTGGACGACGTTCTCGACGCCTTCGGCGACGATGTCCACGCCCATCGACGCTCCGAGGCCGACGACGGTGCGAACGAGGGTTCGGTCGTTCTCGCTCTCGGCCAGCCCACTGACGAAGGCCTGGTCGATCTTGATGCGCTGGATCGGAAAGCGCTGCAGCAGCGACAGCGACGAGTAGCCGGTGCCGAAGTCGTCCAGTGCGATGCGGACTCCCGTCGCCTGGATCTGCTCCAGCACGACTCGCGCCAGTTCGGCGTTGTCGGCCATGACGCTCTCGGTCACCTCGAGCCAGAGCAGTCGGGCCGGCATCCCGGAGCGCCGCAGCGCTTCACGCACCACGGATGCGAAGTGGTGGTCCGCCAGTTGGCGAGGCGACACGTTGACCGACATCGTCGTGTTCGACGACACGACCCCGTCGTCGATCCAGCCTCTCAACTGTGTCAGCGCTTCGAGCATCGCCCACGCTCCGATCTCATCGATCTGACCGGTCTCCTCGGCGACCCCGATGAAGTCGTCCGGTTGGATCATGGTGCCGTCAGGCCTCCGCCACCGGATCAGCGCCTCGAGCCCACTGACGCTGCCGTCCGCAACGTTGATGATCGGCTGGTGGAACAGGTGCATCTCCCGCCGATCGATCGCGCCGCGCAGAGCGTGCTCGATCTCGAGGCGTTCGGTCACCCGTACGGACATCGACGCATCGAACGCGACGATCCGGTCGCGACCGGTGGCCTTGGACCTGTAGAGCGCGATGTCGGCCCACCTGAACAGTTCGGCCGCATCGGTCGGCTGACCTGCGGCCATCGTCGACACTCCGCAACTCGCCGTGACGATCAGGTCGCCACCGCATGTCTCGAAGGCGTCACGAAAGATCGAGAACAGGGCGCGAGCATGTTGCATCGCCTGGATTTCGTCGGTCGGAGTGGGGTCGAACACGAGAAACTCGTCGCCGGAGGGCCGCGAGGCCGTGGCCCCGATCGACGTCGCGGCGGCATCGAGTCGACATGCGATGTGGACGAGGAGATCATCACCGACGTCGTGGCCGAGCGAATCGTTGATGTTCTTGAAACGGTCGAGGTCGAACAGGTACAGCGACGGCCGGTGCCCGCTCTCCCAGAGATCGTCGATCGAGTCTGCAGCCGTCTCGAGCAGCGACCGTTTGTTGGGCAGGTCCGTCAATTCGTCGGTGCGGGCGGCGCGGGCGAGATTTTCCTGTGCGCGCAGCTGGGCCCGAGTGGCCGTGTAGAGACGGACGCCGACGAGACCCATGATCACGAACGCCGAGACGGTCCGCACGATCCGGTCGACCGGCGTCGCCGCCGTGATCAGGGTCAACATGCCGAGCGGGATGATCTGGGAGACGACGACCGCCGAAAGCCGACCCGGAAGGGTGACTCGACGGCTGTGCGGACGATGACCCACCAGTGATGGAGCAGTGGGATGAACGAGCCCGGCGGCGCACGTCGCCACCGAGAAGATGTAGAGGACATCGGCTGCCGTGTACGACCAGGCCCCGAGATCACGGGCGTCGTCGAGCGCGTAGAGGATGTCGCCGATCACGTTGCACATCAGCCCGACCGAGATGGCCACCGTTGCCGGCCGTGGGCGACCTCCTCCGAAGAGAATCACTGCGGCCAGAACGATCAACGGCATCGCCGTCGGGAGATACATGCCGTTCAACACGACCGAGACGACCGTGCGATCAGCAGGCGCGATCAGCGGCTGGACCAGCAGGATCCACGACACCAGCCAGGCTCCTGAACCGATGATCAGTCCGTCGAGGAGATCGCCGAGGGTGAGTCCACCGCTGCGACGACGGACGAGGTACGCGGCGAGTCCGATGATCACCAGCGTGGCGAGCAGGTCGATCGAGTCGGCGATGTCCTGTGCGGACGAACCCGTGATGGCGTCGGCAGCGACGGCTTCGAGCACGTAGGACGATGCGACGATCGCCAGCCCGACCGAGAACAGGCGCGGAAAGCCGTGGATCCGACGTGCCACGAAGCCGGCGGGTACGACCGAGAGCATCATCGCCGCAGCGATCGACGCACGTTCGGCTCGGCCGGAGAGGAGGAACAGCACCGACATCACGACGGCCGCGACGAGATACAGGCGGGCCATCACCGTCAGCCGTCGTCGGTCCAGATCCATCGAACTCGTTTCTCGATTCCTTGTTTCCGAGCGACATCGCCGCCTCGGCGCCGTTCGGTGAGTCACGACCACGAACGGTGGCGACATCAAGGCCTTCGGCAGGATGCAGCCCGTACTGAAGCGATTTCGACCGGCTCTCATCGTTACGATCCGAAGCGAGATGTCGAACTCCACCACGACCACCGTCGTCGTTCCCGGAACCCACTTGATGACTGCGCTGCTCGGCCAGCAGGATCAGTACCTCCGCCGAATCGAGCGTGAGTTCCCACAACTGCTCATCACCGTGCGTGGCAACGAAGTTCGTCTCGAGGGCGAGGACACGATCGGCGTCGCGAACGCAGCGAGGCTGTTCGAGAGCGTCGTCACGCTGCTGCAGACCGGTCAGACGCTCGACGAGTCGACGCTGGAGCGGATCTTCGCGATGGTGCGCGCCGACGAGAACCCGTCGGAGATCCTCGGCCACAACATCCTCAAAGGTGCCAAGGGTCGACAGATCAAACCGAAGACCGGCGGCCAGAAGCGGTACGTCGATGCGATCTCGAACAACGTCATCACCTTCGGGATCGGGCCGGCGGGCACCGGCAAGTCGTGGCTCGCCGTCGCCATGGCGGTGCGTGCACTTCAGGCCAAGCAGGTGCAGCGGATCATCCTCACTCGGCCGGCCGTGGAGGCAGGGGAACGGCTCGGTTTCCTGCCGGGAGACCTGATGGCCAAGATCGATCCGTACCTGCGCCCGCTCTACGACGCGCTCTACGACATGCTCGACCTCGAAGTGGTGACACGGATGACCGAGAAGCAGGTCATCGAGATCGCACCGCTCGCGTTCATGCGTGGCCGAACGTTGAACAACAGCTTCATCATCCTCGACGAGGCCCAGAACACGACACCTGAGCAGATGAAGATGTTCCTCACACGCATCGGCTTCGGTTCCCGGGTCGTCGTCACGGGCGACGCCACGCAGGTCGACGTCCCACACGGCAAGAGTGGATTGGCAGGTCTGGAACGCACGCTCGCCGGAATCGACGACCTCGCGTTCGTCCACCTGCACGGCTCCGACGTCGTGCGCCACAAGATCGTCGCCGACATCGTCGCCGCCTACGAGCAGCAGAGCGAAGCGGCCTCACGTTCGTGAGCACCGTGTCCGCGGTGCCGGTCGTCGTGGACGACATCCGGTCGATCCGAGCGCGAGAGTCCGTGCCGGTCGACGTGGAACGCTGGGCGCGGCTCGCTTCGACAGCGGCGGAGTCCGAAGGTGGTGTCGGTGAACTCACGCTGACCTTCGTCGACGAGGCCGAGATCGCCGAACTCAACGCCGAACACATGGGAAAGTCGGGCCCGACCGACGTCCTGTCGTTCCCGATGGACGACGAACCGATGCCCGGCGTTCCGATGATGCTCGGCGACATCGTGATCTGCCCGGAGGTCGCCGCATCCCAGTTCGTCGACCACGCCGGCACCTTGGACGACGAGTTCGGTCTGCTGGTCGTTCACGGTGTGCTGCACGTCCTCGGACACGATCACGCCGAACCGGCCGAGACGGCGCTGATGCGCGGACGAGAGCTCGCGTTGCTGCGCGCCCACCACTGGCGCGGCGACGAACCCGTCGGCTTCCGACAG
>JBBSOH010000292.1:0-4370 GCA_038259945.1 Acidimicrobiales bacterium
AGCCCGACCCGATGCTTCCGCTGTCGGTGTCGGTGAACGGTCCGCTCGGACAGATGACTCTGGCGGCATCCGTGGCAGCGGTGCGCAGCCAACTCGCCCAGTTGATCTCGCTGCTCACGCAGAAGCAGGATCAAGCGCTGCGGATCCTGCTGCAGGGGATGATCGCCCGCGAGGTCGCCGAGAAGATGCACCATGCCACGGCGCTCGTCGACCTGATGAACGACCGCCTCGGCAGCGTCACCACTGCGCACGGCATCGGGGTGCGGCTGCGCTGGCGTCGCTCCGACGACCTCGACGACGACACGAAGCGCACCGTGTCGATCCTCGCGAAGTTGCCCGACCTGCGCACCGAAGCCGAGGAGGCGGACCTGCGCGATGCCCTCGCCGCCCGGCTCGACGAAGCTCGTCGACTGGAACCCGACGCCCCGTACCGACACCTGATCGGGCAGGTGTTCGACTACCGCCGCTGGCACGACATGGGCATCTTGCTGCGACGCAGCGGCGACACCGAACGACGCCTCACTCGCCGCACGCCTCTGTCGGAAGGCGAGAAGAAGCTGGTCACCTACCTTCCGCTGTTCGCTGCCGTCGCCGCGGCATGCGACTCGATCGCAGCCAACGGCACCGACACAGCGCCGCGGTTCCTCCTGCTCGACGATGCGTTCGCCAAGGTGTCCGAGGACAACCACGCCGCGCTGTTCGGTCTGCTGGTCGACCTCGACCTCGACTTCATCGCCACGAGCGAACGTCTCTGGGGCACACATGCCACCGTGCCGGCCCTGTCGATCACCGAGGTGGTGCGTGACGCCGACCTCGGGGTGATCCTGCTCGAACACAGCACCTGGAACGGGCGGGTACTGACGTGACGCAACCCGACGGGCCCGGTGCAGTCGGTCGGCTCCCGCCCTCCGGTGAGGCCCCGGCCGGTGACGCGGAGGCTGGCGACGTGGCGGTTGGTGATGATGCTGCCCGGCAGTTGTTCCGCTACCTGGGTGGCGAGGAGTGGCGCGAGTACCGCGCGATCATCGCCGTGTTCGCCGGAACGTTCTTCAGCGAGTTCGCTCCGGACGACGTGGTCGACGCGCTGCGCTCCGACGGCAGGTCGGACATCGATCCCGGCGTCGTGCCCGATCGGCTGGAGAGCCTGCGCCGCTGGGGCAACCTCGCGGCGTCGACCTCGATCGGTAACCCGTCGAGCCTCGACGACTACTACAAGCGCCGTCACCGCTACCTGATCACCAGCGCCGGCCAGGAGGTGCACGACGTGGTCGAGGGCGTGCTGGCCCGAGTCGACGACATCGGTGACGTGCAAGCGGGTCGCCTCCGCGACCTGCAGCGGGCGCTGGTGCGTCTCGGCGCGCTGGTGGCCGGGGGACTGGAGGGCATGTCGACGAACGACGTGGCCGACGCCGTTCGTGCCGTGTTCGACCCGCACGAATCGTTCAGCACCGAGATCACCCAGTTCTTCGCGTCGATCAACCAGTGGCAGAGCCGCTTCGACCTCGAGCCGCACGAGATCAAGTTCTTCGCCGAGGTTCTGGTCGGCTACGTGTCCGAACAACTCGTCGAGATCGAACGCATGGCCCGCCCGATCGCTGTCGCGCTGCGCGAGCTCGAACCCGACCTCGATGCCATCGTTCTGCACGCCCGATCGGGCCTCGCGGCCCGAGTCGACGACGCCGGGCTGGCCGGCTCGGTCACCGTTCGTGGCGTCGCCGGATCGGCCCGGGCCGACTGGGACCATCTGCTGCGCTGGTTCGGTGCGACCGTCGACGGGCACTCGCGCCTCGATGGCCTGACGCGCCAGGCGTTGGCGGCGGTGCGCACGTTGACGGGAAACCTCACCCGGCTCTCCCGGGTCGGGTCGGGCACGGCATCGCGTCGCTCGGACTTCATCCGGTTGGCCGGTTTCGTCGATCGGGCCGAGTCCGTCGGCGACGTACACGACCTGGTGTCGGCGGCGTTCGGGCTGTTCCCGTCGCGCCACCTCGGGCTGTTGTCGGGCGACGCCGACGATGTGGTGGCCACGACCACACCGTGGGCCGAGGCACCAGCTGCGGAGGTTCCCGTGATGTTGCGCAAGCGGGGCGACCTCGGTCAGCGAGGCAGCGTCACCCCGATCCGCGACCGAGCCCGCGAACGCGAGATGTTGATGCGTCACCGCGAGCAGGATCGTGTCGCCGAGGAACGCACGGCGATGGAGCTTCTCGACGCCGTGGACGACGACGGACGCCTCCGCGACGCCGAGGTGTCGGTCAGAGCCCTGCGCCGCATGCGCCTGCTGATCGGAGCGTCGGGCGCACGTCGCCGATCGGGTTCGACCACGCGTGAAGCGAGCGACCGCGACCTCGTGTGCACGGTCACACGCCTCCCATCGGAGTCTCCCGACCCATGCCGATCCGTCACGATCGGCTGCCCCGACGGTGTCCTCACTCTCCATGACGTCGAACTCCACCTCCGTCCCGCTCACCGTCCGACCCCTGCCCCGACCCCCGCGCCCGACGAGCTGGGAACGTCATCTCACACCCCGCCCTCGCGTGACCAGGTCGGTCGTAGATGATCCAGGTCGACACCGAACAGCAGCGCATCGCCGCACGGCACCTGCTTCAGCATCCGCTGACGTGCGCGGAGCAGCACTCCGACGTGTTCTCGCTGATTCGTCGTCACGAGGAACAGCTCGACCGGTGGTTCACCCAGCGCCTCGGCTACCGACTCCACGTCACCACCGCGACGGCGCGACTGTTCAAGTCGACGGTCGTTCCGCACCGACGCCCGCTCCGCGCCGCCACGGCGACGAACCGGCCACTGAGTCAACGCGAGTTCACGATGCTCACCCTGCTGCTCGCCGCTGTTGCCGCCGGACCGCGCGTGATCAGCCTCCACGACCTCGTGACCGATGTGCGCACGGCGGCCGCTGACGCGGAGGTCACGCTCACCGAGGAACCGGTCGACCGTCGAGCCTTGGTGACGGCGCTGAAGTGGATGATCGGCGCCGGTCTCGCCACGGAGTTGCACGAACGCATCGACCGCTACATCGACGATGCCAGCGCTGACGCAGTGATCGAGGTCGACCCCGATCGCGTCGGCCTGGTGCCGCTCCCGGTGCTGGCGCGCGCCGAAACAGCCGAGCAACTCCTGGATCGGTCCGACCGACGCACCACCACACGCCAGTGGATGCGCGCGCACCTCGTCGAAGACCCCGTGCTGTACCGCAGCGATCTCGACGAGAGCGAGTGGACCGAGCTCCGTCGCCGCCTGGGGGAAGAGGACACTTGGCTGGACGAGATGTTCGGTCTGCGCCTCGAGTCGCGTGCCGAGGGCGTTGCTGCGATCGACCCCGACGGCAAGCTGTCCGACCGCAACTTCCCGACCACCGCAACGATCGGGCACGCGGCACTGTTGTTCGTCGGCGAACTCTCGGGTCGCGACGCTCCGGTCGCCCACACTGTCGCGTCGAAGATGATGAAGGCGCTTGCGAAGTCCCACGGCAACCTGTGGTCGGGCAAGCTCGTCGACGACCCCGCCGCGTTGCTGCGTCAGGTGCTCGATCTGCTGGCGGACAATCGCCTCGTCGAGATCATCGACGGCCCAGGCGGAGTGGTGGAGGCCGGCGTGGAGTCCGGTTCGGCTGGTGAGGCGATGATCGCCGCGCTTCCTGCGGCCGCCCGATTCGCCGTGTCGGCCGATGACGACGCGGCCTCGACGACCCGTCGCCGCCGGCCATCGCCATCGCAGGGAATCCCGCAGGAACGACTGTTCTGATGGGTTCGGAATCGTCAGGTGCAGAACCGTGACCGAGTCGGATCGAGGGGGCGGTTCCGGATCGAATTTCTCTGCGAGTCACGTTGCCGCTGGTGGTGGCATCGCTGGGAGCGTCCCGGGGGTTCGCGTTCCGGAATCGCTCCGGCACGCTGACCTGGCGGCCGTGTGGTTGATCGCCCGTGAGCGACTCGACCGTTCGGGATCCGACCGGCGCGGCACCGTCGCAACTCCCGAGCTCTCGTCGGCGGCCATGCTCGCTCTCACGTCGCTGCTCGGCCGACGACCCGGGACCCGCCTCGACCTCGCGGTCCTCGAACACTGCCTCGCCGAGGTCGGTGTCGGCTCTGATCTCGACGAGGCACTGACCCTCCTCGGCGCTCCAGCGTCGGCCGTGGCGGCTGCTGCGCGCATGGGTGCGGCCCGACGCGACGCCGTGAAGGCGGCGGTCACGGATGCCACTGCGCTGTGGCCGGAGCCGTGGGCAGCGCAGTGGGCGGAGTGGGTCGTGCGGACGGGCCAGACCTCGGGCATGGCGCCAGCCGACGCGACGTCGCTTCTGTTTCGCTGTCGCGCCGTGCTCGACATGATCGACCGTGCGACCGAGTCGA
>JBBSOH010000293.1:0-4322 GCA_038259945.1 Acidimicrobiales bacterium
AGCCGGCGGTGGCGAGATCGGCAGGCACGGGCCGTCGCGGTACGTCTCGACGAACTGGTCCCAGAACTGGGTGGTGACCGAGTATTCGATGGCCCCCGTCGTGGTGATCGTGGCGAGCGCTTCGTTCCCCTCGGTGTCGACGACCGGCTGACCGGATGAGTCGACGAGGCGCAACCGCAGCTCCGCGCCGACCGACGTCCACATGAAGGCCACGTATTCCTCGACGAGCGCCACCGTGAGGTCGTAGCCGAGATAGACCGCACGGTCGGCGGCTGCGGGCACGGTGTCGGTGACCAGCGCGGTGAGGGCACCGTCGAAGCCGGGCGGCCCGGCCGTGTGGAAGCGGTTCGTGGTCGTGATGTCGCCGAGCGGTGTCTCCACGTTGCCGGTCGGACTCTTGCGCATCGTGCGCGTGGTGACGCGCAACTCGTATGCGCGGTTCGGGTCCAACAGCTGCTCGTCGGCCGGAATGCTCCACGACTCGCGATCGGTCACGATCGTGCCCGCACGGGTCGTGGTGCTCCACTGGTGTCCGCTGTGGCCGGTGTCCCAGCAGATCTCCGCCGCATACAGATCGCCGCTGATGCGGTCGTTCAGCACGAGCGTGCCGCTGTCGACTCGGCCGGGGATCTCAGTGTACTGGTCGGTCCACGGCTGGTACAGCCGGATGGTGACGTCTTCGGGCGCGGCGGCGAGGTACAGGGTGAGGACGCCGCTGCCGCTCATCATCACGCCGTCGGTGGTGTCGATCAGGATCTCGGGGTCGAGTCCGGTGACCCACCCGGCGATCGATCCGTCGTCGAGCCATTGGAGTCCCGGCTGGAGCCCCCGCAGGCTCAGGCACGTGCGCGTCACGGTCGGCTCGGCGCAATAGTCGATCGTGTAGTCGGTCACGAACGACGTGGTGAGCGAGCCGTCGTGGTCGAAGCGCTCGGACGAGAAGAGCCGGAGGCGCGTGTTCTGCTCGAGCGTGTCGAACGCCCAGGTTCCCCACAGGTCCACCGTTTCGGCGTCGCCGTCCGGATCGCGGATCAGGGTGACGTCGACCAGCTCGGAGGCCACCGACCAGTTCGACCGGTCGCCGATCGTGCGGTAGCCGCCGTCGGCGAGCGCGATGCCCTCGTTGAAGCCGACCCCGTCGATCATGGCCCGCTCGAACTCGACCGTGATCACCGAGTTCAGTTCCACCTCGGGCCCCCTGCCCGAGGCCGACTCGGTCAGGGCGACGACCCCGTCGATCAACCGTTCGTCGCCGCGCTCGTCGGGGCCGAGCGGATCCGGGTGCACGGTGTAGTGGCGTGGCGCAGCGAAGCGCGGCCCTTCGGGCGACGACACGTCGGGAACCGTCGGCAGCTCCCATTGGAATCGGAACGACTTGCAGATGTCGGTGACGAGCAGCGAGATGCACGCTTCGAGGGTGAGGTCGAACCCGGTCGGGGCGGGCACGGTGACCGTGACGTTGCCGTCGAAGTGGAACGAGATCGCCACCTTCTTGTAGCCGGCCCCGACCGTGAGCCCGTAACCTGCCGAGCCCTCCCACTGGGGTGGCGACCAGTTGAAGTACATGCCGGCGCTGGCGTAGCCCAGCGCACCGATCCAGAAGCCGGCCTTTTCGGCGGTGAGGTCGACGTCGAGGCGGACGCCGGTGTCCAGTCCGCGAGCGTCGATCCGGAACCACGCTCCTGCGGTGAACAGCCAGGTGCCCTCCCACCCGAACACGTTCGCCGTCATCCGTTCGCCCGGTTCGTCCCGACCGAGTTCGACGTACCACGCTCCCGGATCGTCGAAGTCGAAGAATGCACCGGCGTGGCCGCCGATCGACAGGATCGCCGGAACCTCGAAGCCGATGTCGAGGCTGAACGACAGCGCACGCTCGGCTGCCGCATACACAAGCAACGACTCGATCGATCCCTCGCTCGCGTCGGCGAGCTCCGGGGCGACGGCGACGAGGTCGGTGCGGGATTGCAGCATCAGGGTCACGTCGGGGAAGGTCACGACGAACAGACCCTTGGTCGAGAACAGGAACCCGCGATCGATCGTGCCGATGACGACGCCGAGGCCGAGCGCGTGCTGGCCCTCCTCGTTGCGCCACTTGTCGAGGTCGGTCACCCCCACCGGCGCCGCGGAGAACAGCGCGTAGTACCGCTCGTCGGCGGGCAGGGTCTCGTCCCAGTCGGGCGTGCGGTTCTGGGCGACCAGACCCTGCAGGCCGTAGATGGCGATGCCGGTGTTGGCGATGGGGATGCCGGTCGGCATCAATCGGGCGTCGGCGAACACCTGGAAGTAGTTGAACTGGTCGATGAGGTCGCGCCCGACGAGCATGGCGACCTCGACGTCGATGTCGAGTGCGGGGATCGCCAGGTTGCCGGCGCCGCGGAACTCCTTCACCGTGTCGGAGCTGACGTAGCCGACCTCGAGGGCTGCACTGAAGCTGCCGGGAACCGACAGCGCCACGCCGATGCCGTCGAGCGACACCGACACGCCGCCGGTGCCCGGAGTGAACTCGATCTCCAGCCCCTTCACCGACACGCCGACGGGAAGTCCCTTCAGGAGTTCGACGCCGCCGTTGGCACCGATGACCAGCGACCCGTCGGTCGAGCCGCGTCCGAGCCGCATCGTCTCGAGCGACAGCTTGGCGAGGTCGAAGTCGACGACGAGCGGCGCCTCGAGCGTGACTCCCGCGTCGTCGTCGAGATGGATCGACATGTCGTCGCCGATGCCGATCTCTGTGAAGCTCAGCTCGGGCCATGCCCCACCTTCGGCCGCCTCGATCAGCACCGCGATCGCGCCGGCGATCCACGCCGTCCAGCGACCCTCGGTGCGTTCGAGTCGCAGCGCGTCGATTCCGACGGCGGCGACGTCGGCGATGTCGAAGGAGATCAGGTGGTTCGGATCGGCACCGCCGTCGGGCTGCACGGCGGCCAGCGATGCGGTCATGTCGCCCGTCGTGGTGAACGATGCCGACGCCCGAATCCATCGCTCGGTCCCCTCTTCGAGCACCGGGAGGCGGAGGTCGACCTCGAGGGCGGCCTCCTCGATCGCGTTCTCCACGAACACGACCGACGCCGACTGGAAACGAGCGGGGAATCCGCCGAACGTTCCGCTGTCCGGCGCTTCGGCGTCGCCGCGAGCGAGTGTGACCCCACCCGTGAAGCCCGTCGTTCCGATCGCCGCGTCGGTGATCGTGACCGCGATGGCGCTGCCGTCGTCGTTGGCGAACCAGTCGGCGGGAAGCGTGAGCGTGGCTGCTTCCATCACCACACCCTCGAACCTCGCCTCGACGTCACCGTCGGGCACGTCGTCGCCGACGGGCGCCACGAGGCCGGGTCGGGCGTTGGTGCCGCTGATGAAGCTCGCTCCGGTCGCCTCGATGACCAGGCCCGTGTCGGCGATCGCTGCGGGTGCGATGTCGACCGAGACGGGGTCGAGCAACTCGATGCCGTCGGCCGAGAAGCGTACGGAGGTGGTGAGGACGATGTCGACGGGTCCGCCGGAGTCCGCGTCGGTCAGCAACGCCTCGCCGATCTGGATGGTGACCGGAGCGTCGACGATAAGGAACTCAAACGTCGACCCGATCATCATCCGGCACCAGAGGGCGGTCCAGCCCGCTCCCGCTGCGGCCAACGTCACGCTGACCAGATCAGTGCCCGGAAGCTGCAAACCCATCGCCCCCTCCCACGCGATGCCGCCGTCGAACACGACCGACGAGTCGTATGTGGTCACGACGGGATCGACGAGGTGCAGGGCGTCGAAGATGGCGTCGGCGGTGCCTGCCGGCAGGAACTCGGCCAGCGGAAACTCATCGATGTCGATAAAGTCCGACAGTGCGACGAGCGCACGCGACGCGATGTCCACGGCTACCTCGCGACGCTCTCATCGGTACGCATCGCCATAGACAATCACACCGGGTGGCGACGCCGCCCCGATTTATCGGCCGCGACGCCCGCCGCTATCGAGCACGTGGGTGGACGAACTGCAGATCACCGAGTGCGACGAGATCAGCGAGATCTCGACGCGCGCATCATTCGCGGCGCTCCTCGCGCACCGGAAGCACGTCGAGCGGAATGTCGTCGGCCGCACATGGACGCTCCGACACCGTGAACGAACCGGTGTATCCGAACAGCGGCCCGAACACCCGATTCGCGACATTGACGTCGATCCTGAACACCTGCGCGTCATCGTCCCACGACTCCCGAACCAGGGGTACGACGAGGTTCCACGCGGAATCCTGCATTTGGATCGCGGTTCACTCGTGTTCGGTCGAGTCGGCGACCTTGTGACCTGCGCTTTTGTCACCGAATCGTTCCACAAACGGTGAGTCG
>JBBSOH010000294.1:0-4279 GCA_038259945.1 Acidimicrobiales bacterium
GCGACGACATCGTCGACGGCGGCCACGGGGATGTCGGTGCCACGGACATCGATGCTGACGGCCATGCCCATCACGAATTCGACGTGGTGTCGGTCGCCTGCGGGATCGCTGGTCGATCGGGTGTCGGACGATGTGGGGCCGGCCATGGCGATCAGAATCCGGTGGCGACCGGGATGCCGGAGGCCAGGGCGAGGTCGATGGCGGATTGGAGCGACTTCTTGTAGCCGGTGCTGGTGTACGTGGCGCCTGACACAGTGTTGACGTTGGCGCGCTGGGAGGTCAGGGCGGCGCTGTTCAAGCGCGGAACGGCGAAGTTGCTGATGTCGACGCTGTCCCTGTCTCGAGACGGGACCTCCAGAGTGGTGACGTCGGTGAGCGTGCCATCGGCGGCGAATGTCGCCTGCACCTGGATCTTGCCGTACTTGTTGGAGTAGCTGTTGCCGTTCACCACCGCCGGCGCAGCGACCGCTGCGGCTGTCGTCGCCGGAGCGGTCGACGTCGCAGGTGTCGCGGAGGAGATGACGAGGCCGGCCGGTTCGGCGGGGGATGCCGACACGCCCGAGTCGCCCATGGCGAAGAACACGCCGAGCCCGCCGCTGGCGAGGACGCTCAGTGCGAGGGCTGCGGTTCGGGAGTGCTTCGCCGGATGCCGGCGCTTGGCCCGGGGGGCATTCGTCCGCTCCGTCGGGGGAACGGTGGCGCCAGCGGTCCGGGTGCGTCCTGCGGCGAGCTTCGCGAGCCGTTCGGCGAGCGCACCGTCGACCTCAGGTCGCGTCGCATCGTCGAGTCTCGGGCCGCTCGGGATGGTGCGGAACGGTTGGCCCGCCACGTCGGGTTGCTGGAGGGAGTGCTCGGTCATGTCTTCATTCAGCCAGTCGCGGATTGGGCACCTGTGTGCGGCACCTGTGAGCGGGCTGTGAATCCGGGTTCTCGATCGGCCGACGCATGTTCCGGGTGGCGAGGCGCTCAGATCGGTGGGCGCTCGACTCGACCTGATGTGGCGTGGTGTCAGGTCCGCGATCGCAGCGTCGTCAGCCTGAGGCCGAGGCCGTATGTCGCAACTCCGACGGCTGCGATCATGCCGATCTGAAAGGCCAGACGCGAGGCATCGCTTCCGCTCTGGTAGCCGTGGACCAGCGCGAGTGCGGTACCGGCAACCGACAGGAGGTGCACGACCCGCCACCATCGACGGTTGCCCCACCGTTTCGGCCAGGTGGTGAACACCACGGCCGCCGTGAGGTACGTGGCGAGCACGCCCCAGGTGATGCCCCATGCGTCAGTCGCAGTGCCGGGTACGAACGCTTGCAAGACGCCGATGCCCGAGTTCTGGTCGAGCACGGTGGCGGCAATGTGGACGGCAGTGAAGACCAGCGTCAGGCCACCGAGCCAGTTGTGGAGGTCGAGCCACCAGTTCGGGCGGAGGCGGGTGCCTGTCGCACGTGACGAGAAGAGGAACCCCCACAGCAGGGCGAGGACCATGAGCACCGCAGCGACGATGCCCGTCGAGCGCGTCATGAAGTAGAGAACGCGTTCCACCTGCTGAGACTAGGCGCTCGGGATTCGCACGGTGACGAGCAGCCCGGTCGGTCGGTTCGCGGTCGCCGCGATCGTTCCGTGGTGGGACTCGATCAGGGCCCGGACGATGGAGAGACCGAGTCCGCTCCCACCCGACGTTCGGGTGCGAGCGTCGTCCGCACGGTAGAACCGATCGAACAGGTTCTGGAGATGGCGCTCCTCCACGCCCGGGCCGGTGTCGGCAACGATCAGCACCACGTCGTGATCGTCGGCGCTCAGCGACACGTCGCACGCGGTGTCGTTCGGCGTGTGGGCGCGGACGTTGGCGAGCAGATTGTCGACCACCTGGCGGAGCTGCATCCGATCCCCGCGCACGGTGTACACGCCGCGGATGTGGGGCCGCAGCGGGCGACCGGGGTCGACGGTTCGGGCGGCATCGATCGAGTCCAGCACGATCTCGGTGAGGTCGACCTCCTCGGACACGACGGGTCGCTGCTCGTCGAGACGCGCGAGGAGCAGCAGATCGTCGACGAGGGCGCCCATCCGGCGCGTCTCGTTTCGGATTCCTGTCATCGCCCGCTCGAGGTCGTCGGGGCGGTCGCGGGCACCGTGCTCGAACAACTCGGCGTACGCAGCGGTTGCAGCGATCGGGGTGCGGAGTTCGTGTGACGCGTCGGCGACGAACCGCCGCATCCGTGACTCGGACGCCGTGAGACGGATCACGGAGTCTTCGCGCTCGGAGCGGGCCGTTTCCAGACGGTCGAGCATGTCGTTCAACGTCGTCGCGAGTCGCCCCACCTCGGTGCGCTCGCCGGCGCCCGGAACCCGGGTCGCGTCGAGGTCGCGGTCGGTGATCGCTGACGCGCTCCGCTCCATCTCGCGCAGAGGACGGAGGCCGGCTCGAAGGAGGCCCCAGGCCAGAGCCGATGCGATCGAGATGGCGAGGACGCTCCCGACGATCAATACGGTGGCCAGGCGACGGCGGGTCTCGTTCACTTCGTGCAACGACTCGCCGATCACGAGACTGGAGCCGTTCCCCAGCGCGCTGACCTGCAATCGCATCTCGTCGTCGAGACCTGCCACGGTGCGCGACCCGACACTGAGGTCGGTCGTTTCGATGTCGATGGTGTCGTCGTCGTCCGCGCCTGGTTCCCTGGCTCCGCTCACGTACACCGGATCGCCATCGGCGCCGATGATCGCCACGAACAGTCCGGGCGCGAGACGCGGGATGCTGTCTCGGTCGGCAAGACGGCTCGACATCGCGATCGTCTCGAGGGGAGGTCGTGCCCGCTTCAGCGAGGCATCGACCTGTTGGACCTGCGATTGCGACACCAGGACGTAGGTCAGGCCGTCGACCACCACCAGACCGACCAGCACTGCGACCGCTGTGGCGATGAGCAACCGGAGTCGCAGAGACATCGTCACCCCCCGATCTGCTCACGCAGTACGTATCCCACGAGCCGCACCGTGTGGATCAGCGGTGCACCGTGCTCGTTGAGCTTCTTGCGGAGATAGCTCACATAGGTCTCACAGACGTTGGAGTCTCCACCGAAGTCGTAGTGCCAGACGTGGTCGAGGAGTTGCGCCTTCGACAGGACCCGGTTCTGGTTCTTCATGAAGAATTCGAGCAGTCGGAATTCGGTCGCCGTGAGGTCGATCTCGGCATCGGCCCGCGTGCACCGGTGGGCGTCGATGTCGAGTTCGAGATCGGCGAACCGCAGGACATTCGAGCCCTCCGTACTGGAGCCGGACCGACGCAGGATCGCCTTGACGCGCATCACCAGTTCGGCCAGCGAGAACGGCTTGGTCAGGTAGTCGTCGGCGCCCGCCGCGAACCCGGCAGCCTTGTCGTCGAGGCTGTCACGAGCCGTGAGGAACAGCACCGGCGTCGACACGCCGTCCTGGCGGAGTCGCGACGCCACGCCGAAGCCGTCGATGTCGGGCAGCATCACGTCCAGCACGATGAGGTCGAGAGCATGCTCCTGAGCGGCGGCGAGGCCGGATCGTCCGGTCGTTGCCTCGGTGACGTCGAACCCCTCGTAGCGCAGCGCCGTGGCGACCGCGTCGACGAGTGATGCCTCGTCGTCCACCACCAGGATCCGGGCAGCGTCGCCCTTCGGAGCTTCCATGTCGGACAGTCTGCCGCTCAGGACAGCTGAGGGTTGACTGATGCTGGCTGCAGCCGCCCGAGACGACGACGCGATCGTGGCGCCGATGTCGACGGAACGGAGTCCCGAACATCGATGAGCGAGGGGACGTTCGGCACTGTTCGTCAACCCCCCGGCGGGCGCACGGTGGTTGGCACAGGAAGACACCCCACGACCAACGACAAGGACATCACATGAGCAACTCCCCGACCACGATGCGTGCACTCGTCTACCACGGACCCGACACCAAGGCGTGGGAGGACGTTCCGAAGCCGGGCATCCAGGCCGACACCGATGCGATCGTCCGTGTGGACGCCACCACGATCTGTGGAACCGACCTGCACATCATGAAGGGCGACGTGCCTGCCGTGACCGATGGTCGGATCCTCGGCCATGAAGCGGTCGGCACCGTCGAGTCCGTCGGATCCGGCGTGAAGAACGTGCAGGTCGGCGACCGCGTCCTCGTGTCGTGCATCTCCGCATGCGGTGCGTGCCGGTTCTGTCGGGAGGGACGCGCCGGGCAGTGCCTCGGCGGCGGTGGCTGGATCCTCGGTCACAAGATCGACGGCACCCAGGCCGAGTACGTGCAGGTTCCGTTCGCCGACACCTTGACCTAC
>JBBSOH010000295.1:0-4266 GCA_038259945.1 Acidimicrobiales bacterium
ACGGCGAGGATCCAGATGAAGGATAGGTCGAAGGTGAGAGCAAGGACCTCCACGACCACCTGCCTTCGGTCGCTCGGCTTCGCCACGTAACGAAGGATGGCTGCGACCACTGCGAGCACAAGCCACGTTCCGATCACCAATCTGCCGTCGCACGGCGCGGGAAGGAAAACGGCCACGACTGCTGCAAGCAGGGCGGGAACCTGAACACCGGCGGATCGAAGGCGCTTCATCGATCTCTTCTTCCGGCGCTGTGCTTCGTGCTGACGCATCGCGGGCTTCCCTTCTCGTTGCAGCGCGTTCAACTCAGGACGGGGCTGGCCGCGGGTGACTGACGCGTCGAACGGTGACCGGTGGGGCCGCTCTCGCACGCACCTGATCCCGAAAACGCAGAAAGCCCGCCCCGGAAGGCGGACTTTCCTGAACGCTGACCAGGGACTTCCCTGATCGGCCGTTGGTGGCGGGGGTAGGATTTGAACCTCCGACCTTCGGGTTATGAGCCCGACGAGCTACCGAACTGCTCCACCCCGCGCCGGAGTGAGGAGTCAGAATACGTCCACATCGGTCGGAACACAACCAGCGACCCGACCGGACCTCGATCAGCCGGCCGACGCCACACCGGCGGCGACGACGTCGACGAGTTCGACGACACGCGGCCCCCAGCGACTGACCATGTAGTCCTGGACTTCGACCACGGCACCGTTCGACACGGCCGCCACGGCCGACCAACCGGGTCGCTGAGCCAGCACCTCAGCCGTCACCCCGCAGCATTCCACATCGGCCAGGATCAGCACGTCGGGGTCAGCTCCCACGACTGCTTCGGACGACAGTTGGACGAACCCGGATTCGTCGGCGGGAGCGATCGACACGAGTCCCAACTCGCCGTAGATCGAGTCGAGGAACGTCCCCGCTGCGATGGTCACCAGTGACGGGTCGACCTCGTGGAAGTACGAGCGCTCCGACGTGTCGGGCAACGAGGCGATCGTTGCGTCGATCGACGCCTGCATCGACCCCACCAGATCGTCACCCAGTTCGGGACGACCAACCAGGGCGGCGATGCCGCGGATCTGGACGAACACGCCGTCGAGCGACTCGGGCGTCGGGCCGACGAAGGAAGCGATGCCGTTGGCTGCGAGTCGACCGGCGAGATCGGTCGGGTCGTCACCGATGATCACCACGTCCGGGTCGAGCGCGAGCAGCGGTGCGAGATCGGACGAGTCCGCGCTCACATCATCGCGGCGCACGGACAACGCGGCCTCGGGGAAGTCCGACAGGTTGTCGACGCCGACGACGAACTCCCCGAGCCCCATCGCGAACAACGTCTCCGTGTGAGTCGGCGACACGGACACGATGCGACCGACATCGGCCGGATCGGGCAGGGGCACCGGGGCGACGCTCGGTGCCGCGCTCACGACCGGAGGCGCGTCGGGACCGTTCGGGTCAGGCGCCGGCTCCGTCGTCGAAGAAGGAATCTCTCCGTCGTCGGTCGCGATGATCACGTCGTCGTCGAGTTGCACCTCGGTGCCGGGGACCGGAGCTTGGGTGTTGTCCGGATTGCTCGGGTCGAACAGCGGCCCGGTGTCCGCCGGCGCCGACGAAGACTCCACCGGGTTCGTCGCATCCGACGACTCATCGTCGCCACCCGAGCAGGCCGTCATCGCAAGCGCCACGGCAACGCCGCATGCCATGTGAAAACAGCGCCGCCTCGATCCACGTCTCGTGCTCACCCTGACACCAACATCGGATCAAAGGTAGCGACCAGGGACACACCCGGAGCGATCACAGGATCAAGGACTCCTCAAGACCTTGACCGAGAGAGAACAATCGTTGACGCACCGCGCGAATCGGGACGAATTCTCCGGGAATCTTGTCCATCCGTCCATTCCGACGCGAATACGATCGAGTGGGCGCTGTGAGCGGTTCCAGCGCCAGCGGAGGAACATCATGCGGCGGACAGAATTCATCGGAGCCTCGGTCAAGCGGACGGGCCTCGCGGCTGCGTTGCTGGTCTCGGTGCTCGTCTTCGTGACCCCTGGATCAACCCAGGCTCAAGCGGTCGATCCGATCCCCGACGACGGACTCCCCGCTGCAACGATCGCTGCCTCGCCACTCGTCTCCACCAGAACCGAGGTCCTGCAGGCGGGCGTGGTCGGTGTCAACAAGTCCAACGACACGTTCACTCAGACCGACATCTCCGTGGCGGCGTTCGCCGAGATCGGCAACACGATCTACGTCGGTGGCAAGTTCACTCAGGTCGAGATCGCCGCCACCCGTCAGCGTCACGACCAGTCGTTCCTTGCGGCGTTCGACCGCACGACCGGCGCGTGGATCGACTCGTTCCGGCCCACGATCAACGGCAACGTCTGGGACCTCAAGGCCACGAACGACGGTCGACTGATCGTCGCAGGGCAGTTCACCACCGTCAACGGACAGCCGAACACCAGCGCCGTCGCCATGCTCGACGCGACCACCGGTGCCCTCGATCCGACGTGGCGCGTGAGCCTGGCGCTGACCGGAAGCACCCGCTGGCCGCTCGCTCGCACACTCGACATCGAAGGCAACGCCCTGTACATCGGCGGCAACTTCACACGCATCACCGGCGCGAACGGCGTCGAGCGCAGTGTGGGTCAGATCGCCCGCGTCAACTTCTCCTCCGGCGTCGTCGACACCACGTTCCGTCCTCAGTTCGACGGCATCATCTTCGACATCGACGCCACCGCTGATCGCGTCAACGTCGCCGGCAACTTCCTCTACGTCAACAACACCTTCTCGATCGGGATCGGCATCCTCCGTCCCGCAGACGGCTCGCTCGTTCCCGGTCTCACTCCGTGGGTCCGCACGAGTGTCGCCAACACCACACGCAGCTACCAGCAGGCGATCCTGGCCGTCGGCGACCAGGTGTGGCAGGCCGGCTCGGAGCACAATCGTCAGGTCTACCGCACCAGCGACTACGGCCTCGTCCGTTCGTGGGTCAGCAACCCGTACGGCGACGGCCAGGCGCTCGCCGAATTGAACGGCATCGTGTATGCCGGGAGCCACGCCAACGGCAACACCTTCCTCTACCAGGACGCCTACCGCTGGCCCCAACTCACCGGGGCCACGTCGAACAAGCCCGTGCGCTGGATGTCGGCGTTCGACACCGCCAACCCCGTCCATCTCGACTGGTACCCCGCGATCGGCACGCGCTACGGCGAAGGCTCCTGGGAACTGTTCGCCGACTCGTCGGACTGCCTGTGGACAGGCGGCGACTTCAACCGTGGCAGTTACGACGGCAACACCCCTCGCTACGTGGAGGGCTTCGCAAAGTTCTGCTCGGTCGACTCCACAGCGCCGGCCCCTCCCAGCAGCCCGATCGCGACCGCTGCCGGCGGCGGCGTGAACCTCGAGTGGACGGCGTCCACCGGTGACGATCGCGGCGGGATGGTCCGCTACGAACTCCTCAAGAACAACTCCGTGTTCGCCTCCTACATCGGCATCACGACGTTCCGCGACCCGACCGGAACCAGCAGCGACCGGTACTTCGTGCGTGCGATGGACGTCACGGGGAACCGTTCGGCGACCACCCGTGTGTTCACCGCCAGTGACATCGACACCACGCGACCCTCGATCCCCGCAGATCTCGCCGCCGTCGTCGAGGACAACGGCGATGTCACCTTGACGTGGACCGCCTCCACCGATGACGTCGCCGTGGCCGGGTACAAGATCTTCCGCAACAGCGTCGAGATCGCCGAGACCATCGAACCGAACTACGTCGTGCCGGCTCCCGGCGAGGGAGACCACTGGTATCAGGTGCGGGCCTTCGACACGTCGGGCAACCTCGGCTTCAAGAACCAGCCGGTCAAGGTCACCGTCCTCGGTGCGGACACCGTCCCACCCCGGACCCCCGCCGACCTCGCCGGCGTGATCGAGGACAACGGCGACGTCACCCTCACCTGGACGCCGCCCACCGACAACGTCGCCGTCACCGGATACATCGTGTTCCGCAACGCCGTCGAGATCGCCCGAGTCACCGACCCCACCCACGTGGTCCCCGCCCCGGGCCCCGGTGACCACTACTACCAGGTGCTCGCATTCGACGCCGCCGGCAACGAAGGCGCACAGACGCCGTCGCTGCTGATCACCATCGCTCCCGACCCGGCCCAGGACGTCACACCACCGAACACACCACGCGACCTCGTCGGCGCCATCCAACCCAACGGCGACGTCACCCTCACCTGGACCCCCTCCGTCGACAACGTCGCCGTCACCGGATACATCGTGTTCCGCAAC
>JBBSOH010000296.1:0-4189 GCA_038259945.1 Acidimicrobiales bacterium
CGAAAAACATCGATGTAACTCGTTTCGGTTGTCCGGCCGATTCCTGGCGGCCGTCGAGGTGTCGACACGTTCAGCCGAGTTCGCGGCTCCGTTGCGTGGCCGCCCGCACCACATCGGCCACGATCGACTCGAAGCCGGCGGCCTCGAATCGAGCGAGCCCGGCCGCCGTCGTGCCACCGGGAGACGTGACGTTGATGCGGAGCCGGGTGGCGTCGCGATCTCGGTCGAGCAGTGTCGCCGAGCCGAGCACCAGTTGGGCGACGACCCGCTCGGCAACGTCGGCGGGAAGCCCCTCGGCCACTGCGGCCGCCGTGAGCGCCTCGGCGAAGCGGAAGACGTAGGCAGGGCCCGATCCGGCGACGCCGGTGAATGCGTCGAGCAGCGCTTCGTCGAGCCGTTCGACGATCCCCACCGACCCGAGGATGTCGGTCGCCCATTCGAGGTCGACCTCACCCGCAGTCACTCCCCCGGCGATCGCCGACGCTCCCTTTCCGACCAGGGCCGGCGTGTTCGGCATGGCTCGCACCACCGCCACGCCTGCTCCCGCAGCGGCGTCGAGCGTCGCAAGGGTCACGCCCGCGGCGATCGACAGGATGCGGGTCGCTCCTGCGGCAACCGCAGCGCTCACTGCGTCGCTGACGCCGTCGGGTTTGACGGCGATCACCGCCCCCGATGCGGACGGGATCTCGGCGTCGATCAGCACACCGGGAAACATCGCGGCGAGTTCCTCGCGACGCTCGTCGATCCGTTCCACGACGGCCAGAGACTCGGGGGCGAAGCGGCCGGACCCGATCATCCACCCCAGCAACGCCGCACCCATGTTCCCGCCACCGATCATCACCACGTCGACACTCATCAACCTGACCGTAGACGCCTGCGCCCCCGGTCGAGGCGAGCGAGATCGGCTGCCCGGGCCGCGGCGGACGACGGCAAGCACGAGACGAGGGCGACGCCACACCGAAAGCGACACCTGACGGCGACGAGACCGAGACGGGGGGTCGCCGGACGGGGACGACACCGGCGTCCCGGCGAGGACCCGGGCGGGTGCGGGAGAACCGACTCCCCCGAGATGCACCCACCCGGGCATCCCTTCAGTGGGTCGTTGGATCCCGAGACGGGAAAACGCTCGGCTGCAGGTGGTCGGACCGGATCCTGCCGACTCGGAGGTCGCTACGTCTCGTCGGTGAAGTGGCTGGCGTAGCCGATGTGGAGCAGCGCCGTGAACGTCTGCTCGACCGTGGCGTAGATGGTCCCGAGGATCCGGTCGATGTCGGCTCTGACCACTGCGTGGGCCGGCAGCACCCCACGGAGGAAGATCGCGTCCTCGTCGCCGATGGAGAAGTGGACGCCGACGAGGCGCTCGTTGCGGCGCAACAGGTTCTCGTACAGCTCGCGCTCGTTCTCCTCCGGCGCCGGCATGACGTAGCTCTCGTAGCGCAACGTGCGTTGGCCGAGCGTGAGCCACACCGTGGTGAAGTCCTTCTCCTCGCCGCGCATCCGCACGTACCAACGTCGAGCGACGTCCTCGTCGCGGTCGACGGCCACGATGTGTTCGTGCTCGGCGTCGAGTTCGGCGATCCACTCGTCCAGACGCCGCTCCAGCACGGCGAGTTCCTCACCGGTGAGAGCATCGGCCTCGACATCGGAATCGTGGTCCCGTGCGCCTGCGGCTTGATCGTCACTCATCGTCGGCTCCTCGTGTCGTCGTCGGTTCGGTCTGGCGCTCAGGGTGCGCGTCGTGGCAACTCACGAGATCGTGACCGACCAGACCGTCGTAGAGATCGGCGAGACGATGCGCTGCAGCTCGCCACGTGTAGTCGCTCGCCCGCGCGACGGCCGCCTTGCCCATCGTGGCCCGCATCTCGTCGTCGCTCAGGATCTCGGCCATCGCCGCCGCGTAGTCGCCCGGGTTGCGCCCGACGATCAGCCGGCCGGTCTCGCCGTCGTCGACGAGGCTCAGCAGCCCGCCGACGGCACTGGCCACCACCGGCGTGCCGCAGGCGGCGGCCTCGAGGGCCACGAGGCCGAAGCTCTCCGACCGGCTGGGCACGATGACGATGTCGGCGGCCCGGTAGTAGGTGGAGAGGATGTGGTGCGGCTGGGGGGCGACGAACTCGACGTGATCGTGGAGATCGAGTTCGTCGACGAGATCGTGGACCCGCTCGGCCTCGTACCCGCCTTGGCGACCCGACGCTCCGCCGACGATCAGCAACCGCGCATCGCCGTGGCCGAGACGGTGCAGACCGGCGAGCGCCTGGATCGCCACGTCGGGTCCCTTGAGTGGCTGGATCCGCCCGACGAAGACGATCAGCGGGGTGTCACGATCCATGCCCAGGGCGTGACGGGCTCCGCCGCGATCACCGGGCGCGAAGAACGCATGCTCCACGCCGGGAGCGATGATCTCGATGCGACCGTGAGGGTCGCCGTACAACCGGCGGAACTGCTCCTCCTCCTCGACGCAACTGACACAGATCGCGTCGGAGCACCGGATGATCTCGGCCTCGGCCCGGTCGCGCCACAGTGGCTCGGGGTCGCCGCCCTCGGCCTTCACCCGGGCCAGCGTGTGGAACGTGGACACGAACGGCACGTTCAACGCGTGCTTCAAGTGGTGCCCCCCGACGCCGCTCAGCCAGTAGTTGCCGTGGATCACGTCGGGCGGACCGTTCTCGGCGAACCAGCGCATCACCCCCGCACAGAACTGGTCGGAGATGTCGGCCAAGGCTTCCTTGGGGAGGTGGTGCGGTCCGGCCTCGATGTGCACGACACGGTGGTTCGGTTCGACGAACACCTCGGGCTCGAGTCCTTCACGGTCGGCCCGCGTGAAGGTGACGCACTCGACACCGGACTGCGAGAGCGATGACATCAGCTCGCGCACGTACACGTTCATCCCACCGCTGTCGCCCGACCCGGGCTGGAGCAGTGGCGAGGTGTGCAGCGAGATCACCGCGACGCGTCGTGGACGCGGCCCAGCCACGCCGCTCACCTCGGTCGAACGATCTTCGGGCATTCGTGGACGAGCGGCCGCTCAGTCCTCGAGCAACGAGTCGACACTGGCCTCGCCGTCACGGTACCGACGGACGAGTTCGGCGCTCAGCGCATCGAGACGGTCGAAGCGTTCACGGCGATCCCGGGAGACGCGCCGCTCGAACTCGCCGATCGCCTCGGCCAGCGTGGCGAGTTCGGCCTCGTCGAGCTCCTCCATGCGGCCGTAGTGATGTTCGGCGCAGATCGAATCGAGTTCGGCCGACAGGGCATCGTCGCTGAGGTCCTCGGCGGGCCGAGGGGGTCGAGCCGGGCCTCCGGTGAGGTGTTGGGAGAGCACGCCGGCGACGTCGTCGCTCACGTCTCCACCGGACTCTCGGCGGCTCAGCTCGGACTTGACCAGGTCGAGTCGCGCCTGGGCGACTCGCCGCGCATACGACACGACATCGTCCCGCTGCTGCAACTCGGTGCGCAGAGCCCGCAATTCGTCGAGTGAGTACGTGGTCGGGTCCACTTCCTGGACGGTGCCGCTCGCTGCTGATTCGTCGCTCATGTCGCTCCTCCTGAGACGGGTGGCAGGATCGCCACCTCGTCGTCGGGCCCGACTGCTGTGTCGAGCCCCGCATCCTCGCCGTTGACCCAGATCCTGCACGTGGACAGTACGTCGGTGAACTGCTCGCCGTACCGATCGCGCGCCACTTGCAACACGTCGGCAACCGTGGCGGCGTCGATCACATCGGTTCCGTGGCCCGCGGCAACGCGAGCCGACGCGAACAGACGAACTTTGGCCACGACCACAATCTAGCCAACGGCTTCCCGATCACGTTGACCCCTCAGGGTGAACTCGACGTCCGCTCCGACAGGCCCGGTCGGGCGGCGGGGCGTTGACCCGTGCGAGCACGACCGGGCCGGTATCGTCGGGCCACTGTGGGAACCGAAAAAAGAGAACGCCAGAAGGCCAACAAGGCACGCCGGGAACAGGAAGCAGCGCGCGAGAAGGCGAAGTCGCGCACGATCCGACTGTCGCTGCTGATCGGCGGCGCCATCGTTGCGGTGTTCGTCATCGTCGCCGTCGCCGGCCGCTTCTTCCTCGATACCGACGACGATCCCGTCGTGCCGGACGACGTCGTCGTCCCGACCGAAGTGGCGCCGGCCCAGAGTGACCCGGTTGCGGACTCGGTCGTCGATTCCGTCGCCGATTCCGTCG
>JBBSOH010000297.1:0-4150 GCA_038259945.1 Acidimicrobiales bacterium
CGTCGTCGTGTCGGTTCGTACGACACGTCAGACACGTGAGCGGCGGGAGGCAGGACCGACGGCGACTTTCTCCGAACTGGACGGATCGCCTTGCGATATCGAACAGGTGTTCGATATCGTTCGACCGATGGAACTCGCTGTCGATCATCGTACGCCGTTGCTCTCCGCTGCACCATCGCGGTCCGATGTCGACCGCCGCACTCGCTCCGATCAGTCCGCGGCACTGCAGCAGGTACTCGCTGAGCTGGGAGAACGCGTCAAACCGATCACCCTGGCTCGGGAACGGACGCTGCCGGTTGCCGCTCCCTTCGACCGGTTGCTCCCCGACGAGGGCATGGTCCGCGGTCGGGTGCTGTCCTGTCGGGGCGTCGCCGACACGTCCCTTGCGTTCGGGCTGATCCGAGATGCTCTGGCGCAAGGAGCGTGGGGTGCACTGGTCGACGTGGCCACGTTCGGAGCCGATGCCGCGAGCGAGTTCGGCATCCCGCTCGAACGGATCGTCCGTGTCGAGACAGGGGTCACCGAGGCCGAGTCCACCGCCGGCGTCGGCGCCGTTGCCTCGTGGATCGACGTGATGGGTGCTGCGGTCGACGGTTTCGACGTGGTCGTCACCACGGTGCCGGCCGAGTTGCGCGGCGCGAGGAGCCCGGCAGCGGTCCGCAAACTCGCCACGCGTGTTCAACAGAAAGGGGCGATCGTCGTGGTTCTGGGCGAATCCGGGGCGCTGACCAGCGACCTCGTGTTCTCCACCGACCGCACCGAGTGGATCGGGGTGACCGAGGGTGCCGGTCACCTGCGTTCACGGATCATCCACGTGGTGGCAGGAGGTCGACGACTCCCGGTCTCGCGGAATGTCTCGTTGCTCGTCGACGCCACGTCGGGTCGTGCGGTCTGCTCACTCGCTCCCGCTCCGACCATCGGTTCCGTTTCCGGCACCCATTCCACGATCGACGTCGTCGACATGGCGGAGGAATCGAGCGAGCGTGACCCGCAGGCCGAACTGCTCGCCGAGATGGCTGGCAGTCTCGCTGCCGCGACGGATCCGGACGCCGGTCTCCGCGGTCTCGATTCCGACGATTCCGACCGTCGTCTCGCTGGCTGACCATGACCACTCGACACTCGTCCGGTGATCACACAGGGTCGCCCGAGATCTTCCGTCCAGACCTCGTCGACGACCCAGCCGGCGGTGGCGAGCCGGTTCTCGCTGGTGACCCTGTTCTTTCTGGTGACCCTGTTCTCAGTGGTCCGGTTCCGGGTGGTCCGGTTCCGGGTGGTTCGTCCATCGATCCGGTGCGGATGGTGACGGTGTGGTGCCCTGATTGGCCGGTCACCGCTGCGGGGTGTCGTCACGACGTGCCCGCTGCGGTGATGCGCAATCACCGGGTCGTGGCGCGTACGGCTGCGGCGGCCGGCGACGGCGTGGTGATCGGCCAACGCCGTCGACAGGCGCAGCAGCGGTGCCCGCACATCGTGTTGCTCGACGACGATCCCGCACGTGATGCCCGCGAGTTCGAGTCGATCGTGCGGGCGGTCGCCGAGATCGCACCGAGGGTCGATCTCGTCGAACCCGGCTGGTTGAGCGTGGCGGCCTGCGGGCCGTCGCGGTACTTCGGCGGCGACGCCGCTCTGGCCGACCATCTCCGCCGCATCGTCCAGCAGTGCATCGCTTCGAATCGCAACGGAGCCGACCGTGCCGTTGACGACCGTGTCGTGAGCGACGATGGTTCTGTCGGCGATGCGCAAGCCCGAGACGGCATGGGTGTGGGGGTGGGTGTGGCCGACGGTCGGTTCGCAGCGAGCATCGCAGCACGCCTCGCTGTTCGGCGTCGGCACCCGGTCGTGGTCGAGGCATCAGGGTCGCCCGCGTTCTGTGCATCGCTTCCGATCGGATGGTTGCAGACGCTCGGTGAGGTCGATGGAGACCTCGTCGACCTCTTCACCCGCCTCGGCATTCGTCGCCTCGGTGACTTCGCTGCACTTGCGTCGTCCGACGTGCTGGGCAGGTTCGGTCCGGTCGGTCTCCACGCTCACCGTCTCGCATCGGGCATCGACATCCGTCCGGCCAACACAACCGACCCCGCTCCCGAACGCCGTCTCGCCAGGGTGCTCGACGACCCGGCGGCCCAGACCGACGCAGTCGTGTTCGTCGCCAAACAACTGGCCGACGAACTCGCCGGACGACTGGGTTCCGATGGTCGGGTCTGTACCCGCTTGGTCGTGCTGCTGGAGACCGAACACGGCGAGCGGTCCGAACGATCGTGGTATCGGTCGGGCGGTCTGTCGGCTCCGGCGATGGTCGAAAGGGTGCGCTGGCAGCTCGATGCCTGGATCAACCTGCCGCGAGGCAGTGAGCACGAGATCACCGGAGGCGTTGCGTCGGTGCGCCTCTCACCGGAGGAGGTACGCGCCGACGAGGGTGTGCAGCTCGGTCTGTGGGGTGGCCAATCCGACGCCGATCGGCGGGCGATCCGGGCCGTGGCACGACTGACCTCGCTCACGTCGGAACAGGCGGTGACCGTGCCGGTGTGGCACGGCGGGAGGCTGCCGAGCGATCGGTACCGGTGGATGCCGGCCACGCTGGTCGACCTCGACCAGCGCGAGCGGGCGGTGTCACGGATGTCGCCCGGCGCCGGAATCGACGGACGCTCGGGGCCGTGGCCCGGGTGCCTCCCGGCGCCATCGCCGACGACGGTCTTCGACGAGCCGTTGCCGCTCGACGTGCTCGACGACCACGGGGCAATGGTCGAGGTCAGCGGGCGTGGGATGGTGTCGAGCGCGCCGACCGCGATCCGGCTGTTGCTCGGGAACGAGGCCGAAGGCTGGCGTCGCGGCACGCTGCGCACGGTTCGGTCGTGGGCGGGGCCGTGGCCGATCGATCAACGATGGTGGGAGCCGGGTCGACATCGACGACTTGCACGATTCCAGATCGTGATCGACGATGACACGGCCGGCCAACAGGCGCATCTCGTCATCGCCGAACACCGGAGGTGGTTCCTGCTGGCGACGTATCGCTGAAGTGAGGACGTATCGCTGAGGTGAGGATGTATCGCTGAGGTGAGATGCTGGCTGCTCAGACGTGATGTTGCTGAGATCGCCGGGTCGCTCGGATGTCGATGTCGTTTGTCGCTGCCACGGAGGTTGTCGGAGCCCCGGACATTGCGATTGCTGAGTGATCGCCGGATGTCGCTCGCCTCGGGGGTGATCAGGCCGCGAGAGTGGGTGTTCGCTGGCGTTGCTTGCTCCAGCGCCACGCGCCTTCCTCGTCGCCCATTGCCGGGACGATGCCGCTGAGCTGCTCGCATCTGCGACATCGGTCAGGACTGGGAATGCCGTCCAGTGGGGCGAATCGAAGGTGACCGAAGCGCGATGGCGTGTCGATCGACATGCGGCCGAAGGCGCCGCAGGCGGTGATGCCGCGGCCGATCGAATCGCGACGTCCGCTCGACACGTCGACGAATTCGCGGATTGCGTGCACCCGATCACGCGTGGTCGCCCGGATCGGGCGAGGGTCTCGATGCGCCGACATCGGATGTTGACGGCGACTCGCGCAGCGGAGTCGGTAGGCACGTTGCCGGCAGGCGTTCGTGCAGTAGACGCGATGCCGGCCAGCCCGGGGAAGGCGCGGAACCGGTGTGCTGCAGACCGGGCAGCTCCAGATCGCTGTCGTCCGAGTGTGTGGGTGCGGGGAATCGGCGAGACGATGCCGTGCTTCGTGCCCGAGCTGCCATTCGATGACGGGGACGCAGGACCGTTGGCGGTTCGCGTCGAGGGTGGATTCTCGAGGTGGAGGAGGTGGCACGTAGAGGCCGAATCCGAATCGTTGCATGACTTCATCATGCGCACGGGGGTGTCGCAGAGTTGTCAGATGCGCCGTCGAGCACGATCCGGGTGCCACACCCACAGCCCCTCCCGAGGCGGCACGGCCGTGCGTCCCGAATCGTCTCGCCCGGCGCTTTCGATCAATGTCACGAATCGTCTCGCCCGGCGCTTTCGAGCGACGTCACGAATCGTCTCGCCCGGCGCTTTCGAGCGACGTCCCGAATAGGCGCGCCCCGCGGGGGGGACGGTTAGTGGCCGGGGCCCGGGGGGGGGGGGGTGGCGGGTAGGTCCGGGGGGGTTCGAGGCGGGCCGTGTCGATTGACCCACAGCC
>JBBSOH010000298.1:0-4097 GCA_038259945.1 Acidimicrobiales bacterium
AGGTGTGGGCGATCGACGCCGACGGACTGGTGGTTCGGCCCGGTCCGCGACTCGTCGACGGCATCGAGGCACTGGCCACGATCTTCCACCCTGACCTGTTCGACGAGCAGCACCCGTCGGTCCGCCGCATCCGCTGACCCGCAATGCGTCCCTTCGGTGTCCGGCGCCGGATGGTCGATCACCCGGTTGGACTCCCTTCACCTACGATCGGCCCCATGTCGAGCACGAGATCAACGACGACGAACCTGGTGACATCCATCCCGGATGGATGTCACCAGGTCGAGCCGCGGACGGGAGCCCGTCGTGGCTGCTGACATCGGCCTGATCGGGCTTGCGGTGATGGGCCGCAACCTCGTGTTGAACATGGCTCGCAACGGATTCGACGTGGCAGTCTACAACCGGACCACGTCGAGGATGACCGACTTCGTGAAGGGTGATGCGGCCGACGCGAGCGTCACGGGCCACGAGGAACTCGAGGATTTCGTTGCGTCGCTCGAGTCGCCGCGTCGGATCATGCTGATGGTCAAGGCCGGAGGCGCGGTGGACGCCGTGCTCGACGAATTGCTCCCGATGCTCGACGCCGGCGACATCGTCATCGACGGTGGCAACTCCGACTACAAGGACACCGAGCGCCGCGTCGCACGCCTGCAGGACGACGGCATGCACTTCGTGGGCGCCGGCGTCTCGGGTGGCGAAGAAGGCGCGCTCAACGGTCCGTCGATCATGCCGGGTGGCTCGGCTGATGCCTGGCCGCACATCCAGGCGATCTTCCAGGCGATCGCCGCCGAGGCCGACGACGGTGAACCGTGCTGCCAGTGGCTCGGCCGAGGTGGGGCGGGCCACTTCGTGAAGATGGTCCACAACGGCATCGAGTACGGCGACATGCAACTGATCGCCGAGGTCTACGACCTGATGTCGGCCACGGGCATGAGCAATGCGGACATGTCGGAGGCATTCGCCACGTGGAACACGGGACGCCTGGAATCGTTCCTGGTGGAGATCACCGCCGACATCCTCGCCACCACGTCACCCGACGGCGAAGCCGTGGTCGACGTGATCGTCGACGCCGCCGGCCAGAAGGGCACCGGCCGATGGACGGCGATGTACGGGTTCGAACTCGGCCAACCGGTCGGATTGATCGCCGAGGCCGTGATCGCCCGCGTGGTCTCGGCACTCATCGACGAACGGGGACGCGCCGCGAAGATCCTCGGTGACCCCGACCATCGGATCGGCGACGCCATCGACCTCGACGATCTGGAGGCTTCGCTGTATGCAGCCAAGGTCGTTTCGTACGCACAGGGATTCGCGATGCTCGCCTCGGCGAGCCGCGAGCACGACTGGGACCTCGACCTCGCCGCGATCGCATCGATCTGGC
Source organism: Acidimicrobiales bacterium (assembly GCA_038259945.1). GTDB lineage: Bacteria > Actinomycetota > Acidimicrobiia > Acidimicrobiales > Ilumatobacteraceae > Ilumatobacter_A. Next base: position 1,376 of record JBBSOH010000298.1, read on the forward strand.
GCGGCGGCTGCATCATCCGCGCGCGGTTCCTCGACGACATCGCCCGGGTGTTCACCGAGACGCCGGACATCGACAGCCTGCTGATCGCCGACGTGTTCGCCGACGCACTGGTGATCGATGGTCAGCAGGGCTGGCGGGACACCGTTCGTGCTGCCATCGGAACCGGCGTGCCGGTGCCGGCGCTGAGCTCGGCGCTGGCGTTCTTCGACGGATACCGATCCGCACGCCTGCCGGCGAACCTGATCCAGGCTCAGCGCGACTACTTCGGAGCGCACGGGTATCAGCGGCTCGATCGAGATCGCAGCGAGGATTTCCACACCGATTGGATCGGGGACGGAACCGAGACCTCGATGGACAGCTACAACGCCTGACACCATTCGCCGGCGCCCACGCGAAATTGGCCGCCAGAGACCGTTCAGGATCGGCGTCGTGCTGACGGCGTCGAACGTCGTCGATGGGCCCGAAGCGCTCGACGCGTCCCCACGCCGACGTGACACCATGGGGTGATGTCGACGAGAACTGCCCTGGTGACCGGAGTCGGCCGAGGACTGGGGCGGGAGGTCGCCCGACGCCTCGCAGTCGGAGGTCACCGAGTGTGGGGGACGACGCGTGACGGTGCGATGGACGACGACCTGGGCGGTTCGCTGGCAGGTTGCGTCGCTCTCGACCTGGCGGACGAATCCTCCATCGTGGCGGCCGCATCCACGCTCGGTGGCGAGATCGAATCGCTCGACCTGCTCGTGAACTGCGCCGGTGCCGATGCACGCGCGTTCGGCGCTCCTGAGAGCGCGCGGGGTCCCTTCGACTTCGACGCCACCACGTTCGAGGCCGTGATGAACGTCAACGTCACGGGGCCGATGCTCGTCACCCGCCACATGCTGCCGCTCGTTCGGCGCGGGACCGATCCGATGATCGTGAACGTCAGCTCACAGTTGGGTTCCATGCAGGTAGCGGCGCGCAAGGGTCGCGACACTGCGTACTGCGTCTCGAAGGCCGCTCTGAACATGCTCGGCGTGAAGTCAGCCGAGGCGCTGCGACCCGACGGCGTCGGGGTCGTGATGTTGCATCCCGGCTGGGTCCAGACGGACATGGGAGGCAGTGGTGCACCGATGACCATCGAGGAATCCAGCATTGCAATCGTCGACACGATCTCCGAATTGACGATTGCCGACACCGGCCGCTTCATCCGGTGGGACGGCCACGACCACCCCTGGTGAGATCGGACAGGTCGACGTCGATGCTCGGACACGGAACAGCGGAAAGTCTGGCCGGGGGTCGGGTCAGGCTGCGTCGGGGCCCTTCGCTCGAACGTCGTCGACCGCCGTCATCGCGTTGCGCAGGTCGGTGAGCCAGTCGTCGGTGTGCTGACCGACGAGGCGAACGCACCAGGCGAGGGCGTCGGCGCGCGAACGGGCGACATTCGCCGCGACGAGGGTGTCGAGCACGAGGCGCTCGGGCTGGCGCAGCCGCGTCATCACGGGCACCGCGATGTGCGTGAAGAGTTCTGTGCGATCGCCGACCTTCACGGCCCAAGCGACCTTGCGCTCGAAGCGGTGCTCGGCGTCGCGGGCGATCGCCATCCGCTGGTCACGGGTGTCCTCGCGGAAGCCGGTGATTCGACCGGTGACGGCTTCGGCCCGGTCGACGTCGCTCGCATCGTCGGCGAGGGTCGGCTCGACGACGGAGATGGTGATCGTGATCTCCTCTCGATCGATCACGATGGCCGGAGCCGCGGTGGAGGCCCAGTCGGTGGGGATGCGCCCGGTGAACCAAGCGTCGATGGTGGAGTCTGTTGTGGTGGTCATGCGGTGAATGTATCGGTTGCATTACATGATTACACCTTTGCACGCACGTACAGGAAGTCGCCGGGGAGTTCCTGATCCTCCGCTGCACTTGCCGACGATCCGTGTGGGGTCCACGATGGGTGAATGAGAATGACCCGGGCGTCTCGCCACGGCGCTGCGGAGCATCTCGGCGGCTCGACGATCGTGTGGAACCCATCGATCGTGTCGCCGGAGCGCAGCGTCGATCACCTGACAGCGCGCCGGTTCGGTCGACCCGCCACGACCACCCGCACCAGCAGCAACACCACGGCCACGACCAACAGCACATACGACGCTCGCTTCCTGCCCGGGGTCGACGGCGGTCGCCACCACGCACGGTCTGACGTCCGCTGGCCGAAGAAGTGGGTCGAGAACTGGCTCGAGGCGCTCAGTCGCCCGACGTTCGGTCAACTCCACGGTGGGAGCCCGATCGAGACGACTCGATTCGCGACCACCTCGGGAGCGGAGGCTGCGGACATGCTCGATCACACGACGGCGATCTCGTGGGACGACGGTCGAGACTCCGGCCGATTGCTGCTCGAACCGTTCCGAGCAGCGGCCGCCGAGTTCGGTCGCCCGTGGATCGCCGATGCCACGCTTCACGGTGTCAAGATGCGTCGGCTCCGGGTGTCGGTCGCGATCTTCGACCACGGCACGGGTCGATGCGGGATCCAGATCCGTCCCGGCTATCGCCGTCCGTGGAGTTCTCGCCGACTCCGACGCTGTCTGCGGTCGACGCACAGCGCGTCACATCGTCTGCGCGAACTCGTGCTCGCGGTCGACTTCACGCCACCGGGCCGCCCGGCGACACGCATCTGAGACCGAGGTGGTGACGAAGACTCGGCTGCGCAGTCGATGCGGAGGGGCCGACGGCGCTGCCGGACCGCCTGTCGCGCAAC
>JBBSOH010000299.1:0-4040 GCA_038259945.1 Acidimicrobiales bacterium
GCAGGATGACCTGCATGAGCAAGAGAACTGCCATTCCAGCATGGCGGGAACGCGAGCATCGGGTGGCAGTCCTGATGTTCGACCGCCCGGCGATGTTCGAGACGGCCGTCGCCATCGAGGTGTGGGGCAACGACCGCACCGAGCAGGGCGTTCCGTACTCCGAGGTGCGGCTGTGCAGCAACGAGGGGCCGACACTGCGAGTCGACGTCGGGTTCGACATCCACCTCGATCACGGGCTGGAGGCTCTGGAGTGGGCCGACACGATCGTGTTGCCCAACGGCGGACGGCCGAGCCCACTGATCGAGTACGACCCGGCGGTGCTCGATGCACTCCGGGTGGCGCACGCTCGCAGGGCGCGCCTGCTGTCGTTCTGTTCGGGGGCCTTCGCACTCGCCGCGACCGGGTTGCTCGACGGACGTGAGGCGACCACGCACTGGACCTACACGCACCAGTTCCGAGCACGTCACCCATCGATCGACCTCCAGCCCGACGTGCTCTACTGCGGCGGCGACCGCCTGTACACGTCGGCCGGCACCTCAGCGGCAATCGACCTGTGCCTGCACCTCGTGCGCGAGGACTGGGGGGCCGACGTGGCGAACACAGTGGCGCGACGCATGGTCGTCCCACCGCACCGTGACGGAGGTCAGTCGCAGTACATCGAGCAGCCGATGCCCTCGTCGGTCGACGTGGATGCCGATCTGCGGGCTGTGTTGGCGTGGGTGGAGGGAAACCTCGACCGTCAACTGACCGTGGAGGAACTCGCCCGTCGAGCAGCGATGACGCCGCGAACCTTCGCCCGCCGGTTCAAGGCGGCCACCGGTACGACGCCGTTGCAGTGGATCCTGCATCAGCGCGTGGTGGCGTCGCAGCGGATGCTCGAGACCACGACGGTGTCGGTGGACGAGATCGCGGCCGCGGTCGGCTTCGGGTCGGCGGCGGCGCTGCGGCAGCACTTCACGAAGGTCGTCGGTTCCACGCCGAGCGCATATCGAACGACGTTCCGTCACGCGGCATAGACCGGTTGTCGTCCGGTTGCGCCCCTCAGTCGGGGTACGCGGTGATGTCCCCTTGCACCGAGATGAACGCGGCGTCGGTGTCATCGAGTTCGACGACGAACTCACTGTCGATGCGCTCTTCGACGTGATCGAAGGACCGTCGGTTCCCGAAGTTCTCGACGGCTTCGAACCGATCGGCTTCCACGACAGCAGCGAACCCCTCGACGTATGCATCGAAACCGTCGGTCGGGAGCGCCACGGAGAAGTCGGCCGCCCGGTTCACCGAGGCCGCACCGGCCGACGGGAGGTTGCGCAGCACGCTGTGGATGCGCAGGACAGGTGCGCTGACGGGGCTCGGCACGGCAGCGAGGAGATCGATCTGCGTCTGCAGGTCGGCATCGACGAAACGGTCACGTCCGGGCAGTGCCGATGCGACCGTGGCATCTCCCTGAACGGTCCGTCTGACGTCGACCGACAGCAGCAGGTCGTTCACCGGTCGCGGCACGATCACGTAGTGCTGCTGGATCTCGATCGTCGTCGTCGGAGCGTCCTCGGGCCCGACGCTCAGACCGAAGATCGAGTTGCCGAGAGGCGCCTCGCCGAGCGTGTCGGTGACCACTTCGCCGGGATTGGCTGCTTCGACGATCGGCCGGAGTTCGTCTCGCAGCGACTCGGCGAATCCTTCGATGTCGTCGTTCTCGACCTCGACCGCCATTCGGTGACGAGCTTCGAGCAGCAACGCGCTCGTCGTCGTGCCGGATTCGTCGAACGTCGGATCGACGAGGTTGTAGCCGGCGAGCGTGATGGGTGCGCCGGCGATCTCGATGGCCGGCGCCATTCCGCTGAAGGTCATCTCCTCGTCGATGAAGGTCTGCGCGTCACGACCGTCGGTGAGGTCGGACGACGGGCCGAGCAGTTCCGGGTTGAGCGGCAGGAAGACACTGGCGAGGTCGTCGGCAGACACCGATCCGAGACCTGACGCAGCGGGAGCGGGCGGACGCTCGACGACGGTCGTGGTCGTGGTCGTGGTCGCTGTCGTGGTCGGAGCGTCGGTCGCCGGCGGCTCGGTCGGTTCCGTTGCCCGCGGGTCGGTGGTCGTCGGGGCAGCGGTCGCCACTGGCGCGCTCCCGGAATCAGTGGTCGTGTCGGGTACGTCGCCCGCCGTCGTGGCCGGATCAGCCGACGAGCGATCGGAGCGAGACGTGTCGACACCGGTGCCCGGGGTCCCGCAGCCTGCGAGGCTCAGTGCGCCAGCGACCGCAACCGCCGTGGCGACATGGTGAATCGAGATCTTCACAGCCTGGTGACAGTACCCGGCGACGCTGACCGGCACGGCGCGTGCGACCGAGCCAGCCACCGGTAGCGTGTGGTCGTCCTGGTCCAGGATCCCGTTCACGGGGACGTAGCTCAATTGGTAGAGCATCTGCTTTGCAAGCAGAAGGTCGTGGGTTCGATTCCCATCGTCTCCACCCAGTCTGACCAGGCGTGATAGCCTGGATGGCAGTCCGGCGGAACATCGAAGTATCAGCGATGTATCAGCCGCCGGACGCCAATCAGCCTCTGGGGGTGCGTGATGGGATGGAAGTCCACCGGCCAACCGACAGTCCGCAAGCAGCGCGACAAGTGGGTCGTGCGTGTCGATGGCATCGACACGACCACGGGAAAGCACACACCGAAACAGCTCGGCACGTACCAATCCCAGCGATCCGCGAACGCCGCCGCCCGAGAGGTGAAGGCCGACGATCGCTCGACCGAACGTGGAACCGTGAGCTGGCTGGTGCGTCGCTACGTTGCGAGTCGCACCGACATCACGGTCAAGGCGCAGCAGCAGTACGAGTGGGCGATCCCGCACATCGAGAACGGGCTCGGCGCGATCCAGCTCTCGATGCTCGACCGCGAAGACATCGCTCGCTGGATCGAGGGGCTCGCTGCCGGCGGCAAGATCGGCCGCCGCAGCATCCAGATCTGCCGCACCGTTCTTCGCGCCGCTTTGTCGGAGGCGGTCGACGAAGGTCTGATCCCACGAAGCCCGGCCGCCCGAGTCGGGATGCCGCGCACGATCGCCAAGCAAACGAAACCGAAGGACGCGGTTGCTTGGGATACCGACGACGTCGATCGATTCCTCGCTGCGACCTCCGATCACCGTTGGGCCGTCGCGTTCCGTATCGGTGTGCTCTACGGGCTGCGGCGAAGCGAAGTGCTCGCGCTCCGGTGGGACGACCTCGACACCGAGGCTGGCTCGCTGCGCATCGATGAGAGCGTGGTCGACACGAGAGGCGGTGCGGCGTGGAGCAACGCGAAGAACGAGCGCTCGCGCCGGACGATCCCGATCGATGCTGACACGATGCGCTTCTTCTCTCGTCGCCGGGCCGAGCAAGCGGCCGAACGGCTGGCCGCTGGCGCTGAGTGGCACGACGAAGATCTCATCATCACGACTCGCACCGGCAAGCTCGTCCTGCCTCGCTCGTACGACCGAGCGCTCGCCGGCATCGTCGACAAGATCGAGCTGCCACGGCTGACCTCGCACGGCCTTCGGCACACGGCAGCGACTCACATGGTTCAGCAAGCGACGGATCTCGGTGAGCTGCGAGCCATCGCCGACATCCTCGGCCACAGCCCTGAGATGCTCATGAACACGTACGCCCACGCCCTCCCCAACAGCCAGCTCGCGGTTGTCGACCGCATTGGCAACCGGGACGCTCTCCGCTGAAGCTCGAATCGAGACGGTGGGGCGCGGAGTCTGCCGTTAGACCCCTGTCGGTAGTTCCGGCCCGGAGCGATGTTCTTCCATCTGTGTTGGTCGGCCGGAGCTGTCGGTCGCAAGGCTCGCATGAAATAGTTCGGCGAGCTTGGGCTCGGCGAAGGGAATGGCCTGCGAGAGATGGTCGAGGTCGTTCCCTCGGATGTCTTGCCCATCGGCCCATCGCAGCCACGCCTCGATTGCAGCGAGTCGTCTTTCGGCTCGGGCGGCCTGGCCGTCATGGTTGTACCAACCGTTGAGCGTCTGATGGGTGGACTCACTGTCGCGGTAGTCATCGATGGTCC
>JBBSOH010000300.1:0-4018 GCA_038259945.1 Acidimicrobiales bacterium
CCCCAGCGTCCCGCCCGGCGCTTTCGATCACGGTCCCGAAGCGTCTCGCCCGGCGCTTTCTATCAATGTCCCGAATCGTCACGCCAAGCTGGCGTGACGATTCGTGACGTCGACCCGGGTGAGGGCGTGTGACGATTCGGAACGGGTTGTTTCGAGGCGGACCGTGACGATTCACCGACAGCCGGTGATGGCGGCAGGGAGATGCCCGAAGGGAAGGGTCGAGATCGGGACGGCCCGGCGTGGACGGAACCGACGGGAGGCGCTGCCAGGGGTCGGGTTCAGCCGAGGACGGCGAGCGCTGCGGTGGGGATCTCCAACGCATCGGTGACGTCGTTGGCGAGGCGGAAGCCGACCCCGCGAACGGTGTGGATCACCTTCGTTTCCGGCGCTGCCTTGTCGAGCTTGCGCCGCAGGTTCGAGAGATGGACGTCGACGACGTGGCTGTCGCCGACCCACTTGGGTCCCCACACCGCATCGAGCAGATCCTCGCGCGTGCACACCTCCGTCGGACGTCGGCAGAGTTGCTCGAGCAGCGAGAACTCGATCCGGGTCGTCTGGACCTCTTCCTCTTCCACTCGGACCTCGCGTCGACCGAGATCGATGACGAGCGGACCGAGTGTGAGTGTCGACGACATCACGGTGTCCGGACGGTTGTGGATCTGACGAGGACGACGGAGCAACGCATGGCAGCGGGCCGCCAGTTCGCCGGCGTGGATCGGAGCAGAGATCACATCGTCAGCACCGCTGTGCAGGACCGACGTACGTACCTGATGACCTTCATCAGTGACGCAGAGAAGGTATTGCTCGGATGATTCGCGAAGGCGTTCGTAGAGCGGACGGCCGTCGGGAGACGGCAGATAGGAATCGACGATCAGCACATCCGGCGAGAACGACTCCGCCAGCATGACCGCTGCTTCGCCGTCTGTCGGAGCGCTCACGCAGAATCCCGCGGCGCGCAGGCCAGCGACGCTGATACGCCGCAGATCGGGATCTCGAACTGCGATCAGGATTCGGTGGGAAATGCTCGTGTCGTTGTCCATGCGTTCTTCCACCGGTTCCGCCGAACCGGATTCGTCTGCTCTGTCGGCCGGGTGGCCCTGCGCATGATGTATCGGTCCTCCTCTGCCTGAACTGAAACGAAACTCTGGACATCGACAAGGTGGCGACACGACTGCCAACACGGCGGTCACGCTCACGCCACACGGCGCCACGCACCGCCCTTGCAGCCCCGGCTGCTACAACGGCGTCATGACGGTTGAACGCCTGCGAGCCGATGTTGCTGCACGCACGCCGCTCGACGAACGCGAACGCACATCGATCGAACGGTTCCTGACAGCGCTGGATGGGTTGGAGCGACCTTTCGACGAGCATGCCGATCCGACTCATGTGACGGGTTCCGCGATCGTCGTCGGACCTCGTGGCGTGTTGTTGCTCAAGCACAAGCGCCTCGGCATCTGGCTCCAACCGGGCGGTCACGTCGACGCAGACGAGACGCCATGGGACGCAGCGTTGCGCGAAGCGCGAGAGGAGACCGGCCTCGAGGTCTCCTTCGCCGGACCGCTCGACGACGACGGCGTTCCCGAACTGATCCATGTCGACGTCCACGCGGGCGGCCGGGGTCACACCCATCTCGACACGCGCTACCTGCTCGACGGCGGCGACGCCGACCCAGCGCCGCCCGCCGACGAGAGCCAGGAAATCGGATGGTTCTCATGGGGTGATGGGATCGAACTCGCCGACGACGGGGTCCGCTCGATCCTCGACCATCTCCGATCGACACGGTCGCAGGCGCCGCTCGAATCGGAAGGTGGCGCGAAACAAGGTCGATCGACCTCGTCGAGCCCCGCTCATCGGGGCAGATGGCCGCCCAACGGGCCCACCCGTCAGGCTGCCGACGACCAGCACGCTCATGGTGTCGAGCTCGCCGCTCACCACGAGGCCGATTCGGGATGTGTACTCGGCGGGAGCAGTTGTGCTTGACTTCTTTCCGTAACACCCACCGTCACCACCAGGAGGACAGACGAATGCTGCAGGAATTCAAAGACTTCGTGATGAAGGGCAACATCCTCGAGATCGCCGTCGGTCTCGTGATGGCGCTGTACTTCCAGCAGGTCGTCGACGCATTCCTCGACTCGGTTCTGTACCCACTCATCGCTGGAATCGTCGGTCAACCGAGCTTCTCCGCCATCGGGTTCGATGTCGGCGATGCCCGAGTCAGCATCGGCAACGTCATCGACGCGATGATCAGCTTCGTCATCGTCGCGTTCGTGCTCTTCCTGATCCTGAGGGCCGCAGCCAAGGTGCAGAAGCCGAAGGAAGAAGTTGCGGGCGGTCCGTCCGAGGTCGAGCTCCTCATCGAGATCCGAGATCAACTGCGCGCCAACAACGGCTGAACCGGTTCGATCAGCGAAGGGCGTCGGCTGTGGTCGGCGTCCCTTGTCGTGTGCCCACCCGGTGTCCGCAGCACGATGCGCACGAGGACGTCGTGTCGAAGTACCGGAGCGGTCTGACGTGACTTGAGTGCCGCGACGCGGTTGAATGTCGAGATGTTCCGCCGTTGCACTGTCGCTCTCGCGTTCGTGCTCGGCGCATGCGGAACCGCTGGCGCGGTCGACACCGAGGAGTCGACGCCGCCCACGGCGATTCCGACGGTTCCAGGGGTCGGCAACCTGCCCGACACGATCCCGATCCCGAGGTTCGACGACAGCGACGCCGACGCCGACGCGCCGCCGATCTCGGTCGTGGTGACTCGGCCGGTCGACGAGGACGGTGTGGTGGCGGAGTCCGTGGCCGAGCGGGTCAACGGCAACAGACTGCTCGTCATCGGCGATTCGATCCTTGCGTCGACGGCATCGCGATACGGGGGCGAACTCTGCGAAGCGCTGAACCCGATCGGCTGGACCGTGGAGGTGGATGCCGAACCCGGCCGGTTCGTGCCGTTCGGCAACGAGGTCGCACGTGCGCGCATCGATGTCGGTGACGACGAGGACGACTTCGACGCCGTGGTGATCCACTTGGGCAGCAACTACGGCCGCGATCGCGATGCCTACTACGAGGAGCTCAGCGAGCTCCTGTACCGGGCCGCACCACGACCGACGCTGCTGATGACGGTCACGGAATACCGGCCGCAGTGGAGCGAGGCGAACGAGGTCATCCGAGAGCTCGCAGGTCTGTACGACAACGTGACGATCGTGGACTGGGAGAAGATCGCACGTGCGCCCGGGGTGCTCAGCCGAGACGGGCTGCATCCCGGTAGCCAAGGCGAAGCCGTACTCGTGCAACAGATTGCGGTCGCACTCGGCGAGTTGAACGCCGGTGAGGGCGAATGTCTGAGCTCGTCGTTCACCGATGACTCCGCCGTTCGAGGAAACGGCGGGTCGACATCGGGTGGCGCGACCAGTGGTTCGTCGACCGGCGGTTCGTCATCGGGAGGCTCGTCGTCGGGTGGGAGCACGAACGGATCTTCGACCGGCGGTTCGTCGTCGGGTGGGGGCTCGAGCGGGAGCGCCACGGGTGGCACGACGGGTTCGACCGGTTCGACGTCGGGTGGGACGACCGGTTCGACGTCGGGCGGGACGACTGGCACGTCAGGTGGGACGACGGGTTCGACATCGGGTGGCACGACGGGTGCGACGGGCACGACGGGTGGGACGACCGGCACGACGGGGACCACGGGGACCACTGGCGGCGCGACCGTCACGGTCTGCGTGCTCGCCGGCCTCACCCTCCTCAATGTCACCGAGGTCGAGGCGGCAGCGGGCGTCCTCGCAGGTCTCTTCACCAGGGATCTGACGCGGTGTGATGCTGGGACCACTGGCACCACGGGAACCACGGGAACAACTGGGACCACGGGCACGACCGGGACCACCGGGACGACCGGCACCACCGGGACGACTGGCACCACCGGAACCACGGGAACAACTGGGACCACGGGCACCACTGGGACGACGGGGACAACTGGAACAACTGGCACCACGGGAACCACCGGCACCACGGGAACAACTGGGACCACGGGCAC
>JBBSOH010000301.1:0-4002 GCA_038259945.1 Acidimicrobiales bacterium
GCCCGAGCCCTGAGTAGCCGCCCGTGATCACGACTCGCTTTCCGGTGAGGTCGACCCCGTCGAGGATGTCGGCCGGTTCGCTGCGCATGCCGAAACCGGAGTCGACGGGTGCCTGTGTGGTGGTCATGCAACCGACGGTAGACCGGCGAACCTCGTCAGCGCGGTGCGGGGCGGCCCGTGGGGGTGCCGGCGGGTGCGAGGCAGTGACCCTCGGGGCACGGGTCGGGCCACGGACCGGCCTCGCCGACCCACAGGACCTCGCCGCCCGACAACTTCTCCTCCACCAGTCGACGGAGCCCGGTGACGAAGGTCGGGTGGGTGCCGACCGTCGGCGCACGCCGCAGGTCGATCCCGACGTCGGCCGCGGTCTTCGACGCCTGCAGGTCGAGATCGAACGCGACCTCCATGTGGTCGCTGACGAAGCCGAGCGGAACCAGGGTCACCTCGGTGACCCCCTGCTCGGACAGTGCGCGCAGATGGACGTTGATGTCGGGCTCGAGCCACGGGACCTGTGGAGGGCCGCTCCGGCTCTGGAATGCGAGATCCCATTCGGCACCGATCCGGTCGGCCGCCAGCGCAGCGATCTCGTTCAGTTGCGGCTCGTACTCACACCACTGCGACATCGAGAGCGGGATCGAGTGAGCGGTGAAGACCAGGCGAGCGCCGGGACGGTGGACCTCGCCGATGCGATCGACGACCGCGTCGACGAAGCCAGGATGGTTGTAGTACAGCCGCAGCTTGTCGAGTTCTGGCGCCCGATCGCCGACCTCGGCTGCTGCACGCGTCAGGTCCTCCCGGTACTGGCGGCAGCCGCTGTAGGACGAGAAGGCCGAGGTCGCCAGGACGAGTGCGCGTCGCACGCCGTCGTCGGCCATCTCCTGCACCGTGTCCGCGAGGTACGGCTCCCAGTTGCGGTTGCCGAAGTAGATCGGCAGGTCGACGCCGTTCGACTCGAACTCGACGCGCAGCGCGTCGATCAACGCCCGGTTCTGGTCGTTGATCGGCGAACGTCCGCCGAACTGTTCGTACTGTTCGGCCACGACGGCGAGACGCTCGTCGGGCACGTCACGACCCGAGGTGACGTTGCGCAGGAACGGCATCACGTCCTCGGGACCCTCGGGTCCACCGAAGCTGACCAGGCACAGGGCGTCGTAATTGTCGGTTCCACTCACGTTTTCAAGTATGGAGCGCACCGGGCCGTTCGGCGTCGCCCTGATCGAAGTCGAGCGGCCGGACCCGAACCGCCGATCCCCGACTCGACCCCGGTGCGTACAGCGGCGCGACACTGTCCCATGGCCGACCGACCCGACGTCCCGCAATTCGGTGCGCTCCTGCGCGAGCACATCCAGTCCGTTCCACCCGAGGCGCAGCCCGCCTTTCTCTCCGGGTTGGAGCGATCGGCGGCGCAGCGCTACCGGGAATGGGCCGTTGCACTCCCCGACTGGGCCGACGTCCTGGGAGACTGCGCCCGCCGCGAAGACGAGATCGCCGACGTGATCGCCGCCCGATTTCCGGTGTCGAGCGAGCAACGAGCGCAGATCGACGCTGTCCTGCCCGCAGCGATCGCGCTGTACTACGACGTGTTCGAGCCGTACTCCGCCGAAGATCAGGTGTACCTGCAGTCGGAGGCCGAGATCCAGGGTTCGCAGGCATGGGTGCGCATGGCCGATGCCGGGATCACGGATCCGGACACGCTCGCCGACCTCGCTCGGTGCACCGAGTTGGAGCTGGAGAGTTCACGTGCGGTGAAGCATCTGCTCGGCGATCCGGTCGCGGCCTGATGCGACTCCCCGTCGTCGGCACACTGTTCCAGGAGGCCTACTTCGTCGACGACATCGAACGTGTCGCCGCAGCGTGGACCGAATCTCTCGGCGCCGGCCCGTTCGTCGTCTCACCTCACCATCGGTGCGATCGATTCGACTACCGCGGGACGGACACCCAGGCCGACGTGTCCTACGCATTCGGCTACCTCGACGACGTGATGATCCAGTTCATCGTGCAGCACGACGACGCCCCGTCGATCTATCTCGACATGTATCCCGACGGTGCGCCGCAGGGTGCGGGCTTCCACCACATCGGCATCCTCGTCGAGGACTTCGAAGCCGAGTTCGACCGACTCGTCGACGCCGGCTTCGTGTGCGCAACGAGACTGTTCGCCGACAACGTCGACGCTGCCTACTTCGACACCCGCTCGATCACCGGCGGGTTCATCGAGATCCACGGATCGCCGACCCACATCGTCGACACGTTCAACCGATGGCGAGAGTCGCACCGGCTGCACACGCCCGGCGATCCGGCGATCATCCCCCGGGGACGACCCGACTCGAACTGACCGATCACGGCGCCCCGCATTGTGCGAACGTGGCGCGATGTCGAACGATGCGTTGATCGAGCAGAACCGCCGGAACTGGGACGATCGGGCCGGTCTCCACGCGCAAGCGACGACCGGATACCGGCTCGACCGCTACCGCGACGACCGCGCACTGCTCAGTGACGTCGTCGACTTCGACCGGCGCTACCTCGGCGACCTGAACGGGCTGCGGGTGCTGCACCTGCAGTGCCACATCGGGACCGACACGCTCTCGCTCGCACGACTCGGTGCGACCGTCACGGGGCTGGACCAGTCGGGAACCTCGCTCGACGCAGCACGAGCACTCTTCGAGTCCGTCGACACCCCGGGCTGCTTCGTGGAGTCCGACGTGTACGGCGCCGCCGAGGCGCTCGACAGCGAGCAGTTCGACCTCGTCTACACCGGTGTGGGCGCGATCAACTGGCTGCCCGACATCGCGAGGTGGGGCGAGGTCGTCGCCGCGCTCGTCCGACCCGGCGGTTCGTTCTACATCCGCGAGGGTCACCCGATGCTCTGCGCCCTCGACGACGAACGCGATGACACGGCGCTGGTGCTGAAGTACCCGTACTTCGAGACGGTCGAGCCGATGACCTTCGACCAGACCGAGACGTACGTCGACACCGCCGGCGCCGAGGTGACCGAGACCGTCAGCCACGAGTGGAACCACGGGATCGGCGAGGTGTTCATGGCGCTGACCAACGCCGGGCTGCGGGTGACGACGCTGGACGAGCACCGGTTCCTCGACTGGCGGTTCTTCGCACACCAGATCGAACGCGACGAACGGTTCCGGCTTCCGGACGATCAGATCGACATGGTCCCGATGATGTACTCGATGGCCGCGAGCAAGCCGGGCTGACGGCGCCGATCCAGCCTCACTCCATGTTCGATGTCGGGGTCCATCACGTCTCGTTGAACGTCACCGATGCAGCCGAGTCGATCCGGTTCTACGTCGATGTCCTCGGTCTGGGACTTCGCGAGGATCGACCGACCTTCTCGGTCGACGGTGCATGGCTCCAAGCCGGCGAACAGCAGATCCACCTGCTCGAGGTCGCCGACTTCGTCGCCCCGATCGGTCAGCACTTCGCATTGCGCGTCGCCGACATCGATGCCGCACGTTCGCACCTCCTCCGCAACGACGTCACGGTCAGCGAACCCACGGAGCAGCCCGGCATCTGCCGGCAGTGCTTCTTTCGCGATCCGACGGGCAACCTGATCGAGCTCAATCAGCCGATCTGGTCGCTCGCCCGATCGGAGCGACTCACCTGTGACGGCGGGGGGAGGCGGACATCCACGTCCTGGGCGCCCGCCCGCGTGATCTGGTCGGCCTCGTCGAGGACCGAGGCCTCGGCGGTCGAGAGTTCATCGAGTCCGGCCAACGTCAGCACCTCGTCGTAGAGGGGGTCGTCGACCACGTGGAGGGCCTGTTCGGCGGGACCGTGAGCGGTGTCGACCAGCACGACCTCGACCAGCGTGTCGTCGACACCTGGTCGGCCGACCTCCGCGTCTGCAGTTTCGGCAGCGGCGCGAGCTGCGGCTCGGGTCGACGCGACGATCCACCAGATCCCGAGTGGGGCGAGCGCTGCCATCGGAAGCCACGGCGAATCGCCCAGGAATCCACGGATCTTCAGGATCGCAACCAGGGCACCCCAGGC
>JBBSOH010000302.1:0-3964 GCA_038259945.1 Acidimicrobiales bacterium
CCAAGCCCCCCGCTGGGTCGGCCTGACCGATGACATCAGTGGGTTCGACGCGTCGCCCAACTCCCGGATCGCGGACCTGTGGCACCGGCATCCCGGCCTCCGGCTCCCCGCGTCGGGCGTGATCTGGCAGGAGCTCGCACTCGTGTTGCTGGGCCAGCGCGTCACCACGGACGAAGCGGCCCGGAGCTGGAATCGAATGTGTCGGATCTGGGGTGATCCGGCGCCGGGTCCGTGCGACCTGATCCTGCCGCCGCGGCCCGAGGTGATCGCCGCGCTGCACTACACCGACCTGCACCGGGTGAACGTGGAGCGTCGTCGGGCCGAGGCGATCCTGCTCGCCGCGAAGCGTGCGAACCGGCTGGAGGAAGCGGCGTCGATGCCGATCGACGACGCGATCACCCGGCTGTCGGCGTTGCCGGGTCTGGGCATCTGGACCGCCACGGCGACCACGCTCGCGTCTCACGGTCATCCGGACACGGTGTTGTTGCGCGACTACGGCATGCCCACGCTCGTCAACTACGCCTTCACCGGCGACGCCACGCACCTCGACCCGGACCGCGGAGGTGACGACATCATGTGCGCCCACCTCGAGCCGTGGCGAGGCCATCGCCAGCGGATCATCCGCCTGTTGTACGCCGCGGGCATCTCCGCCCCTCGTCGAGGCCCCCGCCAGCGCAACCCCGACATCCGCCGCCTCTGAAATCCGTTTGGTTTCGACACCGTGTGGTTCTCGCCGTTCCGCCAGCGAGCGACGGGTACAGTCCGCTGCGTCATGAGCGATCAGTTCGACCCCGCCTCGCACCCGCACCGGCGGCGCAATCCTCTGACGGGCGACTGGGTCGTTGTGTCGCCGCAACGCACGCAGCGGCCGTGGCAGGGCCAGACGGACAGCGCCAGCGGGGACGATGTGCCCTCCCACGATCCTGGCTGCTACCTGTGCCCCGGCAACGAGCGTGCCGGAGGGGTGATCAACCCGGTGTACGAGTCGACGTTCGTGTTCCGCAACGATTTCGCCGCCCTGCTGCCCGACGCACCGATGCCGTCGATCTCGACCGGCCCTGATCCCGACGGATTGTTCGACCTCGCCGAAGCCGCCGGCGACTGCCGGGTGATCTGCTTCTCCCCGCGCCACGACCTCACACTGGCGAGGATGTCGACCGAGGAGATCGGCGTCGTGATCGACCTGTGGCGTTCGCAGTTCGCCGAACTGAGCGACTCGTACGAGTGGGTCCAGATCTTCGAGACGCGAGGCGCGATCAGCGGATCGTCGAACCCGCACCCGCACGGTCAGATCTGGTCGTCGAACTTCCTCCCGAACGAGGCGGTCGCCGAGATCGACGCACAGGCCGAGTACGCAGCACGCCACGGCTCGTCGATGCTGCTGGACTACGCCGCTCGCGAGGCCGACGCCGGCGACCGGACCATCGCGATCAACGACCACTGGATCGTGGTCGTGCCGTACTGGGCCTACTGGCCGTACGAGACCCTCGTGCTTCCCCGGCGCCCGGTGCGGTCACTGCTCGACCTCGACGCATCCGACTGCGAAGCACTTGCCGAGGTGTTGCAGACCATGCTCCGCGGGTTCGACCGACTGTTCGCCACGCCGTTCCCGTACTGCTCGGGCTGGCACAGTGCGCCGACGTCGGGCACCACCGACTTCCAACTCCACGCGCACTACCACCCGCCGCTGTTGCGGTCTGCCGACGTCGCCAAGATCCCGGCGAGCTACGAGTTGCTGGCGAACCTGCAGCGCGATCTCACTCCCGAATCGGCAGCGGCCAACCTGCGCGCCGTGCTCTGATCGTTCGCCGTCGGGTGCGATGATGCGCCGATGGCACACGGCACCCACGACCACGACATCGACCCTCGCAATACGAGCATCGTCATCGGCATCAACGACGACCTCGTCCCTCGCGAACGGGCCGCGGTCTCGGTGTTCGACAGTGGCTTCATGCTCGGTGACGGGGTGTGGGAGGGGATCCGCGTCCATCACGGCAAGCTCGCCTTCCTCGACGATCACCTCCGTCGCCTGTTCGAAGGCGCGAAGGGGCTGCACATGGACATCGGTCGCACGCCCGCCGAACTCACACGGATGCTGGAGGCGACCCTCGCCGCCAACGACATGGCCGATGCCGATGGCGTGCACATCCGTCTGATGGTGACGCGCGGCGTGAAGTCCACCCCGTACCAGGACCCGCGCTTCACCATCACACCGCCGACGATCGTCATCATCCCCGAGTACAAGACGGCGCGTCCCGAAACGCTGACGCAGGGTCTGCGACTGTCAACGGTGTCGATCCGCCGTGGCCGCCCCGACGTGCAGGACCCGAAGTGGAACTCACACTCCAAGCTGAACTGCATCTCGGCGTGCATCCAGGCCGCCGAGGCAGGCGCCGACGAAGCGCTGATGCTCGACCCGCAGGGGTTCGTGGCCACGTGCAACTCGACGCACTTCTTCATCGTCCGCCACCCCGACAGTCCCGATGGTCCGGCCGAAGTGTGGACCTCGACCGGTGACTACTGCATGCCGGGGATCACCCGCCGCAACGTGCTGCGGCTGTGCGAACAACACGGGGTGACGTGGCGCGAGAAGAACTTCAGCGTGACGGAGTGTTACGGCGCGACCGAGGCGTTCGTCACCGGGACGTTCGCCGGGATCGCACCGGTCACGGTGATCGACGGTCGCACGATCGGGAGCGGCGAACGCGGACCGATGGTCGAGCAACTGCAGTGGTGGTACGTCGAGATGCTGGAGGCGCTCTGATGGATTCGGCGATCACGCGGATCGCGATGTGGTCGGGTCCGCGCAACCTGTCGACGGCGATGATGCGCAGCTGGGAGAACCGGCCCGACACCTCGGTGATCGACGAGCCGTTGTACGCCGCATACCTGCGCCAGACCGGCCTCGACCACCCGATGCGTCACGAGATCCTCGCGGCCGGTCCGGTGGACGTCGACGACGCGATCGCAGCGTGTCTGGCGGTGCCGCCTGATTCGACGATCAGCTACCAGAAGCACATGGCGCACCATCTGCTTCCCGGCATGGACCGCTCGTGGCTCTCGGAGTTCCGCAACGTGCTGTTGCTGCGCGATCCGCGTCGCGTCCTCGCCAGCTACGCCAAGGTGCGTGCCGAGGTGACGCTGGAGGACATCGGCGTGCCCCAGCAGGAGGAACTGGCCGAGCACTGCGAGTTCGTCGTGGACTCCGACGACTTCCTGTCCGACCCGGCCGCCCACCAGCGTGAGATCTGTCGTCGGCTCGACGTGCCGTGCGACGACGCACTGTTGGAATCGATGCTGAGCTGGCCGCCCGGGCGTCGACCGTCCGACGGTGTGTGGGCACCGGCGTGGTACGACGCCGTGGAGGCATCCACAGGCTTCGGGCCGGCTCCGACCACGTCGCCTCCGGCGCTGCCCGACCACCTCGCGGAGGTGGGGGAGCAGGCCGTCGCGATCTACGAGCTCCTCCGGGCCGGCCGCATCACCGTGACGTGAGGATCGTCACGGCCCTCTGAAACTCTCGGTCCCGCGTGTCCGCACGCGTTCACCGCCGGCGAGGGGTCGGGTCTGCGTCAGCTCGACGACGAGTTTCGGTGGTTCGTGTTGACGCAGAACCGGGAGCAACCTGGAGACTCTGTCGATCGCATTCGACCTGCGTGCCGGGTCAGCAGGCGTCGATGTCGCAGTCGGTCAAGGCGGCGAGGAAGCGGTCGTTTCCGGAGGCGTCGCCGATCGTGACCCTGATGCCGACGTCGGGGAACGCCCGGGTGACCACGCCGCGTCGCTCCAACTGCACGGCCAGGTCGGCTGCGACCTCGCCGACCGGGAGCCACACGAAGTTGGCCTGAGCATCGGCGACGGTCCAGCCGTCGGAGCGCAGTGCCTCGGCGACCCGGGAGCGCTCGGCGACCACGGTGTCGACCCGCTGGTGCATCTCGTCGGATGCCGCCAGGCTGGCCCGGGC
>JBBSOH010000303.1:0-3959 GCA_038259945.1 Acidimicrobiales bacterium
CGGAGGAAACAACCTCTGACCAGGACTTTCGTACGTCGGGCTGACAGGATTTGAACCTGCGACCCCTTGTCCCCCAGACAAGTGCGCTACCAAGCTGCGCCACAGCCCGTGGCAGGCGAGGAGTGTATCAACCGGCGTCGACGGAACCGCTCGACAACCGGGCGATCGCCATGTCGATGATCGACTCCGGATCATCGGGCCAGTCCATCTCGAAGACGCTCGGTCGGTAGTTCGACGGGTCGGCGATCGCCCGGTGCCAGATGGCGGCGTTCTCCGAGATCACGATCTGAACGCCCGTTTCGGACGAACTGTCGGGAAGGATGATGGGCTGGTAGGAGTTCTTCTCGACCGTCGAGGGTCGCGGCTCGTACGCAACGATCTCGTTCGCGATCCACGGGCCCCACGGATGAATCGCCACTTCGAGCCATACGTCCACGCCGTGGAAACCGTCGCGTTTCGCAACCGAGATCCACTGCCCGTCGAGGTACCGGGGCTGCATCGTGTTCTCGGCGTAGAAGCGCTCCGAGATCGGCACCGCGTCGGTTGCGTCGGTGCTCCAACCTGCGCCGTCCCAGTAGGTCGGCGCGAGATCGAGTCGTCCCTTGGGCACTCGAGCGAGGTACATACGCGTCGCCGAGTGAGGCCCACTCGCGTACCCGCCCTCACGAAGAAAGTTCAACTGGTTCGTGTTCCCGAACAGGTACGAGTGCGTCTCGTCGGATGCCACCGCGAAGCCGTACACGGGGTCGATGCCCGGGTCGGGCGCCGGGTCGAACGACAACCGGGCAAGCGTCGCGACGTCGTACGACGCCAGCCACGTCGCCACCGGATACCGGCTGATGCCTTCACCGAGCGGCGGGACCACGTCGGTAGTCGCCGTCTCTCCCCAGAAGACCCAGATCCGATCTCCGTCGACTTCCGATCCCAGCGGCCAGAGGAAGTGTTCGGGGACGATCCGCTCGTCGCCGTACTCGAAGTTCGCCCGCTTGGTCGGTGTCCCCAGATGTTGCATGGCGAAACAGGCTCCGGTCTGGATCAGTGCCACGTTCTGGATCTGGTGCTCGACGTCTTCGAGGGTCTGGGCCGACCCGGAGTAGTCGAGGTACGTGTCGTGCATCAACCACAGCGAACGACCGTTGCCCAGGTCGGTCACGTGCGGATTGTCCCAGCCGAGGAGCGGACCACGGCGGTCGGCGAAAAACAGGTCGAGGGACGCGGTGTCGATGCCCTCGGCACAACCGATCGAGGTCTCGAGCCGACCCTGCGCGTTGAACGTCGGCTGACCGACGGGTACCACAGAGGAGATCGCCGAAAATCCCACTGGTTGCGGCACGGCGACGGCCGGTACGGTCACCCCTGCCCAGTACGCCATCGTCACCAACGAGAACGATCCGAGGGCGACTCGGCAGACGTTCGACATCCATGTGACACCCAGCACTCCGGGATCATGTCATCAACCATGCCAGGAACACCAAATCGAGGACATGTCCTCGGCGGCTCGTGCCTCAGCTGCCCTGGATCGCCGCCGCGATCTCGTCGGCCTCGGTGATGAAATCAGGGTGGAATGCCGTCAGCTTCGCCGGGTTCAGCCCGGCGGTGAACAGACCCGGTGCCTGCTCGAACGGCGATTCCTTCACCACCGGCCACCCGTCGACCACGACGTCGGGCGGCAGGAAGTCGTGAAGCCCCGGCGTGTAGCCGATCCCGGCGATCACGACATCGACCTCGACACGCGTTCCGTCGGCGAGTACACAGTCCCGACCGTCGATCCAGTCGACCGCCGCGACCAGTGAAATGCGCCCGGCCTTCACGTCGTTCACGAACCCGCTGTCGAGTGTGGCGCCCGACGCCTCGGCGACCCGGCTGAGCTTGCGCTGTGGAGGGCCGAGCCCGAACGGCTTCATCCGTCCGAACAGGAAGGGCTGCATCAGTCGGCCACTGAGGTCGACCATCCAACTGGGGAGACGCCGGCCGAGGCGGGCGAACTCGGTGAGGTTGCTCCCGAAGAACTCCCGCTTCGCCCACACCGGTCGAGTCCGCATCGACAACGTCACATCGACGTCGGCCGCACGCAGCAGGTGTGCGATCTCCGTCCCGCTGTTGCCGGCACCCACCACCAGCACCCGACGCCCGATGAACGGGCCGGGGTCGCAGTACTCGGCCGCATGGATCACGTCGATCGTCGTCGTGTCGAGACCCGTCCAGGCCGGCGACTCGGGCACTCGATTTCGGCCTGTGGCGACGATGACGGCTCGGGCGATGATCGCGTCGGCACCGTCGAGCGTCACCACCCAGCGGTCCCCTCGCTCTGCACGCTCGACCGTTCTGACGGTGGCGGAGATCCGCTCGACCCCGAGTTGAACCGCTGCAGACTCGATGTGATCCGCCCACTCGTCACCGGTCGGCCATCGTCCGACATCGTCAGGGATCGTGGTGCCCGGCACCAGCGATGCGTCGCGTTCCGTGTTCAGGTGCAGCCCGTCGTATCGGGCACGCCACACGTCACCCAGGCGGTCGGCATGATCGACGACGGTGCACTCGAGACCCCGCCGCTGCAGCGCCTCCACGACGCAGAGCCCGGCGTGGCCCGCACCGATCACCACGATCGAGTCGTTCAACGCGGAGCCCTCACGTGACCAGTTGCACGAAGCGCCAGCCGAGGTACACCACCGTCATCCCGACGAGCAGCTTGAAGTGCCACGGCGTCTTCTCGTCGTCGGCGCTGTCGACCTCGGCGCCCTCGTGACCCTCCGGGAGTTGGATCGGGCGTCCGCACGTCGGGCACGAGCCGTCGGTCTTGACCGAGTTCGGCGTGAAGTACTTGGCGCACTCCTCGCACCAGGGCACGTCAGCTCTTCTTCCGGACGCGCATCTTGATCGCAGTGGAACCGAGGCTGAACTCCTCACGGATCACACGCTCCAGGTACCGCATGTACGTCGCCGGGATCTCACGGTTCACGAAGAGCGTGAACGTGGGCGGGTCGGTCGCCCCCTGCACCGCGTAGAGCACCTTGGCACCCTTCGGGCCGGGCTGACGTTGCTGGGCCGCGGAGATCACCTTGTTGATGTCCCGGGTCGGAACCCGCGTGTGATATTGCGAGATCGACTCGCGGAGGTGCGGGAGGAGTCGGCCGACGTTCTTGCCCGACAACGCCGAAATTTTCAGGATCGGTGCATCGCCGACGAAGGCGAGCTTGCGGTGCAGCTCGCTCATCACTTCGATGCGGTCGTCTGCCGACACCAGCTCCCACTTGTTCAGCACGATGAGGATCGGGCAGCCCGATGCGTCCACGCGTTCGGCGAGACGCTGGTCCTGCGCGGTGACGCCCTCGGTGCCGTCGATCACCAGCAACGCCACGTCGGAGTCGTCGATGGCACGAAGTGCACGGACCATCGAGTAGTACTCGGCGGAGTCATCGATCTTGCCCTTGCGGCGCATGCCGGCGGTGTCGACGAACACCATCGGACCTTCCTCGGTCTCCACGAGCGTGTCGATCGCGTCACGAGTGGTGCCGGCCATGTCGTGGACGACCGCCCGGTCCTCCCCCACCAGCTTGTTGAACAGCGTGGACTTGCCGACGTTCGGTCGACCGACGATCGCGATGCGCGGTGCGGCGACCTCGTCGTCGGGATCTTCGGGCGCATTCGGGTCGATGTCGCGCCGGGCGCGTGCCTCCTCGGGGAATCGGGAGATGACCTCGTCGAGCAGGTCTCCGGCGCGTCGACCGTGCAGAGCGCTCACGGGGAACGGGTCGTCGAGTCCGAGTGCGAGGAACTCCCACCGGTCGGTCTCACGCCGATCGTTGTCGGCCTTGTTCGCCACGACCATCACGTCGGTCCGGCTGCGCCGGAGCCAGTTCGCGATCAACGAATCGTCGTCGGTCAACCCGACCGATGCATCGACCACCAACCTCCCCCCCGCCGCGGTGGCCACGGCGTGTTAGGCCTGCGTGGTGACC
>JBBSOH010000304.1:0-3932 GCA_038259945.1 Acidimicrobiales bacterium
ATGACCGACACCGTTTACCCGCTGCCGAACACCTCGACCGACCTCAGCGGCCAGGTCGCCCTCGTGACCGGAGCCACCTCGGGGCTCGGACACCGCTTCGCACGCGTCCTGGCGGCGGCCGGCGCGACGGTGAGCGGTCCGGGCCGGCGTCAGGAACGTCTCGACGAACTCGTCCTCGAGATCGAAACGGCAGGTGGATCGGCGGCCGGCGTGGCCATGGACATGACCGACACCGACAGCATCCTCGCCGGGGTGGAGACAGCTCAGGCGGCATTCGGCACGATCACGATTCTCGTCAACAACGCCGGCGTGCCCGATGCGCAGCGGGCCCACAAGATGTCGATCGAACTGATCGACAAGGTGATCGATACCAACCTGCGCGGCCCGTACGTGCTGTCGTGTGCAGTCGCCCGCCGCCTCATCGAGGAGAAGTCACCGGGTCGGATCGTCAACATCTCCAGCGTGTCGGCAACGAACTACGACGGTCACGGCGCCGCGCTCTACTCGATCACCAAGGCGGGGATCTCCCGGATGACCGAGGTGCTGGCGGTCGAATGGGCCCGCAACCACATCAACGTCACCGGCATCGCGCCCGGTGCGTTCCACTCCGAGATGATGGACGGGATGATGGAACGGATGGGCGATTTCAGTGGTTCGATGCCGCGCAAGCGCCTCGGTGACCCGGCGCAACTCGACTCCACGCTGCTCTACCTCTGCTCGCCCGCATCCGATGCGGTGACCGGCACCGTCATCAAGGTCGACGACGGCCAAGGCGCTCGCTGACGCCAGCCGGTTGCGAGACGACGGATCGGGTTTGGCAGACTCAGCAGATGAGCGAGAACGGACCGATCCAGGGTTGCATGGAACGTTGGCACGAGCACATGCGAGGTCGCCTCGACGGTGGGCTGGACGCGATCCTGCACCCCGACGTCGTGTTCCTGTCGCCGATCGTGTTCACGCCGCAGAAGGGGATCGACGTCACCAAGCTCTACCTCACGGCGGCGGGCGGCACGCTCGGCGGTGAGGAGGACGGTTCGGACGGCGTGGAGTCGACCGGTGGCGGGGCGTTCCGCTACACGAAGGAAATCCTCGACGGCCACCACGGCGTGCTCGAGTTCGAGACGTCGATCGACGGCAAGTACGTCAACGGCATCGACATGATCACGTGCGACGACGACGGGATGATCACGGAGTTCAAGGTGATGATCCGCCCGCTGCAGGCGATCAACCTGGTCCACGAGCAGATGAAGTCGATGCTGGAGAAGTTGTCCACGCCCGGCTGACCTGATCCGGTCGCTTCAGAACCGGATGGACCGTCTCAGGCGTCGACGGTGGCGTTGCCGGGGGTGACGGCGTCAGGGGCCGGTTCGTGCGGGTAGGCGCCCTGTACGTTGACCGTGACGGGGATGCCGCCTTGCGGTCCGGTGGCGTTCTGCAGGCCGAGCCAGGCGACCAGAATGTCCTGGTTCTGAGGACTCAACCGCACACAGCCCTTCGACTGGGGCGTCGTGGGCACGTTGTTCGCCCCGTGCACCGCTTGTCCTCCGTCGAAGTACAACGGCTTGTACATGTTGCCGTTGAGCGGGTTGTCGACGGGGACCGGGTATGTCGACGAGTTGTGCCAGCCGCCGTTCTCCAGCGCCGGGTCGTAACGGAACACCCTCGATTGATCCTGGTCGCGTGTCTCGAAGCCCACGCTGCCGGTGGAGGTGGGGAACACGTGGTCCAGGGTCGTGGCGCCCTGGCCGACGAACATCACCTGACAGGTGCGATCGACGAGGATCCAACGGTCCTGGTTCAGAGCCGAGGTGAACGGAGCGGCGATCGTTGTCGCGGCCATCAACGTCTGCTCCTCGACGCTTCCCGGTTCCATGTCTGTGAGCGTGACGTCGAGGCCGAGGCCGAGACGGGCAGCGCACAGGTGGCGTCGGGTGACGGGGCCCGACACGCCGTCGACCCCCAGTTCTCGCATGCCGTAGGGCGTGAGCAGTTCGTTCAGCTTCTCCTGTTGAAGACTGACCGCTTCGGCGTTCTCACCGGCGGCGACCGCCGCGTTGCGTTCCGTTCGTTCCGCACCCGTGACGTCGTCCAGGCCGTTGTCGACACAGATGTCGAGGAGTTGTTCGGGGAAGATGGTGTCGCCGTCGATCGAGTTCTCGGCGCGCACCGTCGCGATGTTGATCGTCTCGTCGTCGAACCGCTCGACGATCAGCCCGAGCGAGTCGCCCGACTGGACCTCCACTACGCACGCGGGGTCGAACACGTCGAGAGCCGGAACGGTGGTCGTGGTTGTGGTTGTGGTCGTCGTCGTCGTACTGGTGCTCGTCGTCGAGTCGGGGTCGGCCGAACCGGGGGTCGTGGAATCAGGAGTGGCTGCGTCGGAGGCGGAGCCGTTTGGGTTCGTGGACGCCACGGTCGGCGTGGACGCGTCGGGCGTCACGGACGCCGGATCGGTTGCCCGGGTCGACGTCACGGAGTCGGGCGTTGTGGCGGCGTCGTTCGAACTCGATGACGCCGACGCGACACGACCGGGGATCGGAACCGAGGCGGTGCGATCACCGCTCCCGCTGCTGCACGATGCGAAGACGAGCGCCGAGGCGGCGAGCGCGATACCTGTCCGTCGAGGAGTCACCGTGCGAACGTACCCAACCGCAACGCCCGGGAAGCGTCGGCCCCACGGGTGTTTCGCTTTCGGTTCGCACGCCACGAGCAGTCCGTGAGCTGGACCGGTGCCGAACCGGGAGTCGTGGCGGTCGGTGTGAGTACGGTGGGGGCATGACCGATGAGGCACGTCCGTACGGCGGTGGAACCAGCGATCCGGCGCTCAAGCGGGTCCGGACCCGGCACTTCCGCAGCGCGAAGGAGCAGGGCATCAAGATCACCGGGCTCACCAGTTACGACTACCTGTCGGCGTCGATCTTCGACGAGGCGGGCGTGGACTTCCTCCTCGTCGGTGACTCGGCGGGCAACACCGTCTTCGGCTACGACACGACGATTCCGGTCACGATCGAGGAACTCATCCCCCTCACCGCCGCGGTCGTGCGGGGCGCCAACCGTGCACTGGTCGTGGCGGACATGCCGTTCGGGTCCTACGAGAACGGACCCGACGACGCGCTCCACACGGCGATCCGTTTCATGAAGGAGACCGGCTGTCAGGCGGTCAAGTGCGAGGGCGGGGTGCGCAGCGCCAAGCAGATCAAGCGGATCGTTCGCGCCGGCATCCCGGTCATGGCGCACATCGGTTTCACCCCGCAGAGCGAGCACGGGTTGGGCGGCCACATCATCCAGGGTCGCGGCGACGACGGAGCGGATCAACTCCTCGCGGACGCGCACGCCGTCGAGGACGCCGGCGCGTTCGCCGTGGTGCTCGAGATGGTGCCGTCGGAGATCGCCGGCCGGGTCACCGAGGAACTCTCGATCCCGACCATCTCCGTCGGAGCGGGTCCGAAGTGTGACGGTCAACTCCTGGTGTGGTCGGACTGGGCCGGGATGACCAGAGGGAGAATCCCTCGTTTCGTCAAGCAGTACGCTCAGATCGGCGACACGCTCCTGAACGCGGCGAAGGCTTTCTGTGAGGACGTCGAGAGCGGCGAATACCCGGGGCCGGAGCACGAGTACAGCGAGTGACCACCGGTGGGTATGACGCGATGAAGTCATCACTCGTTCGGATGAGGATCGCTCTACGCTCACAGGTGTGGGCGTGAACGTGGATCAGGCGATGATCATGGAACGTCTCGCAGAGTCGGTGTTGTCGCCGGAACGACTGGCGGCGGTGCGCCGCAGCGGGATGCTCGGCGCCGAGGCCGGTCGCCGCTTCGCGCAGTTGACCAACCTCGCGTCGACGCTGACCGGTGCGCCGATCGCGCTGATCTCGATGGTCGAGTCCGACCGCCAGTTCTTCACCTCCCAGGTCGGCCTTCCCGACGACCTGG
>JBBSOH010000305.1:0-3907 GCA_038259945.1 Acidimicrobiales bacterium
AGTCCGACGAGACCCAGTGCCCGGCCACCGATGGTGGTGACGCCGAGACCGGCCGCCTCCAGGTGGTCCGCTGGGACAACATCAATTCGACCGGCGACGGGACCACCTTCATCGCCGGTTTCGACGGCGTCGCACTCGATCGTGACGGCATGGCCGTCGTCATCGCGTTCGTCCCCGACGGCACGGACATCGAGAAGCCGCCGTGGACGGTCGACTTCGAACAGAACGCACTGAACGACAGCAACCAGCAGGGCGCTGACGAATTGTTCCCCGGTGCCGACGTGAGCCCCGACGGTGACGTCACCGTCGGCTCCACACCGCTCGAGCAGGGAGACGTCGGTCCCGCAGTCGAAGACGACACCGGCGCCGATCCCGAGGCCGTGAGTGACACGCTCGTCATCGACGAACCTGTCGGCAGCGAACCCTCAGCGACCGAACCGCCCACCAGCGAGGGCTGATGCACGCCGTCGTCCTCGTCGGAGGCTTCGGGACGCGGCTGCGCCCGCTCACCAACGACGTGCCCAAACCGATGCTGCCGGTCGGCCACGTGCCCATGATCGAGCGTCTCGTGAACCGTCTCGCCCGCGGCGGGGTCACCGACGTCGTGCTCGCACTGGGCTTCAAGCCCGAGCCGTTCATGGCGGCGTTCCCCGACGGCCGCTGTGGCGACGTGGAACTCACCTATGCGGTCGAACCCGAACCGCTGGACACCGGTGGTGCCATCCGCTTCGCTGCGGACTTCGCCGGGATCGATTCGACCTTCGTCGTGGCGAACGGTGACGTCCTCACCGACCTCGACGTCGCCGAACTGATCGACGCACACCGGAAGTCAAACGCCGTGGCCACGCTGCACCTGATCGGCGTGGACGACCCCTCCGCTTTCGGCGTGGTCGACCTCGATGACCTGGATGCCACGGGTTGCGGTCCGATCCGACAGTTCGTCGAGAAGCCGGCGCGTGGGACCGAGCCGAGCAACCTGATCAACGCGGGGACCTACGTCTTCGAGCCGTCGGTGCTCGATTTGATCCCTTCCGGCGAGCGGGTCTCGATCGAACGCGACACGTTCCCGAAGCTCGTCGCCGCCGGTTCCATCCACGGTGTGGCCACCGACGACTACTGGATCGACGCAGGCGTGCCGGACCTCTACCGTGCAGCCAATCTCGACCTGCTCGGCGCCGATCGCGTCCACGACTCGTGTGAACCGATCGCCGCCGGAGCCACCGTCGATCCGGGCGCCACGGTGATGAACTGCATCGTCGGTGATGGCGCGGTGATCGAAGGTGGCACGACCACCGTGGTCGATTCCGTGATCCTGCCGGGTGCCTTCATCGGCCGGGGCGCCCAGGTCGAGTCCTCGATCGTGATGGGTCGAATCGAAGCCGACGCCACGGTGATCGAGGCGATCATCGGTGCCGACGGCGTCGTCGAAGCCGGCGACCACGTCGCATTCGACACCGTCCCGCAGGTCTGACCGCCTGCGACGGGTTCGTGCCGTCACCGACGCAACGGGCTCACCCCCGTAACCTGAGCCGGTGCGGATCGCGGTCATCGGGGGAGCGGGTTTCATCGGCTCCCACCTCGTCGACCGACTGTTGGCGGAGGGCCACGAGGTCGACGTCGTCGACGACCTGTCGAGCGGGTCGCTCGCGAATCTCGCCGAAGCCCGTCGGGCCGGCGGGTCGGCTGCAGCGGGTTCGCTCAAGATCCACCACATCGACGCGATGTCCTCGTCGGCGGCGTCCCTCTTCGGGATGCGTCGCCCGGAACTCGTGTACCAACTCGCCCTGTTCTCGCGCCACGACTCGTCGGCCCGAGCCCAGGGGCGAGGCTTCGAATCAGCCCTCGCGGTGATGGAGGCAGCTCGCGAGCACTCGGTCACGAAAGTCATCGCAACCGTGCCGGCCTCGTCTCTCTACGGGCATCCTGCGACCTCCGCGCTTCCGGCCAAGGAGGGCGAACTCACGCCGCGCGGTGTGCGCGGCGTGGTCGCACGCGCGGTGATCGACCTGATGTCGACCTATCGCGAGCGGAACATGATCGAGTTCACGGCGATGGCGCTGGCAAGCGTGTACGGACCACGCCAAGGCGCCGAGGGTGGGGTGGTGGCGGCGTTCGCCGCTGCGCACCGTGCGGGCGAGACGGCGCGCTTCGACGGCGACGGTCGCCAGACCCGCGACTTCCTGTACATCGACGACGCCGTCGACGCGCTCGTCCGAGCAGGCGAACGGGGCAGCGGCCTCGTGATCAACGTCGGGACGGGAACGCAGACGACGGTGCGCGAACTGTGGTCGACGATCTGCGGCGGCGTCGGGCCGGAACCGGATGTCGGACCGGCCCGTCCCGACGAACTGCTGCGTTTCGCCGTGTCGCCCGTGCGAGCGAGGATCCACCTCGGCTGGTCCCCCTGGACCGACCTCCGTGACGGCCTCGCCCACCTCTGAACCGTTTGACATCAGCGCACGGCCGCAAGGGTCGTGCGGGCCAGGTCGGCGGCGATGGCGGGGGTGGACATGATCGACGGTGCGACGACGCAGCGCATGCCGGCTCGTTGGACATCGTCGGCGAGATGCGCGTCGACCGTGTCGACCACCAGGACCGATGCAATGTCGGCGTACAGGTGAGCCACACCCACGACGCTCGCCTCGAAGCCGAGTTCGACCAGCATCCGGTCTGCAGGCCCCTTGAGTGCAGCTCCACCGACGATCGGCGACACCGCCACCGTGTCGGCGCGACGCGCGGCGAGGAGTTCGTCGACTCCGGGCAGTGAACGCATCGGCCCGATGGACACGATGGGGTTCGACGGTGCGATGACGATCGTGCCGGCGTCGGTGAACGCATTGCGTGCCGTGTCGGAGAGGGCGGCGTCACCGTCGAAGCGGACGGCCTCGACCGGTACCGAGTGCCGGAGTCGCACGAAGTAGTCCTGGAACGACACATCGGTGGGTGCCTCGTCACCGATCGCAGCCAGTGTGATGACCGTCGAGCAGCGATCATCGGTCATCGGGACGATGTTCAGCTGCAGACCCCATGCCCGGGTGATCTCGGCGGTGGCGTCGGTGAGCGAGGCTCCCTCGCGCAGCCGGGCGGTCCGGTAGAAGTGTGTGGCGAGGTCCTGGTCGCCGAGGTTGAACCACTGGGGCGCGGCTGCAGATCCGTCCGGTCGCACGGTGGCGTACCGTTCGAGCGACTCCATCGCTCTCCACGACTCGTCCACGAGGCCCCAGCCGCGTTCGGGGTCGATCGCCCCGGCGAGCGTGTAGGTGACCGTGTCGAGATCGGGCGAGATGTTCAAACCGTGCAGAACGGTGTCGTCGCCGGTGTTCACCACGGCCGTGATCTGTTCGTGATCGACGACGTCCATCAGACCTCGGAGGAAGCGGGCCGCACCGACACCTCCCGACACGACGGCGACGGCCCCGGCGACAGGAGAGAGGGTCGGTTCGTGCACGTCAGGCCTCCTCGGCGAGTCGGTGGTAGAGCGTGCGCAGATCACGCGCTGTCGTGTCCCAGGAGAATCGCTCGACGTTGCGCCGGCCGAGCCGGATCAGTCGGTCGCGCTGGGACTCGCTGGTGACCACCCAGTACAGGTTCGCGGCCAACGCATCGACATCGGACGGCAGGCTGAGCAGCGCTGCCGACCCGCCGATCTCGGGAATCGAGCCGGCGGAACTCGCCACGACCGGCGTGCCGGCGAGTTGGGCTTCGAGGATGGGGAAGCCGAAGCCTTCGTCGAGCGATGGGTACGCCAGAGCGGTCGCATGGTGCAGGAGCCAGTGCTTGCTGGCGTCGTCGACCGTGGTCATGCGGTGCACTCGGCGACGGACCGCGGGATCGAGTCGGGCGAGCGCTCGCGCCACAGCGCCTGGATCGTCGCCGTCACGTCCGGCGAGCACGAGCCGCACCGACT
>JBBSOH010000306.1:0-3814 GCA_038259945.1 Acidimicrobiales bacterium
AGACCGTCGGGGCCGGCGACGACGGTGGCATTGGCGACGTGGTCGTCGTTCGGTTCGGTTCCTTCGGGGTCGGCATTTGCGAGGGTCCGGTCGATGAGGACGGCGAAGTCCTTCGTGGAGAACTGCTCGGCGTGTGCGAGCAGCAGAGGGAGACATGCTGCAATCTTGGAATGGCCGCGTGGTGCAGACCACGCGCGGGCGATCAGGTCGATGTTCGACACGCTGACGAATCCGGACTGCAGTGCGTCGCCGGCTTCGGGACGTTCGTTGACGAGCTTGGCCAGTCGACGCAGACGGCTCGCCTCGACGCCCGAGCAGTTCAGATGTGCCTTCAGGTATCCCGACATCGAGCGGTGACCATCGGCCAGGAACTGCGCCTTCTGTTCGGCCACGGCCGTGATCGAAGCGAGCCGACACTCGATTCGGCGACGCTCCAACTCGGTCGCACCCAACACGTCATCGAGCATCGAGGTGGGAAGTTCCACCAACTCCTCGATGTAGGTGGCGACCATGAGTGTATTGTACTACGAATACAAGTTCGATACAAGAGGCAATCGCGAGAAATGAGCGTGATTTGCGATCTCGTCGAACCAACGGGCGACGAGTGAATTCGGCGCAGGAGTAAACCCACCAGGGGTCTGGTTCGTCCATGATGATGTGGAGGTGGTGTCCGAATCGAACGATGACCTCGACTTCGAGGCGGTGTTCCGTGGGCAGTACCCGCGACTGGTTGCGATCGGCGTGGCATTGACGGGGAGCGCCGAGGTGGCCGGCGACCTGGCGCAGGAAACGATGGCTCGTGCTCACCGGGAGTGGGCGCTGGTCTCAGCGGCGGACGCACCGACCGCGTGGCTGCGGCGAGTGATGAAGAACCTGATCATCGATCACCATCGTCGGAGGGATGTCGAGACGCGTGCGAACCATCGGATGGCGAGCGCTCGCACAGTCGAGTCCGATTCGCCCGCCACCGGCTCGGCGGAATCGGAGATGGCCGAGTGGCTCGATGTACTCCCCGAGCGCCAGCGAATGGCGGTGGTGCTCCGGTATGTCGACGACCTTCCCGTGGCCGAGATCGCGATCGTTCTGGACGTGGCGGTCGGGACGGTGAAGGCGACGTTGTGGAAGGCGCGACGCCGCCTCGAGCAACACATGGCAACGGAGGCAGCTCATGGATGATCTGGACGTCGTTCTCGACCGTCTCGCCACGTCGACCCGCCGTCACGCGTCCGAGTCGATCGACATCGAGGAGGCGTTGTCTGCGACCCTCGCTCGCGCCACAGACACGACGCCGACGACCGACGCGTCGAGTCGTCGCTCCGCACGGCGGTGGCTGCTGGCGAGCGCGGCGGGCCTGGTCGGTCTGGTGGCGATCGGGGTCTGGGCGCTGGTGGGCGGGGATCGTGACGAGCGACTCGTTCCCGTCGCCCCACCCGCGAGTTCCACGCCCGCCCCGACCGCCCCCACGCCTGCCCAGCCGATCTCGACCGAGTCGGTCCCTTCGACGATGGACGGAGCCGCAACAGCTCCGACAGACGCCGTCGTGTCGACACCGTCGGAATCATCGCCTGCGCCCGCTGCCCTGTCGGGCCCGTGCCGTGGTGACGTTCCGATCGAACAGGCCGCAGCCGAGTTCTTCGAAGCGCTGCTCATCGCTCGAACCATCGACGACTTCGCGCCGGTCAACGGTTGTCTCGACGCGGTACCCGACACCTTCGACGGAGAGGCTCCGAACTGCTGGGCGACCTGCGCCCAGGCGACTCGAACACTGCTGTCCGACACGTACCGAACCGGCGAAGTGTTCGAGCCGAGTGGGACCGTTCGCCAGTCGTCGTCGGTGGCGGTCTCCTACGTGGCCGCAGACGGCCGGTTCCTCGACGTGGTGGAGACGTGGTCGTTGACACCGACCGCAGACGGATTCGTCGTCGGCGATTTCAGGATCGAGGACTCGTTCATCGACCGCGAGGAATCGGCGGCCACGATCGCCACCTACTTCGATCACATCGCTCGTGGCGATTGGCAAGCCGCTGCAGCGATGCTCGATGACGGTGCTCGGAGTCCGGAGGACCGCCAGGATCTCGCCCGCCTGGGCCTGACTTCGTTCACGACCGATGCGATTGCCGAGGCATTGGCCGACTGGTGTCGTCTCGGTTGCGACACCGTGGCGCCGTCACTCGACGAGTTGGACTTCGACGGGAGGAACTCGATCGAACGCGACGGCCAGCGGGTGCAGGCATCGTGGTTCGAGGGCGTGTACTCGATCTCCGGTTTGCCGATCCGGACGCCCGACTCGTTGGCCGCCGACTTCGACGACGCCGCGATCCTGGCCGACGGTTCGGTCAGCGAAGCCGAGTACCGGGTGATGTTCGCGTTCCTCGCTCGATGTACCGCCGACGCCGGCGCCCCCAGCGCCATCCCCATGCCGGAACTCGACGACCTCGACCGTCGTTTCGACTACTCGATCCCTGGCGACAGCATCGAGCAGTTCGACGCGTGCTACGACGCGAACGGAATGGCGATCGACGTCACCTTCCAGACCGACCCCGCCCGCACGGCAGAGCGCGAGGCGAACTATGCCGTCGTGGCGCGATGTCTCGACGCAGCAGGCATCGACTACCGGGCACTGGCGCAACAGCACTTCGATGACGATCCAGCGGACTTCCCGATCACGGACGTCGACGAACTCTCCATCGACGCGTTGGTCGACCTTGCACGGTTGGGGGTCTTCGAGTCGAACTCGAGTACCGCCGCCACGTACGACGCCTGTCTGTCGCTCTGACCGGAGGACGCCGCGGACCGGTCTCGGAGTTCAGCCGACCACGGACTTCGGTGCTGCGCCGAAGCCCATCTGGCCGGTGGTTCCGCGCAGGGCGTCGAGGGGGTCGCGGACGTCGTCGGCGTAGCCGAGTGCGTAGGCGCCGATCCGGTACCCCATCAGCTTCAACAACTCGTCATCGAGCGTCAGCGCCACCTCGCGTGGGCACGACAGGTACTGGTTCTCCTCCTGGCGCAGCCAGGCGACGCAGTAGGTGAGGTTGAGCCCGGTGCGCACGTGGTCGGAGCGGTTGGCGCCGCCGCCGTGGTACACCTTGCCCGTGTAGAGCAGGCACGAGCCCTTGGTCATCTCGGCCGGCACGGACTCCTCCACCGAGTGACCGAGGTCCATCTCCCAGTCCTGGCTGCCGGGAATCAATCGGGTGGCACCGTTCTCCTCGGTGAAGTCGGTCATCGCCCAGATCGTGTTGCACTGCGGGTGGACGTCGCTCGGGAAGGCGAAGAAGTCGAATGCCCATTCGTCGCGGTGGATCGACTGGCCGGGCGAGTCCGGGCCGATCGAGATGATCTGCGTCAGG
Source organism: Acidimicrobiales bacterium (assembly GCA_038259945.1). Lineage (GTDB taxonomy): Bacteria > Actinomycetota > Acidimicrobiia > Acidimicrobiales > Ilumatobacteraceae > Ilumatobacter_A. Next base: position 3,351 of record JBBSOH010000306.1, read on the forward strand.
TGCACCTGAATCGACGACGCTTGATGCATCAGGCGCGCGGCCACATCGAGGATCACCGGATGGGTCACGAGGGCGCGACTCGACGGAGATCGTGCGATCAGCGCACCGGTGCGTTTCGTCGTGCGCCCGGAGAAGTCGTCGGAACCGTTCGGGGTTGCCTCGACGAACGATGCCATCTCGCCGGTGATGGCGTCGATCGACTCCCGCGACGCCAGGTCGTCGATGATGAGCGCCCCGTCCCGCGCCAGGATCTCGTGGACCGCCTCGGCGGGGGTGTCGGCCGGAACGTGGATCAGCGTCATGACCTGACCGTAGTCAGAGGCGTCGACTCGTCAGCCTCCGCAAGTTGGCTGCCACGCCTCGCCGTCGAGTCGCTGCTCGACCCAGTCGGCGACGTCGGCGGCCGAGGCTCGACCTGCGTCGAGGTGGCCCACGCCGTCGTACACGCGGTACTCGAGCGCCTG
>JBBSOH010000307.1:0-3784 GCA_038259945.1 Acidimicrobiales bacterium
CCCAGTTGGTGACATCCATCCGGGATGGATGTCACCAGGTCGGCGATGGCTCGGTGGTTCAGCGTTGAGTGAAGCCGAGATCGAACTCCACGACCGCGCGAGCGAAGATGTTGCTCTCCACCAGTGGCTCCGACACGGCATGGAGGTCGGTGATCCGCCGACTCAGTTGGCCGAACGTGGCGGCCAGGGTTGCCCGTGCCACGTGGGTGCCGATGCACAGGTGGGTGCCGAAGCCGAAGGCGACGTGCGGGTTGGGTGACCGTCCGATGTCGAATCGGTCGGGTTCGTCGAAGACGGCCTCGTCACGGTTCGCTGCCGGGTAGAGCAGTGCGATGCGGTCACCGCGCTGGACCGGCTGATCACCGATTCGGTCGTCGGCGACGGCACGCCGGAACATGTTGTTGAGTGGCGTGACCCAGCGCAGCACCTCCTCCACAGCTCCGGGGACGAGATCGGGGTCGGCCGCCATCGCCTCCCACTGATCCGGGTGGTCCACGAACGCCCTCAACCCGTGGCTGATCGCCGTGCGGGTGGTCTCGGCACCACCGGAGATGAACAGCCCGACCTCGTGGGCGATGGCTTCGGGTGGAAGTGGTTCGCCGTCGATCCGAGCGTGGAGCCAGGTGGAGATCAGGTCGTCGGTCGGGTTCGTGAACTTCTCGACGGCGATCTCCTGCAGTGCGCCCATGAATTCCATGTTCGCCGCGATGAAATCGTGGAAGACCGTTCCGTCACGATCGCGCATGTCCGTGCGCATCAGTCGTTCGGACCACGACTTGAGATCCGCCCACCGCTCCTCCGGGTAGCCGAGCAACCGTGCGGTGAGGCGCGCCGGGATCTGCCCCGACACCGCATCGACCACCTCGAACGACTCCGCTCCGTCTGCCAGCGCGGCATCGAGGACCTCGCTCACCAGGTCGTTCGTCTCGGCTCGTCGCTGCTCGACCGACTTCTTCGTGAAGTCGCCCTGGACCAACATTCGTTGCTGGCGATGACGGGGATCGTCCTGTGCGATCATGTTGATCTCGCCCGGTGAGGGAACGGCCCGGTACGACTGCGCCGACGCGAACACCGTCGAGCGCCGCTCGACATCCATGAGGTCGGCGTGACGCGTCACGCCCCAGATCCCGTTGCGTGCGTCGTGGTACACCGGCTCGTTGGCCCGCATCCACGCCCACACGTCGTGCGGGTTCCGGCGGTACAGGTCGGGGTCGAGGAGATCGGCAACGAGCCTGCCGTCCTCCCACCGGGTGTTGTCGAGGGCGACCGTTTGCTCCGTCAGCGACATCGGAACATCGTGCCAGACCGTTCCTCCACAGCATGCAGCGAACGGACCGTCGAGCGGCGGACTCGGCCGATGTTGCCGGTCGGCGTGGACTCGACGAGCTCCGGGTGCCGATGGGTCGGAATGTCAGGCTGGCCTGACGCCGCACTCGACGACGTCAGGCCAGCCTGACATCTCCGGACTCGGGCGATCGGAACCGAGAGACGGGCTCGCACCGTCCCGACGGTCGGAGCGAACTCGGTCTGTACCGGCGCGTTCGTGGGCGTTCACCAACTTCGCGGACTCCTCAACGGCCGCGGTATTCAGGCGTGCGCTTCGTGACGAACGCGTCGACGGCTTCGATGTGGTCCTGGGAGACGAAACAGGTCATCTCCAGCGCCGTCGACACGTCGAACGAGGTGAGCAGCGCCTGCTTGATCTGCTGGTTGACGGCGATCTTGGTGCCCTGGACGGCGAGCGGTGGCTGCTCGGCCAGACGGGTGGCCCACGCCAGACCGACCGCACCGATCTCGTCGGCGCCGCAGACCTCCGACGCAACGCCGAGTCGCAGCGCTTCGTCCGCGGTGAGTGGGGCTCCGAGCATCAGGTGACGCTTTGCGGCGAGTGGCCCGAGGAGCAACGGCCAGATCGCTGCGCCGCCGTCACCGGCCACGAGGCCGACCTGCACATGGGGGTCGATGATCGCGGCGGTGTCGGCCATGACGATCACGTCGCACAGCAGCGCGATCGACGCGCCGAGACCGACGGCCGGGCCGTTGAGCGCGCAGACGATCGGGACCTCCACGTCGAGTTGGTCCCAGATGATCTGCTTCGCCTCGCGTCGCAGCGCGTGCATTCGTGCCGGGTCGCGCAGCTGCGGGAACCAGTTCATGTCACCGCCCGCCGAGAATGCTCGCCCGGTGCCCGTCAGCACGATCGCACGCGCCTCGGACTCCTGTTTGAGTGTCCGGAACAGTTCGGCGAGGTCGTGGTGCAGAGTTGCGTCGACCGCGTTCATCACGGAATCGGGGTGGTCGATCGTCACCGTGAGGACGTGCCCGCTGCGTTCGATCCCGATCGTCTCCATCGCCCGAACCTACGCGAACCACTGCGCACATCCCGGGCTCAGAACTCCGGGCTCAGAACTCCGGGCTCAGAACATCGAGGTGTCGTCGTCGAGGCCGAGCAGCAGACGGCCGATCTTCTCGTTCAGCTTCGGGGCGGTCTGGATGTGCTGCGTGACCACGTGGGCGTCGCGCATGCACCGCCCGAGAAGACTCGTGTCGTACACCGCCGTCCCACCAGCCAACGTGTACGCCGTGTCCGCGGCCGACGCCGACGCCGTGGCCGCATGGGTGGCAGCCAGGCGCATCGCGATTCGTTGATCGAGAGTGACCTGATCGCCACGTTCGACCGAGTCCCACGCCGACGCGACCTCGTCGTGCAGAAAGGCTCGAGCCGAACGAAGCCCGGCCTCGGCACGCGCCAACTCGATCTGGGTGAAACCGCTCTGCGCCAGGGTGCGGCTGGAAAATTGCGGACGCTTGCCCTGAGCGATGTCGCCGAGTTCGTCGAGCGCCCGCCGAGCAACGCCGAGACCGACGGATGCCACCGAACACGCGAGCAGCGTGAAGTTGGGGAAGCGGGCCAGCCCGCAGTCGGCCACAGGCGGCGTCACCCCGGGCACGATGGTGTGGTCGATGGGGACGAACGCCGAGTCGACGCTGTAGTCGAGCGACCCCGACCCCCGCATCCCGCCCGTGTGCCACGTGTCGATGAACGACACGTCGGTCGACGGGAACCAGCACAGCCGCATCGAGTCCGCTGTCATCACTCCACCGATGATCCAGGCACAGTGCTGCGTCCCACTCCCCCACGCCCATCGTCCGGCGACGCGGAGACCGTCCACGTCGTCGACCGAGTCCTCGTGGGCCGTGCCGTTCGGAGCGAACACACCACCGGTCACGACCGACGGGTCGCCGTAGATCCGTGCGGCCACCTCGGCGGGAAGGAACGCCGACAGCGACGAGGTGGTCGAAGCGATCATCGAGCACCAGCCGGCGGCACCGTCCGCGTGAGCGACGGCGGCGATGGCGGCGATCATCTCGGGCGGCGCGACCTCGGGCCCGCCGTAGGCCCCCGGGACGCACATCCGCATCATCCCGGCGTCGACCAGTGCCGCAACCGTCGCAGCAGGCAGGCGGCGCCCCTGTTCGGCCGCGTCGGCGTGGGCTTCGATCACCTCGGCGATGTCGGCAACAGTGTCGAGAAGAGTTGGCATCCGGTCGACCCTAGACCTCGAATGCGTTCATGCCGACCGAAACGGGTCGCGTCCGCCTCGGACGGACGACCCCCACGGTGACCTCGGGCACGCTCCCAGGATGACTGCTACGGTCAGTTCATGAAATACGGCTTCGTGGTCCCGTGGGGCGACGCCGCCGACATCGGTGACCTGGCCGAAGCCGCCGAGGAGGCGGGGTGGGACGGCCTGTTCGTCTGGGAACCGGTGTGGGGCGTCGA
>JBBSOH010000308.1:0-3782 GCA_038259945.1 Acidimicrobiales bacterium
GTCGGCTGCGGGCAGGACAGGATCGGCGAGGAACGCGAACTCGATCCGAGCGGCGCACTCCGAGACGGGGAGGGCGACGTGGCCGGCATTCGGCACCGTCAGCAGCACGCTGTTCGGGTAGGTGTTCGCGACCTGGCGGGCACCGGGGAGCGGTGTCTGCATGTCGATGTCACCGTTCACGACGAGCACGGGCACGTCGGGCCGTTCGACGTTGCGCGGGATCTGGAGTTCCGGGGCGATGTCGGGTGCCGGCCAGTCGAGGCACATGTCGCCCTCTTCCCAGCCGGACGCGATCCATCCCTGCTTGGAGAACAGTCCGAACTCGTCGTCGGGAAGTTCGCTGAGACGGCGTTCGAAGTCCGAGCGTCGGATGGACGGGCTGTCGCCGAAGTCGAACTGGGGGGCGTAGTCGTTGCACGAGATTGCTGAGTACAGCGCCGGCGAGTAGCTGGTCGGCCCGACCGGGGCTGTCGCGAATCCAGCGCTGGCCATGTCGTCGAGTGCGTGCAGCTCACCCGCTGCCGCCGCGCTGATCATGTCGACGAGGGACGTCATCTCGAAGTTCTGGACGGCGAACTGCATGAGACTCGCGAACGCACCCTCGGTGAGTTGCTGGTCGGCACCGGGTACGTCGATCGGGCTCTCGGCGAGCGAGGCTGCGATCGAACGGATCGATTCCGCGACCCCTGAGGCCCCCTCAGGACACGCACCGGTGCGCTCGCAGCGCAGTTCGAGGACGGGTTCGATGTTGACGGGGATGTCGGTGCCCCACCCGTTCTGTTCGATCGGGAACGCACCGTCGAGCACTGCGCCGCGGACCTCGTTCGGGAACAACGTCGTGTAGGTCTGCGCCATGAACGTGCCGTAGGAGAAGCCGATGACCGACGGAGCGGCCAGGTCGAGTTCGCGTCGGATGGCTTCGATGTCGAGCACGCTCGCCACGGTGGTGTAGTCGTTGCGTGTCACGCCGATCTGCTCGCCGCAGATGCCCGTGTCTCGGACCTGCGCCTCGCCGAGTGCGACCTCGGTCGCGTCGTCGAACACGTCGCACGTGAGCGCGCCTGACCGGCCGGCACCGCGGACATCGACGACGAGCAGGTCGCTGTCGGGGTCGGCCTCGGTGAGCGGGGCGAGCAGGCCGATCTGGGCGGTGATCGATTCGCCCGGCCCGCCCATGAACGGGATCACGGTCCCGGACGATTCGCCCGAAGCAGACGGCACGAGCACGTAGGCGACCTCGATGTTCCCACCGTTCGGCGTCGTCCAGTCGGCGGGAACCGACGCCAGGCCGCAGGTGGCGGTCGGCCCGACGGAAAGACCGTCGCACGATGCCGCCGACAGCACGACGTGCGCCTCGTCGAGAAGGCGTTCGCTCGAGGTCGCCGTCGCCATCTCGGGCTCTGGCTCCCGCTCTGCCGGAGCGGTCGTCGGTGCCGCAACGGTCGTCGACGTCTCCGGAGCTGTCGATGTCTCGGGGGTCGTCGAGGTGTTGGGGTTGGTGGACGAAGCTGACGTCGAGGTCGTGCTCGAGGAGCCGGCTGAGCTGCCGTCGTCGGAGCCGCACGCGGCGATCGTCACCGTCGCTGCGGCGAGGAGAATGAGGGGGAATCGTGGATGTCGTTTCACCCTGTCGATCTTCGACATCCGTGAGCTGTTCGTCGTCCGCCTGTCGTGCCGTTCGGATCCAGGTCTGCAGGATGATCAACTGCAGCGCCGGTCGGGCTGCGGGATGAGGTCAGTCGGTTCCGGGGACGACGAGGCGGGCGTCGTAGGCAATGACGGCGGCCTGGGTTCGGTCGCGAGCGCCGAGCTTCATGAAAATCCGACCGACATGCGTCTTCACGGTCGTCTCCGCGACGAACATCGCCGCGCCGATCTCCTGGTTGGACAGACCGCGTGCGATGAGTTGCAGTACGTCGCGCTCGCGTTCGGTCAACAGCGCCACTGCTTCGGCCGCAGCGGCGGACGGTGTCGAGGTTTCCGCTCGTGCGAAGTGGTCGAGGAGCCGGCGGGTGATCGACGGCGCGATCAGAGCCTCACCGGCGGCGACCGCGCGGACGGCTCGGAAAAGGTCGTCGGGTGGTGCGTCCTTGAGCAGGAAGCCTGACGCGCCCGCCCGGAGCGCGGCATGCACCAGTTCGTCGAGGTCGAAGGTCGTGAGGATCAGCACGCGCGGAGCGTCCTCGCCGTGTTCGGTGATGAGCTGCCTGGTTGCCTCGACGCCGTCCATCACCGGCATCCGGATGTCCATCACGACGACGTCGGGGCGGAGGTCGCGGCAGACGGTGAGTGCCTGGGCGCCGTCGGAGGCCTCGCCGACGACGTCGATGTCGTCCTCGGACGCGAGGATCGAAGTGAAGCCGCGCCGCACGAGCATCTGATCGTCGACCACGACGAGGCGGATCGTCACCGCGCCCCCACCACATCGGTTGCGATCCGTGGTGTGTGCGTCCGCTCGATCGGCAGAACTGCCCGGACGACGAAACCACGGCCGGCGAACGGTCGCGCAATCACGGTTCCCCCGAGCGCGTCGACGCGTTCGCGTATCCCGATGAGCCCTCGTCCAGCACCGTCGGCCGCCGGTGCACGGTGTGGTCGGCGTCCACTGTCCGCCACCTCGACCGTGATGTCCTCGACGTCGAAGTCCAACGTGACCGTGGCCCTCGCACCATCGGCGTGCTTGAGCACGTTGGTCAGCGACTCCTGCACGATCCGCACGATCGAGAGCTCCGTCACGGCATCGAGCGCCGGGACCTCCCCGTGACGTTCGAAGTCGACCGACATCCCCGCCGACCGATACGTGTCGACGATCGCGTCGAGGTCGACCATCGACGGCTGGGGCGAGAACGCGTCGCCATGCGAGCCGTCTTCGAAGATGTCGAAGATCCGACGCATGTCGCCGAGCGCTCTCCGACCGACTTCGGCGACACTCGACATCGACGCAACCGATCCCGCCGGATCACTGGCCGCGAGGCGTTCCGCCGCCACTGCCTGCACCACCATCACGCTGAGCGAATGCGCAACGACATCGTGCATCTCGCGAGCGATCCGAGCCCGCTCCTCCGCAACCGCTCGCTCGGCTTCGAGAACGCGAAGCGACTCGGCCCGATCCGCTTGAGCGCGCAGGCTCGCGAGGAGTGCTGCTCGTGATCGCTGGCTGTCACCGAACGCGAAACAACCGCCGATCACACCGCATCGAGAGAGGAACTCGTACCAACCGTCCGGCCCGACGAGCGAGACGCCTGCGGCAAAGGACCCCATGATCAACGCCGTGAGCGCGAACGCGCGAAGTGCCTCTGGCCGCTCGACGTAGCAACCGACCCCGTAGATCGCGATGCCTCCCGCGATGGCCGTACCGCCATCGACGTTCCCCGCCCACATGGCCGCTGTGGCAAGTGCGACGACGACAAGCACCAGGCGCGGCGCACGCCGACGCCACACGAGGGGCAGAAACAGCAACACGGTGAGGAGGTCGCGCAGCACCACGGCATCGATTGCGCCCTCTGGTGAGGGCACCGTGTGGACCGCGGTGATCGCAATGGCGTACAGCGCCAGCGCCAGTGATGCATCGGCTGTTCGGGGCCGTTCGTGCAACCAGGCGCGCATGTCGCGAGAGTACGGACTCCAGGTCGGCAATGCGTCCTCCCGAGGGATGACCGGTTCCGGCACCTCGTGACCGGCCCGGCGGCCTTGTCATCCTGCGGGACGACCTCCTTCGCCGGGGGTCCTGCCACGGGACGATTCGCTCGTTTCGGGAACCGGCCTCCATCGCTCGACGTCGA
>JBBSOH010000309.1:0-3781 GCA_038259945.1 Acidimicrobiales bacterium
GACCGGTCGAGTCGGTCGATCACTCCAGTCGGAGGTGGGAGCGGGCGGTGGTGGCGTCGAGGTCGCCGAGGTCGTCACCGATCGCTCGGATGAATGCAGCAGAACGCGCGTCGACGTCGTCGGGCGACATCGGTTCCCACCACTTCGGACCGCGTTCGCCGAGAGCGACCTTGGCGTCGTGGACCCGACGTCGAGCCGCCTCGAGTGCGTCGGTGTGTTCGCCGCCGAGCGCGGACTTCACGGTGCGACGCGCATCCATCAGCTCGTTCACGAGGAGTTGACGCACCGGTTCATCGAGTGCAGGATCGCTGACCCTCCACCTCCGGCCACGGATGACCCGATGGGTCTCGGCATCCGAACGAAGCTCGTTCCCGGTTCGGGCTTCGCCGTTCACGTCGTCGGAGGCACCTCGGTGAGCAGGTGCATGCTGTCCACGATGTCGAGAACCCGGCTGATCGGGGCCGAACCCAGCACGGTCAAGCGCTCGTGGAAGCCGAACTCGGTGAGGATGCCGATGCCAGACGCTCCGAAGAACGTCACTCCCGACAGGTCGATCACGGTGAGATCACGAGCGTGCATCGCCTCCGTGAACCCGGCCCGCACCGCAGGCCGAGTCGCTTGGTCGATGGCTCCGGACACCACCAGGCGACCGCCCCGCATCTCGCAACGTGCACTGTGCTCGGGCGTCGGAAGTGCGTCTGTGCGAGCCGTACTGTCCGGAGGCAGATTCTCGAGCACTGCGGTCATCTGTTCTCACCTCTGAGCTGACGAGCTCTGCGTGCGATCGACACCAGATCGGTGAAACGAATCCACCTTCAACGTACGTCCGCACGCACCCCGTCATCCATCAGCGTGGTGGATATCACCCGTTCGGGTCGGTCCGTCGACGGGAAGCGTTCCTGGAGACATCGAGTGTCGGCGCCCCGGCGCCCCGACATATCGGAGCCCCACCCTCAGGTCGTCTGGCCGGCGAACTGGGCTCCGTGCAGGCGGGCGTAGGCGCCGTGCCTGGCGAGCAACTCCACGTGGCTGCCCTGCTCCACGATGTGTCCGTCCTCCATCACGAGGATCACGTCGGCACCACGGATCGTGGACAGTCGGTGAGCGATGACGAAGCTGGTGCGGTCCTGTCGCAGGGCGTTCATCGCCTCCTGGATCAGCACCTCGGTCCGGGTGTCGACCGAGCTGGTCGCTTCGTCGAGGATCAGGATCGACGGGTTGGCGAGGAACGCCCGGGCGATGGTGAGCAACTGCTTCTCACCGATGCTGATGTTGTCGCCCTCGTCGTTGATGACCGTGTCGTAGCCGTCGGGCAGCGAACCCACGAAACGATCGACGTACGTGACCCGGGCGGCTTCGAGGATCTGCTCCTCGGTCGCCGACGGGTTGCCGTAGGCGAGGTTCTCCCGGATCGTGCCGCCGAAGAGCCACGTGTCCTGGAGAACCATCCCGACCTTCGAACGCAGTTCGGCTCGGGGATACGAGGCGATGTCGCGACCGTCGAGGCTGATCGAGCCGCCGTCGAGGTCGTAGAACCGCATGATCAGGTTCACCAGCGTGGTCTTGCCGGCGCCGGTCGGGCCGACGATCGCGATGGTCTGGCCTGGCTCGACCGTGAGGTTCATGTCTTCGATGAGTGGACTGCCGGCGAGGTAGGAGAAGTCGACGTCGTCGAACACGACCCTGCCGAGCACTGCGGGTGGGTCGACGGTGGGTGTCTGCTCGACGGTCTGCTCGTCGGCATCGAGCAGTTCGAGCACCCGCTCCAGTGATGCGATGCCGGACTGGAACGTGGTGGCCATCGACGCCATCCGGGTGAGCGGCTCGGAGAAGTTGCGGGCGTACTGGATCATCGCCTGCATGTCGCCGATGCTGATCGCACCCGACGAGATACGCAGCCCGCCGACCACGGCGATCAACACGTACTGGATGTTGCCCATGAAGGTCATCGCCGGTTGGATCAGGCTCGACATGAACTGAGCGGCGAAGCTCGCTTCGTAGAGCTTGTCGTTGTCCTCCCGGAAGCGTTCCTCGACCTCGCGGTGTCGCCCGAAGCTCTTCACGATCGCGTGGCCGGTGAACACCTCCTCGGCCTGTCCGTTGACGGCCCCGGTGTGTCGCCACTGCTGGACGAAGCGCGGCCCGGCGCGCCCGCCGATGACCTTGATCAACACGATCGACGCCGGCACCGTGACGAGCGCGACGAGGGCGAGCAGCGGCGAGATGAGGAACATCATCACCGCCACGCCGATCAGGGTGAGCATGGACGTGAGGATCTGGCTGACGGTCTGCTGCAGACTCTGCGCCAGGTTGTCGATGTCATTGGTGACACGGCTGAGCAGGTCGCCGCGGGACTGCTTGTCGATGTAGGACAGCGGCAGCCGGTTGAGCTTGGTCTCGACCGATTCGCGCAGGCGGTACATCGAGCGCTGCACCACTCCGGCAAGCATGTAGGACTGGCCGTAGGCGAGCACGAAGGCGATCGCGTAGAGGCCGACGAGGAACAGCAACAGGTTCCGCAGCTCGTCGAAGTCGATGCCGTTGGTGCCGTTCGGACCGATGCCCAGACCGTCGACGATGATGTCGGTGGCGTTGCCGAGCAGTCGCGGGCCGAGCACGGTGATGCCGACGCTGACGATCGTGAACACGCCGATCACCCACAGCTTGGCCTTCTCGTTCGACAGGATCTCGCCGAGCCGGCGCAGGGTGACCTTGAAGTTCGAGCTCTTCTCGGCCGGCATGCCGATCGACCCACCCGGCCCGAAGCTGGTCTTGCGTGCCGCAGCGCCGGTGGTGGTGAGGATCTGGCGCTCGTCGTCGGCGTCGACCGGGGCGGAAGCGGAACCGTTCGTGCTCGTGTCGCTGCTCATCAGACCGCTTCCTTCTCGAACTGCGAATCGACGATCTCGGCGTAGGTCCGACACGTCTCGATCAACGACTCGTGGCGTCCCCGCCCCACGATGCGGCCGTTCTCCAGCACGATGATGTCGTCGGCGTCGGCGATGGTCGACACCCGCTGGGCCACGATGAGCACACCCGACTGCAGGATGTGGGGCTGCATCGCTCGACGCAGTCGGGCGTCGGTGGCGAGGTCGAGAGCCGAGAAGGAATCGTCGAAAATGTAGATGTCGGGGCGCATCACGAGGGCCCGGGCGATCGACAGTCGCTGACGCTGACCGCCCGACACGTTCGTGCCGCCCTGCGTGATCGGGCTGTCGAGCCCGTCGGGCATCGACTGGACGAAGCCGGAGGCCTGGGCGACTTCGAGCGCCTGCCACAACTCTTCCTCGGTGGCGTCGGGGCGCCCGAAGCGCAGGTTGGACGCGACGGTGCCCGAGAACAGATACGGCTTCTGGGGGACGTAGCCGATCGAACCCCACAGCAGGTCGGGGTCGAGTTCGCGGACGTCGACACCGTTCACGGCGACGGTGCCCGCGGTCACGTCCATCAGTCGCGGGACGAGGTCGACCAGCGTCGACTTGCCGGAACCGGTGCTCCCGATGATCGCGGTCGTGCGGCCGGGGCGAACGGTGAAGGAGACGTCGGTCAGCACGGGGCTGCTCGCGCCCGGATAGGTGAAGCCGACGTCGGTGAAGTCGACCGTGCCGTGGGAACGGATCTCGGTCACGGGCGACGTCGGCGGTGTGACCGACGAGTGGGTGTCGAGCACTTCGACGATGCGCTCCGACGCGACGGCGGCCCGCGGGATCATCGAGACCATGAACGTGAGCATCACGACGGCGACGAGGACCTGGACGAGGTAGCTGAGGTAGGCGACGAC
>JBBSOH010000310.1:0-3750 GCA_038259945.1 Acidimicrobiales bacterium
CACCCGATGGACAGGAACCTGTTGGTCGCGACCGTGGTCGGCGGGGCGTCGAGTTTCGAGGTCTGGGCGCCCGAGGCGGCCAGCGTCGAGGTCGTGATCGAGCGATCCGAGGACCAGCCACTCGTGGCGTCGCTGACGCTCGCGCGACCCGCCGACGGGCCCACCTCCGCGGATGCCACCTGGTCGGTGGTGGTCGACGGCGTCGGGCCCGGCGACCACTACCGGTTCCGCATCGACGGCGGTGACCTGCTCGCCGACCCGGCCAGTCGGCTCCAGCCCGACGGGGTGCACGGCCGATCGGAGGTCGTCGACCTCCGATCGTTCGCATGGACCGACGGGGACTGGGCGGGCGTACCGCTCGACGACACCGTGCTCTACGAACTCCACGTCGGCACGTTCACGCCCGACGGCACCTTCGACGCAGCCATCGGACAACTCGACCGACTCGTCGACCTCGGTGTGACGACGATCGAGGTCATGCCCGTCAACGCGTTCCCCGGTGGTCGCAACTGGGGCTACGACGGCGTGTTCGCGTACGCCACACAGGCGAGCTACGGCGGACCCGAGGGCTTCGCCCGCTTCGTCGATGCGGCTCACGACCGAGGTCTGGGTGTCGTTCTCGACGTGGTGTACAACCACTTCGGTCCCGAGGGCAACATCCTGCCCCGCTTCGGCCCGTATCTCACCGACGAGTACTCCACTCCGTGGGGCGGGGCGGTCAACGTGTCGGGCCGACACAGCGACTCGGTGCGGCGCTACCTGATCGCCAACGCAGTCGGCTGGATCACCGACCTCCACCTCGACGGGCTGCGACTCGACGCTGTCCATGCGATCGTCGATCCGACGGCGCGGCCCTTCGTGGCGGAACTGACCGCTGCGGTCCACCGTGCCGCCGACGAGGCGAAGCGAGCGGTCCTGGTGACGATCGAGAGCTCGTCGAACGACGCCCGCATCGTGACCGATGTCGACGCCGGCGGCTGGGGGTGCGACGCCGTGTGGAGCGACGACGTCCACCACGCGCTGCGGGTGGCACTGACCGGTGAACGTCACGAGTACTACGCCGGCTACTCCGGCCTGGACGACCTCGCCGCGGCGTGGCGACATCGATGGGTCTACCGAGGCCAGCACTCGACGGGTTTCGGTCGCCGACACGGCTCCGATGCCGACGACATCGACCACCGCAGGTTCATCGCGTTCTCGCAGAACCACGACCACAACGGCAACACGCCGCTCGGCAACCGACTCCTCCACGACGATGGCCCGGCTGACCCTCGCCTCCGTCTCGCCGCTGCTGCGACGCTGCTGTCGCCCTTCACGCCGATGCTCTTCATGGGCGAGGAGTACGCCGAACCGGCTCCCTTCCCGTACTTCGTCGACCACGGTGATCCCGACCTCGTGCGTGCCGTGCAGGAGGGTCGACGACGCGAGTTCTCCGGTGTCGACTGGGAGGGCGGCGTGGCCGATCCTGCAGCCGAATCGACCTACCTGGACGCCGTGCTCGACCCCTCCGTTGTCGAACGTTCCGACGACCATCGCCACGTACTCGACCTGTACCGCGAGCTGCTGCGGATCCGACGCGGGCATCCGGTGCTGACCGACGCCCATGCCGAACAGGACGTCACCGTCCACGACTCCGTCATGACCGTACGTCGACGTGCGAACGGCATCGAGTCGACGCTGCTCATGAACTTCAGCAACGAAGACGCTGATCTCGAATCGAGCGATGTCGAGGTTCACGCCACGGTGGTCGACACGAGCGGAGCGACGCACGGCGCGCTCGCCCCATGGTCAGCCCGACTTCGGATCGCACACTGACCGCAACTCACCGAGGACCCTCCGCCCGAGGATCCACGACCCGAGTTCTGAGTTCCGGGTCCGAGTTCCGAGTTCCGAGTTCCGAGTACCGATGATCGCAAATCGCAAATCGCAAATCGCAAGCCAGCATGCCGAAAGGAACACCCGAGATGCACTGCATCGGCCAGTGCCTCGTCAGGCAACGTTCGGGGTGTCCTGAACCGGCACGTATCTCTAGTCCGATTTGGGGTGTCCACGACGTAGTCGACGGGGCCTTGGGTTGCGTCGTGGACGCGTTATCTGGAGTGTGTCTTCGATGTAGACGACGTAGCTGACCACACCGTTCCAAGCCAGCTTGAGCGTGCGTCACCCACGGCTGAGCGGCCCTCGTGACGAGTTCTCCGTCCCGAGGGGTCCGCCGGATTCCGACTGCGCCCAGACCTGGGCTGGCGTCGGACCAGGCGGTCAACGAGCAGTCCCATTGGCCGTGCTCGACGGACAGCACACCCGCGTGGCGCGTCCGCTCGTCCGACCCCGACGCTGGACACTGCCTTCATCTGCATCATGGACATGTCCACGACGCAGACCCGCAGGTCACCACCCTGTTCCGGAGCCGGACTCGAGATAACGGCTTCGGGGATGCCCCCGGGCGCTGGCAGGCCGAGCGTTATGGGACAGGTCGGACGAAAAATATTGCCGGATATTGCGCACCCGACGGGCGATGTCGACGCTGTCGATATGTGCTGGCGGTGGCTGGAGCGCACCACCTGTTCCGACGGCACCAACGGTGCGGTTCCTCTCAGTTCCCTGGGAGTGGTACGGCGGTGGCGCTCGGCCGGCTGGCGTTTGACTATCTGCCTGCCAGGGCAGGTGTGTCCTTGCTCGGGACCGACTGGGTCGCTCTGTTTGTCTCGCTTGGCAACTTGGGGTACTGCGAAGATGGTGCGACGTCGAACTACGGCGCGATCGGGATCTCGTACTTCCACTGGGCGCAACGTGCGAATGGACGATCGCCGGAACGGGTTCGTTCGACCGGGAGTCAGGTCCATCGCTGTTCGTCTTGGTGTGGCTCGTAGCGGTCCTCGGCGGAGGGCATGCAATAGGGCAGTCGTGGCGGCGAGGTCGAACCGCCAATGTGCGACTCGCCCAGACACGAACAAGGATTCGCCGTAAAGACCAAATCTAAACAGAACGACACCGGCGTGCCACTGACGAGCATCGGCGATCGGGCCGCCGACTCCTCCACGCTGCCGCGGTCACCAGGTGGGCGTCAGCGGATCAGATTGATCAGGATGGTGCCAACAATCGATACGGTGAGCATGACCTTCCACGGGAAGATCACTCGGGTTGCGGTGTGGGTTCGCTCGCCCGGCCACGACATCGACAACCCTCGGCCCGGGTCGTTTCGTCTCGACGTCGGTCGGCGCGATCGTCGCCCGACGACTCGCAAGGCAATGTTGGCTGCGATCGTGAGTGCGATCGACGCGACAGCCGAGATGAGGAGGAACGACATCATGTGGCATCCGAACTGATGCGGGTGGCCGGTTGACGTGTCGTCACGTTCCTTGCGCCCTTCTACTGGTCGAGGGGTTCTTCGGTTCCGGTTGCCCGGCCGAGTGGTGGTGGCGTGTCGTCTTCGGGTTGGTCGCCGGGCATGTACTCGTCGGTGTCGATGTTGCTGGTGTTCATGTCCTGGTAGGACTCATCGGAGTTGTTGCGGGGATCGTTGGACATCGCGACGTTGTCGGGTTCGTCGTGGTCAGCTGACTTGGATGAGTGCGGGAGCGATGGCATGGGGACCTCCTGAAGGATTTTCGACGGGTGGACTTGCGTCATGACTGTTTGCGTAGGTGGGTGGCCTTGGTGTGCAACGTGTCGATGAGGGTGTCGAAAGACTTCCGGAAGCTGTCGACGCCTTCGGTTTCGAGGCGCTCGGCGACGTCGTCCATGTCGACA
>JBBSOH010000311.1:0-3745 GCA_038259945.1 Acidimicrobiales bacterium
CCGTCGGACTCCACGCTGATGGAAGCGGACGAAGTGGTGAGCTGGGTCTGGCCACCGAATTCGCTGACCGTTCCGGTCACTTCCACGAGGTCACCCACGGAGACGTCGTCACCTCCGGGGTTGAACACGAAGATGCCCTCGGACGTCGCTGGGTCCGCATCGGCGAGCGCGTCGACGCCCTGCACGTTGAATCCGCCCAGGGCGGGAGACGGTCCTTCGAAGTCTGCGACCACGACGCCCGAGAGGAGCACGTCCTCGTCACCGGCGCACGGGGTGGTGTCGGTCATTCCCTGAATGACGCTGATCGGCGTGATCGCCGGGGACTCGGGGCACACGCGCGGCGGCGGCGGCGGAGTGAGGTCCCCGAAATTC
Organism: Acidimicrobiales bacterium; assembly: GCA_038259945.1. Lineage (GTDB taxonomy): Bacteria > Actinomycetota > Acidimicrobiia > Acidimicrobiales > Ilumatobacteraceae > Ilumatobacter_A. Next base: position 373 of record JBBSOH010000311.1, read on the forward strand.
GCCGGGAGCGGACCTCTCCACCTCGTACCGATCAGTTGCAACGACAGCCCAGCGGCTTCCGTGCCGGCCTCGGAGACTCCGATGTCCGTCGAGATCTCACCGGCGGCCGGTCCGTTGGCCGCTGTGATCACTCCCTCGTAGGTCAAGAACTGCACCAGCACATCGCCCGAATTGACCAACGCGAGCCCATCGGGTGCACCGTTCTGCAGTACAAGTGGGACGCTCACTGCTCCGAGCCCGTTGGACTCGTTCGGAATCGTTGCGGTCAGCGATGCCGACGGCGTGTACGTCTGGCTGTTCGATCCGTTGTACGGAACGACGGTCCACCCGGTCAGGTCTGTTCCGGCCGGGCCCGTGATTTCCACGGCCTCATCGACGTCGGTGCCGTCGTTGTCGTAGTGGATCTCGCTGATGAAAACCGGGCCACCGATCGGCGGAGCCGCCTCGACCGCACCGGGTGCGGCAACGAGGGCCGAGCCCGCGATGGCGAGTACAGCGAGGATCGACGAGCGGCGACGCAGACGCGACAGCGAACGAGATGGGATGAGTGACATTCAGGCTCCAATTGGTGTCGTGAGTGCCCGCACGATGCCCGTCCTGTTCGACGACACGATGGCCTCTGTGTGAACAGAATGCAAATGGACACCGAAAACGACACCAACATGCCTCGACCGAGTAGAAACCCGACCATGTTTGTCGGGATTCAACGAATGGTCGTTACCCTTGCGGACTTAGACCCATCCCTTCGAAACAGGAGAACCCCCATGGCTGTCCGCCTCGGCGACATCGCACCCGACTTCACCGCCCCCACCACACAGGGCGAGATCAACTTCCACGAGTGGCTCGGCGACTCCTGGGGCGTGCTCTTCAGCCACCCCAAGGACTTCACGCCCGTCTGCACCACCGAGCTCGGCACCGTCGCCAAGCTCAAGCCGGAGTTCGACAAGCGCAACACGAAGGTCATCGGCCTGTCGGTCGACAACGTCGACAGCCACGTCGAGTGGGAGAAGGACATCGAAGAGGTCGTCGGCACCGCCGTGAACTTCCCGATGATCGGCGACCCGGACCGCACCGTGGCCGACAAGTACGACATGATCCACGAGAACGCAAACGACACGCTCACCGTGCGCTCCGTGTTCATCATCGGACCCGACAAGAAGGTCAAGCTCACCCTGACGTACCCGGCTTCGACCGGTCGGAACTTCGACGAGATCCTGCGCGTCATCGACAGCCTGCAGCTGACCGCCGACCACAAGGTCGCCACGCCCGCCAACTGGAAGGACGGCGACGACGTGATCATCAGCCCGGCCGTGTCGGACGAGGACGCGAAGGACCTCTTCCCCGCCGGCTGGGAGCCCGTCAAGCCCTACCTGCGCACCACCAAGCAGCCCAACCGCTGACATGTCGAGGTTCGGGTCTGACCCGAACCTCGACATCAGAATCCTGGATCGTCGAAGACCCAGTGCGACTCGATCCACTGACGGACCGGCAGCCCCACCTTGTCGAGGTGGGCTGCCGGTTCGTTGCGTATCTGGGTCGCGCTGATCGGCACAGCGATGCGATCGGGATCGACGGTGACCGGCACGGCGTCGAGGCGTTCGGCGATGCCGGACACGTAGGTGTCCGACGAGAACACGGCGTGCGGACCCTCGTCGTACGGCCAGTGCGACCGGAACAGGGCGATCCACTTGGCCCACAGTTCCTCGTCGTTCCAGTCGGTGTCGAGCGAGTGACGAACCACCCGGATCTCCACCGACGGATGGAGTTCGGCGAGCCACGCACCGCGCAACTCGCCCGGGATGGTGTCGCGCCGGAACGACGAGTTGACGTAGAGCACCAGTCGGTCGGTCTGCTCCAGGGCCCGCTCGATCATGTACGAGTGGCCGAGGTGGGGCGGGTCGAATCGGCCCACGATGAGCCCGGTACGAAAGTCGTTCACGATGTTGTGCTCCCTGCTGCGGGCGTTCCTGCTGCTGCGCTCACCAGTCCGGCGATGACCTGCTTCCAACCGTCGCCGAGATGCTCCACTCGGCCCACGTCGACATCTTCGTCCATCGCCTGACTTGCCGACCTCGACAGGGCGATCGCTGCGGCGTCACCTGCATCCGTCGCTGTCCGGCGGGCTCGGATGAGCCGATCGCAGGCAAGCGCCGAGTCGCTCGCCATGAGCGCACTCGCCGCAGCGATGTCGGCGAGCACCCGGTCGAGGTAGGTCGAGGTGTCGTCGGCGATCACTGCGTCGGCAGCCCGGACCGCCTCGTCGGAGATCCCCGCCATCGCTGACGCGATCGCAGTGACCGCCTGTGAGTACGGGGTCGGTCCGTCCACTTCGAGCAGCGTGGCGAGCGCTCGGTCCGGGTCGCCCACCTGGCACAGCCCCAGCGCCAACGTGACACGCGCCTCGGAACCACTCGCGTGCATCGCCAACATCCGTTCGAGCGCCACTTCTCCGAGCGTGACGGCACGGGCACCGAGCCCGAGGTGCGCGGCAGTTCCGGCTGCGGCCATGGTCGGGATCGCCAGATCCCCGAACGAATCGGCCATCGACAACGCCTCCTCCAAACTCCGCTCGGCCTCCTGATCACGCCCGAGCGCAACCAGCGCACGCATCCGCGGCGCAAGTGCCTGCACGATCCCGAAGCGGTCGTTGAGTTCGCGGAACCCGGTCAGCGCCCGGCGCGACAGTTCCTCCGCCTCGGAGAAACGACCCGTCCAGAGCCGGATCGATGCCATCAGCGAGTCCATCATCGCCGGCGCCCAGAGCTCACCGAGTTCGACGGCGTCTCGGCGAACGCTCGACGCGAGTTCCTCCGCATCGGCGAAGCGTCGCTCGAAGAACCGCACGTACGCCAACAGACCCAGCGCCCACCCCGAGCCGGTCCGGTCACCGAGGTCGTCGAACATCCCCGACGAAGCCGTCAGGCGCTCCTCGGCGAGCGCCGTGTCACCGGACAGGAACGCGACCCACGCCTGGTGCTGGCGGATCCACGCGAGCCGTCGACGGTCGTCCAGCGATTCCGCCATCTCCTCGGCTTCGGCGAGGATCCGGTCGGCGTCCTCCAAGGACCCACCGAACACCTCGACGAAGCCGCGATCGCTCAGCGACGTGGCGAGTTCGCGCTCGTTTCCGAGAGTGCGCAGCAGATCGACACTCGCTGTCAGCTCCGTCCGTGCGGTGTCGAGATCGCCCGTCTGCTGCGCTGCAATGCCGAGCAATCGTCGAGCGATCGCCTCGCGGAGCGGGTCGCCGTCCGCTTCAGCCCGGGTCAGCACCTGCTGCGCATCCTCCGTGGCACCGCTGACGTTGCGACGCTCGAGGGTCGCCGTCGCACGCAACAACTTCAGATCGCTGGCGACGAGATGCTCCTCGACC
>JBBSOH010000312.1:0-3739 GCA_038259945.1 Acidimicrobiales bacterium
CCCCGCCTGACCAGGCCAAACGCTCCGAAACCGGCCGGTCAACCGCGTGGACACACGCGGGCACACGCCTACTTCACGCGTTCCCCCAGCTCACACCCCCGAAATCGGCTCAACGTCTGCCCACCAACTGCGGAAGCCGGGAAGCAGTGCGACGCCGGGGTACGTCGAATCCCGTGAGGCGACGTGCGACCTGCGATACGGTCTGCCATGTGGGCGGTTCTGAAGCGGTGCGGATGGAGGGCGACCCGACGTGTCTGGATTCGAACGGTCCGACACCGCCGGGGTCGGACTCCATCACGGTGACGGGCATCGAAGAGCTCGCGGCCTGTCGCGAGCGGATCTCCACGGTGATCGCCGACTGCGGTGCGGAGCGATGCTTCGAGATCGAGTTGGTGGCGAGCGAGTTGGTGACCAATGCCTTGGAACACGGAGGGGTCGACGAGGTCCACATCGACGTCCGACGACGCCCTGGCGAACTCGACCTCGTCGTGGCCGCCGTCGACCACAGCCCTGAAGGCACCCACCACCCCGATCCGGACGTGCCCGATCCACAGGACGCACGCGGTCGAGGTCTGGTGATCGTACGTGCCCTCGCTCATTCGTACCGGGTCAGTGTCCAGAACGGCTTCCGGTACGACGAGGTCGTGATGACCCTCGACTGCTGACCCCAGAGGCGGCGCCATCTCTCGGGCTGGTCGGACTCTCGAGGTCGTCGCCGTTCTCGGGCCGTCGCCGTCGGCCGAGGTCCGCGTCGGAACTACGTTGCCGAGATGCGCGTGAACGAGATCTGGCGATTCCCCGTGAAGTCGATCGGGGGGGAAATCCTGCACGAGGCCGAACTGACCGAACTGGGCATCGCCGGTGACCGTGCCTGGTCGATCTTCGACCTCGCGACCGGCAACACCCTCACCGCCCGCCGGACGCCAGAACTGTTGTTCGCAACGGCACGCGTGGTCGAGGGAGAACTCGCGATCACGCTTCCGGACGGGTCCGAGATCGGGCAGGGAGATCATTCGAGCCTGTCGGCATGGCTCGGTCGCGACGTGGAACTGAGAGCAGCGTCGGACCACAACGCGGAGGTGGGCGGAACCTACGAATGCCCGATCGGCGTCGCCGACGACGCCGAGTGGGTGAGCTGGCAGGGGCCGGGCGGTGCGTTCCACGACTCGACGCGGTCGCGGGTGTCGCTCGTGTCGGAGTCGACGCTCGGCGACTGGGACCGGCGGCGCTTCCGCACGAACATCGTCACCGACGGAGCAGGCGAGGACGCCCTCGTCGGATCGTCGGTGACGATCGGTGGCATCCGCGATGGCGGCGTCCGACTCGATGTCGTCAAGCAGATCGACCGGTGTGTCATGGTCACCCGCCCGCAGCCAGACCTCGATCGAGACCTCGATCTGCTCAAGACGATCAACGCCGAGCGGGCGACGTTCCTGGCTGTCGGCTGCCTGGTGACCCACGTCGGCCCCATCGCCGTCGGGGACGAACTCCGGCCGGGCTGATCGGGCGCGGTCCCTCGACGCCGAACCTCGTCGTTCTGGTTCGGAGCTGGGGCGACGACGTCTAGCGCGACGGGATGATCGCGGCGTACAGCTCGGCTTCGCCGCCGCGCCAGCGGTGTGACGCGAGCCGACGGCCGAGGCGCATTGCACCCCACCCTCCGGCCAGGGTCAGGAATGAGAGTGCGGTGACGAGGGGGACGGACTCGACGGTGAGTGCCCAGATCAGCGCAATCGCGAACGGGAGCGTCAGAACCGTCAGCGAGAGCAACACGACTGCGAGCACCAGCGCGGCGAGGAGCCCACTGCCGGTGTCGCCCGAAGCGAGTGGGTTGTCCGACTCGGGGACGGCGATCGGGACGAACGTGGACTGAGCGATCGCTCCACCGGCACCGGCGAGAAGACCTGCGCACCCCACGGCCACCCCCGCCGGTAGGTAGACCCATTCGGCGGTCACACCCGCGGCGATGAGTGGTCCGATGAGTGCGAGCGGTGACGCGACCACGATCACCGACCGGGTCTTGGCGGCCACGATCACTTCGGGCTCGAGACCACACATGATCTCGGCGCCCAGTGCGGGTCCGTCGGATCCGATGCTGTTGCCGGCCATGAACAACACCGAGAGTTGGACGGCGCCACCGACGAGCACGGCCGATGCGCCCACGTCGTCACGTGTGAGTGCCGGCACGAGCACGACCGCCAGCCCGATTCCCGCTCCGATGAAGGTCTCCAACGCGGTGCGCGGGTGCCGCATCCGGGTGCGCACGCTGCGCCACGCGATGGCCCCCACGGGGCCCGTTCCGCACGCCCGTCGAGCGAGCCGACCGATCGCGCTCATCCTGTTCGTCGACGCATCGTTCGATCCCGATCCACCGGCGGCCAGGAGCAGGTGTCTCATCGTGACCATGAACACGAGGGCCAGCAGCGGGAGCCAGAGTGCTCCGAGGGTGACGTGGCCGAGCGCGGCGAGCGGGGAGTCGTCGAGGTCGGCGAACGCCTGGCCGATCTGGCCGGGCGGCGTGAACCGTGCCACGTCGGCGACGTTGCGCCGGGTCGCCGGGTCGAGCCGAGCAAAGGCGCTCGGCACGAACTGGAGTCCACCGTAGAACACGAGTCCTGCGAGCCCGATCGTCACCTGAGCGGCACGGGGGAACCGGACGGTGAACAGCCCGAGCATGTTGATCGTGGACCGGGAGACGAGCAGCATGGTCGCGAGGAACGCAGCGAGTGTCGCCAGCCCGACGAGCACGCCGACGATCGTGTGCGCGCTCCCGACGAGGAGGCCGACCCCGAGGAGGGTCGCCGCGATGCCGGGCGGTCCGCACGCCGAGGTGGTGAGCAGCCCGGTCGCGAGCCGGCGATCGCTGATCGGTTCGGAGCCGAGGATGCGAGGGTCGACGGGTTGCGCGACTCCTGCGATCACCCCGAGCGCGACCACCGCGACCACGAGCGCGAGGGGGAACAGCACCAGCCACGGTTCCGGTTCGTCGACCGAGCGGAGGCCGACGGCGATGACCACGCTGCCGATGGTCCCCGCACCGGCTGCAGCGACGAGCCCGATCACCGTGGCCACGCTCTGCGCGCCGCCCTGTCGGATCGCACCGCGGAACAGCTTCCACCGCAGTCGTGCGAAGAACCGCACGGTTGCTGCGCCGGTCGCCGGTGCCGGCGCATCGGTCGGCGCTCGAGGTGGGGCAGGGACTGGTATCGACGTCGGCACCGTTGTGGTGGCGGGCGTGGATGTGGCTGTGGTCGGGTGCGCTGCCGGGGACGGCGAACCCGGAGAGGGTGGAACCGGGTCGGTCATCCGAGCCAGTCGAGGTCGGCCGTGTGCGCGTCGGTCGCTCCGACGGCATCGATGAACGCGTCCTCCAGGCTGCGTCCGGCGCGGATCTCGTCGATCGGTCCGGCGACCACGATGCGACCGTCGCGGATCACGCCGATGTGGTCGCACACGCGCTCCACCACGTCCATGACGTGCGTCGAGAGCAGCACGGTGCCGCCGCCGGCGCGGAACCGGTCGAGCATCGAGCGCATCGTGCGCGTCGACACGGGGTCGACTCCTTCGAACGGTTCGTCGAGCATCACGAGGCGCGGGCGGTGGATCAGCGCGGCCACGAGAGCGGTCTTCTTGCGCATTCCATGGCTGTACCCGGCGATCGGACGGTCGGCGTCGTGGGTGATCTCCAACGCGTCGAACATCTGGTCGGTCCGGGCGACGACGACGTCGGGCTCGAGCC
>JBBSOH010000313.1:0-3735 GCA_038259945.1 Acidimicrobiales bacterium
ACGAGGTGGTCGTCGCTCGGGTCGTCGAGGTACTCGACGACGACCGCTCGCGGCACCCCGCCGGGATCGTCGCGCCGATCCATCTGGACCCGATGACCACCGTCGCCGTGTCGGCGGTGCCCACCGACGCCGAGTTGACCGTCGACGGGACGAGCATCGGTGTCACGATCGGACCGAACGGTGTCGACCTCCCCCCCGGCCTCCCCGTCGGATGCCACACCTTGCGCGTCGAGGCCGAGGGCCACGTCGCAGAGTGCCTCATTGTCGTGGCGCCGTCGGCGATGCCCGGATTCGACCCGGCCGAGCGGTCGTCGTGCCTGTTCGCTCCCGCCTACGCGCTCTGGGAACACGACGAGCCACTGCCGTCGTTCGGGCACCTCGCGCGCCTCGCCGACCGGATGACCGAATCCGGCGTCGACATGATCGCCACGCTTCCGCTCTACGCCGCATTCCTCGACCAGCCGTTCGACCCCAGCCCGTACTCCCCGATCAGCCGGCTGCACTGGAACGAGGTCTACCTCTCCGACGCGGGCCTGCCCGCTGCCCCCGTTCCCGACCTCGGCGACGAGCGTGTCGGTGGCGATGTCGACTGGCGCGCGCTCGCCGCCCGACGACGTCGCCAACTCCTCCAGGCCGCCCTCGACGCCGACGACTCTCTCGTCGGCGAACTCGACCGCTTCCGTGCTGCGCATCCCGACGTGGGCTCGTTCGCCCGGTTCATGGCCTCCCGCGAATCCGGCGGCGACCTCGTGGTCGAGCGCTCACACGTGCTCGCGCAGTACCTCGCCGATCGCGAGCTGAGCGCCATCGGTCGGAACGGATCGGCGTCGTTGTCCCTCGATCTGCCGATCGGATCACACCCAGAGGGGTGGGAGACGTGGGCTCACCCGCAGTTGTTCGCCACATCGATGTCGGTCGGCGCTCCACCCGACACGTTCTTCACCGAGGGTCAGAACTGGGGTTTCTCGCCCCAACTCCCCGCAGCGATGCGTCAGTCGGGATACGAGCTGTGGCGCCAGATGATCGCCCGCGCCGGTCGCTACTGCGATCTGCTGCGGATCGACCACGTCATGGCCGTCCACCGGCTCTGGTGGGTGCCCGACGGTCAGAGCGCAGACCGCGGCGTCTACGTCCGATATCCGCACGACGAGTTGCTCGCCGTGATCGCCGCCGAGGCAGCTGTCGCCGGCGTGGGCATCGTCGGTGAGAACCTGGGCACCGTTCCGCCCGAGGTCGATGCAGCGCTCGACGCCTGGAACGTCCTCGGCATGCACGAGGAGCAGTTCCATCTCGACGGACCCGACGTCGCCGACATCCCCGCCCGATCGGTCGCCGGGGTGCGCACTCACGACATGGCGCCGTTCGCAACCGTGGTCGACGACCCCGCCGAAGCCGAGACCATGGCGGCCTACCGCGATCACCTCGTGGTCGACGCACCATCCGACCAGCCGCTGCTCGATGCCGTGATCGTGCGCCTCGCGACAAGCGACGCTCAGATCGTCGTGGTCGACCTCGACGATCTGGTCGACGAGACCCGTCCGCACAACCTGCCCGGCCGTGTCGTCGACGGCATCTGGCAGCGCCGCCTCGACCACCCCACCTCGGAGACGTTGGCCGACGACCGTGTCGTGCGCCGCCTCGAACTCCTCGAAAGGACCCCATCGTGAACCATCACCTGGACGACCTCGACCTGCACCTGTTCGGTGAAGGCACCCATCGCTACCTGCACCGCTCGTTCGGTGCCCAGCCCGGCGACGGAGGCACACGCTTCGCCGTGTGGGCCCCGAACGCCACACGCGTCGCAGTCGCCGGGTCGTTCGACGACTGGTCCGTCGAGCACGAACTGACGGGCAGCGACGGCGGCGTGTGGAGCTGCTGGGTGGACGGCGTCGGCGTCGGTGACCGGTACCTGTACCGGGTCACGGACCGCCACGGCACCACGGTCGAGAAGTCCGACCCCGTCGGTGCCGCCGCCGAGGAGGCTCCCGGGATCTCCTCGATCATCGCCGACCTCGACCACGACTGGGGCGACGACGAATGGATGGCCACAAGAGGCGAACGGGTCGCCCTCGATGCGCCGGTGTCGATCTACGAACTCCACCTCGGATCATGGGGTCGACACGTGAGCGACGGCAGGTTGTTCCCGCGCTACGACGAACTGGCCGACCCGATCGCGGACCACGTGCTCGCCCACGGGTTCACCCACGTCGAGTTCCTTCCGATCATGGAGCACCCGTTCTACGGATCGTGGGGCTACCAGACCACCGGATTCTTCGCACCGACGGCTCGCCACGGCAGCCCGACCGACCTGATGAAGATGATCGACCGGCTGCACCAGCGGGGCGTGGGTGTGATCCTCGACTGGGTGCCGTCGCACTTCCCGACCGACGCACACGGCCTCTACGAGTTCGACGGCACGCACCTGTTCGAACACGCCGACCCCCGCCAGGGGTATCACCCCGACTGGAACTCGGCGATCTTCAACTACCAGCGCAACGAGGTCCGGTCCTTCCTGGTCTCGAGCGCGATGTGCTGGCTCGACCGCTACCACGTCGACGCTCTGCGGGTCGATGCCGTGGCGTCGATGCTGTATCTCGACTACTCGCGCAACGAGGGCGAGTGGATCCCCAACGAGTTCGGTGGCCGGGAGAACCTCGACGCGATCGTCTTCCTGCGCCAACTCAACGAGTCGGTGTACGGCGAGTTCCCCGACGTCGCCACGATGGCCGAGGAGTCCACGTCGTGGCCGATGGTGAGCCGGCCGACATACATCGGTGGCCTCGGATTCGGCAACAAGTGGGACATGGGCTGGATGCACGACACGCTCCAGTACCTCCAGGAGGATCCGATCAACCGTCGCTGGCACCACGGCGAGATCACGTTCCGCTCCGTGTACTCGGCGAGCGAACACTTCGTGCTGCCGCTGAGCCACGACGAGGTGGTCCACGGCAAGGGTTCGCTGCTGAACAAGATGCCGGGCGACGACTGGCAACAGTTCGCCAACCTGCGACTGCTGTACGCGATGCAGTGGGCCCAGCCCGGCAAGAAGCTGCTGTTCATGGGTGGTGAACTGGCGACCCGACTCGAGTGGAACCACGACTCGACTCTCGACTGGTCGCTCCATGACGCCGACATGCACGCCGGCGTACGCATCCTCCTCGCCGACCTCAACGCCCTCTATGCATCGGAACCCGCGCTGCACCGCGGTGACAGCAACGCCGAGGGGATCCGTTGGGTCGAAGGCGGCGATGCCGACCGCAGCGTGTACGCATGGCTCCGGGTCGATCCGTCAGGCGAGGCCCGGCCGGTGCTGGCGGTGTTCAACGCCACACCGGAGCCGCAGCACGACTACCGCCTGGGCGTGCCCACGGCCGGCCGCTGGACCGAGGTGCTGAACTCCGACGATCCGAAGTACTCCGGCAGCGGTGTCCTGAATCCGATCGTCGGTGTCGACACGGTTCCCGTCGCCGCCCACGGCTTCTACCACTCGATCATCGTGTCGATCCCGCCGCTCGGCGCGGCCTTCTTCGTCCCTGCGGACCCCGATGGCGAGTGATCCTCACCCGATGGACACGAACCGGTTGGGCGCGACCGTGGTCGGCGGTGCCACTCGTTTCGAGGTCTGGGCGCCCGAGGCGGCCAGCGTCGACGTCGTGGTCGAGCGACCCGGGGACCAGGTGCTCGAGGCGTCGCTGACGCTCGCGCGACCCGCCGACGGGCCCACCTCCGCGGATG
>JBBSOH010000314.1:0-3732 GCA_038259945.1 Acidimicrobiales bacterium
GTCTGACCCAGTTCGGCCGCGTGGCCGGACTGGGTGAGACCCGGTCCGGCCACCGCCGTCCCGCTCGTGCCCGCTCCGGTCATGTCCGATCCGGTCATGTCTGATCCGGTCATGACGGGACCATCTCCTCGTCGTCGTCCTCGATCGGGTGCGCGAGTTCGTCGAGGTGGGCATCGTCGTCGACGTCACCGTCGGGTTCGATCGGATGATCCCGGCCGTCCTTGGCCTGCCCGATCCAACGAGTCAGCGCGACGAGCGGGAGCAGAGCGAGGATCCATGCGGCGAGGCCTTCGGCAACGGGTCCGGCACCACCGAAACGGCTGGCCGACGTGGTCTCGGCGTCCTGCAGGGCGACCTCGATGTACGCAGCGACGTCCGCGATCTCGCCGTCGTCGAACTCTCCGAACACCGGCATCGAGCCCGGCCCGACGAGGATCGCCTCGGCGATCTCGGTCGAGGTGGCCAGCTGCAGGTTGGGCGCATTGCGGCCACCCCCGATCGGCGCGCCGGCCCCCGACGACACGTGGCAGGCAGCGCAGTTGAGCCGGTACAACTCGCCACCGTTGGACACGTCGGCCCCGGCGACGTCGACCTCGGGCACGTCGGGACCGCTGCCGATCGACGCCACGTACTCCACGAGTGCGAGGATCTCGGCCTCGTCGTACCGCACAGGCCCTCTGCGGGCCTGGATTCCCGGGGCGGCCAGCGGCATCCGCCCCGTCCGCAGCACGAAGTCGGTCGATGCCCCGCCCTCGGGTTCCAATGTCGGGCCTCGGTCGTCCACGCCCCGGGCATCGAGTCCATGGCAGCTCGAACACTGCGTCTCGAAGAGTCGACGCCCGTCGACGGGCTCCTCGACCACTTCCTGCTCCGACGCAGCCGCAGATGCAACGGAGGCTCCCGGAGCCGACGGCGACACGAGTGCGAGCACGGTCACGAGAGCGGCGGCAGCGATCGGGAGACCGAGCATCGCCCCGGACACGATCACGCGCTTCACCGGATCACCCAGATCACCGAATCACCCAGATCGTGAAGAAGACGCCGACCCAGATCACGTCGACGAGATGCCAGAACAGCGAGATGCCGCGAGCCCAGGGCGTGATCTCGTCGAGCGAGCGGGTGCGCGCAGCGCGGACGTAGAGCAGACCGAGCGCGCACACGCCTCCGAGGACGTGCGCCGTGTGCAACCCGGTGAGGCCCCAGTAGATGGATCCGTACGGGTGGTCGTCGGCGCGGAAGTCGAGCGTGACGTACTCGGCGAACTGGTTGACGAGGAACCCGGTCCCGAGAGCCATGGTGACGATCAGCCAGCGCCTCATGGCTGCACCGTCGCCGCGCTCGTGGGCCCGGTCACCGGCGATCAGGGTGAACGACGATGACACGAGCACGACGGTGGCCGCCAGGGCTCGTGCCACGTCGAGTTCGGCCCCCTCGGGCGGCCATTGCTCGGTGGTGGACCGCAGCAGGAAGTACGCCGCGAAGAACGGAGCGAACAGCATCACGTCCGAGGCGAGGAACACCACGACGCCGAACTGGCCCGTCGTGCGGCCAGGTGACCGTGCCGGCGTGCTCTGCGCTTCCGCCAAGGTCATGTCTCGAACGTAACGCGCCCCGCCGCCGAGGGAAAGGCCGACCCGCTCGATTCGGCACCATCTCGCCGTGGAGGGAGCCTCGCGACCGCTTCTGTGACGATCGGAGCCAACGACCTCACGGTGAGGGCGAGCGCTCCAGACGGATGATGATCGACTTCGACCCCGGCGTCTGAGCAACCGGCCCATGGTGGTCCAGTGGCACGAGCACGTTGGTCTCGGGGTAATACGCAGCCGCCGTCCCTTCGGGCGTCGGGTAGTCGACGATCCGGAAGCCGCGTGCCCGACGTTCAGGCCCCGACGCCGACGTGACGAGGTCGACCCGTTCCCCGGACGCGAACCCGAGTCGAGCGATGTCGCTCGCGTGCATCATCACCACGTGTCGATCGCCCGAGAGTCCGCGATAGCGATCGTCGTGGCCGTAGATGGTGGTGTTGTACTGGTCGTGCGAACGCGTCGTCTGGAGGACCAACTCCCCATCGCCCGCTGTCGGCGTGACCGCCTGGCTGACGGTGAAGTGGGCTGTGCCGTCGCTGGTCTCGAAGGTCCGCGAATCTCGCGGTGGGTGCGGGAGTTCGAACCCACCCGGGATGCGGACGCGGGCGTGGAAGTCGTTGAATCCGCCGATCGTGCGACCGATGTGGTCGCGGATGACGTCGTAGTCGTCGCCCATCTCCTTCCACCGCACTTGGTGGTCGGAGCCGAGCAGACGCTGCGCCAGCCCGGTGACGATCGCGACCTCGCTGCGAGCGTGTTTCGACGGCGGCGGCAACATGCCGGTCGATGCGTGGACCATTCCCATCGAGTCCTCGACCGTGACGAACTGCTCGCCGCTCGCCTGACGGTCGACCTCGGTCCGCCCGAGCACGGGCAGGATCAGTGACATCTGGTCGGTGACCAGGTGGGTTCGGTTCAGCTTCGTGGAGAGGTTCACCACGAGCGACGCATCGGCGAACGCACGCTCGGTGCGGTCGGTGTCGGGAGTGGCTCGTGCGAAGTTGCCACCGAGACCGATGAACACCTTGGCCTCCCCGCTCTCGAACGACCGGATCGCATCGACGACGTCCACCCCGTCGGCGGTGGGCATGGTCACGCCGAACTCGTGCTCGAGAGCTTCGAGCATGTCCGGCTGCACCTTCTCCCAGATCCCCATCGTGCGATCACCCTGGACGTTGGAGTGCCCACGCACGGGACACACTCCGGCGCCGAGTCGACCGATGTGTCCCCCGAGCAGGTTCAGGTTGACGATTTCTCCGATGGTGTCGATCGCACCGAGATGCTGGGTGATCCCCATCGCCCAGCACACGATCAACCGCTCCGCCGAGGCCACGATCTCGTATGCCTGGTCGACCGCGGCGGGATCGAGGCCCGTCTGTTCCAGCAGATCGTTCGCGTCGACGCTCGCCAGGTGCGTCCGCAGTTCGTCGTAGCCCGATGTGTGGTCGGCGACGAACCGTTCGTCGACCTTGCCGGCTTCGACGAGGCGCTTGTTCCAGAGTTGGAAGAGCGCATGGTCGGCACCGAGCCGGATCGGCAGGTGGACGTCGGCGAGCGGTGTGCCGATGCCCGACAGGCCACGCGGGGTCTGTGGGTTCTTGAAGTTCAGGAGGCCGGCCTCGGGCAGCGGGTTGATCGAGATGATCCGCGCCCCGTTCTTCTTCGCTTCTTCCAACGTCGCGAGCATCCTCGGATGGTTGGTGCCCGGGTTCTGTCCGGCGAGGACGATCGTGTCGGCGTGCGCGAAGTCGCTGAGCCGCACCGATCCCTTGCCGATGCCGATCGTGTCGCTCAACGCAGCGCTCGTCGGTTCGTGGCACATGTTCGAACAGTCGGGCAGGTTGTTCGTGCCGAAGCACTTCGCCATCAACTGGTACACGTAGGCCGCCTCGTTGCTCGACCGGCCCGACGTGTACAGCACCGCTTCGTTCGGGTCGTCGAGTGACCGCAACCGGTCGACCACGAGGTCGAAGGCGTCGTCCCACGAGATCGGTTCGAAGTGCGAACCGCCCGGTTGCTTGATCATCGGTTCGGTGAGGCGGCCGACTCGTCCGAGCCAGAAGTCGGATCGTGTCCGCAGATCTTCGAGGTCGTGGCTGGCGAAGAACTCGCGGTCCACACGGTCCGTGGTCGCTTCCTCCGCAAC
>JBBSOH010000315.1:0-3693 GCA_038259945.1 Acidimicrobiales bacterium
GGAAGCCGGGTGCCGCTCGGTGTGCGGATCTTCATCCTCACCCTCGCCGTCGTGGACGACATCGGCGGCATCGTCGTGATCGCCGTGTTCTACGCCGAGGGAGTGCGTTTCGCTTGGCTCGGGGTTGCCGTTGTGTGTGTTGCCGGCACGTATGCGGCGCGGCGGCTCGAGGTCCGCTCACTCGTGCCGTACCTCGCATTCGGCACCGTGTGCTGGTACTCCCTGCACTCCGCCGGCGTCGAGGCCGCGATCGTCGGCGTGGTGTTCGGTCTTCTCACGCCTGCGCACCCGTTCCACGACCCGAGTCGGCTCGGAGAACGCATCGACGAGGCCGTCCGACACTTCGAACGGACCGACCACAACGTCCCCGTGGAGATCGCCACCTACGTCCGAGAGGTCGCCTCGCCACTCGACCGGGTCGAGCATCACCTCGCGCCGTGGGTGTCGTTCCTGATCGTGCCGGTCTTCGCGCTCGCCAACGCCGGAGTCAGTGTCTCCACCGCTGGACTCGACGTCGACGTCTTCGCGGGTGTGGCCGCGGGGCTGGTGATCGGCAAGATGCTCGGCATCGTGTCCTTCACGTGGCTGGCGGTGCGTCTCGGCGTCGGTCGGCTCCCGCAACGAACGGGGTGGCTGCACATCGTCGGCGTCGGGGCCGCGGGTGGGATCGGCTTCACGGTCGCACTCTTCGTCGCCGGGCTGTCGTTCGACGATCCGGACCTCCTGCGGTCGGCGAAGCTGGGGATCCTCGCAGCCAGCGCCACCGCAGGCCTGCTCGCATACGCGATCCTGCGGCTCGCCTCGCGCCCGGACGGCCGTTGAGCCGATGCGGTCGACCACGCCCGCCACAGTGCTGCAGTCCGATCCGGCGGTAGGATCGGGCGTCTATGGCTCTCGACCACAACACGATGATCAACCCGCCCATCGAGAACCTGCTCGACAAGGTCGATTCGAAGTTCACGCTGGTCACGCTGGCTGCCCGCCGGGCGCGCAACATCAACTCGTACTTCAACCAGCTCGGTGACGGTCTCGGTGGCATGATCCCGCCCCAGGTGTCATCCACGGCGCGCAAGCCGATCTCGATCGCCTTCCAGGAGATCGCCGAGAAGAAGATCGTCTGGACCGAGGCGCCGGTGGAGCCCGAGATCGAGGACGATCCCGAGGCCGAAGCGCAGGCCGCGTCGGACGCCGTCGAGAGCAGCGACTGAGCGCATCGTGAGCCCGCTGGAGGGCAAGCGGATCATCCTCGGTGTCACCGGGGGAATCGCTGCGTACAAGGCCGTCGAGATCTGCCGTCGTCTGGTCGATGCCGGCGCCCATGTGGTGCCGATCATGACGGACGCCGCCCAGCACTTCGTCGGGACGACGACGCTGTCCGCGCTGGCCTCCGAGCCGGTCCAGACCGAACTCTGGCACAACCCCACGACGCCGATTCCGCACACGAAGGTGGGGCAGGGCGCCGACTTGATCATCGTCGCGCCGGCCACGGCCAAGTGCATCGCCGCCTACCGGATGGGCTACAGCCACGACCTGCTGCAGAACACGCTGATTGCGACGCGTGCGCCGGTGATCGTGTGTCCCGCCATGCACACCGAGATGTGGGAGCACCCGAGCGTCGTCGACAACATGACGGTGCTACGTGCTCGAGGGGTGCACGTCGTCGAGCCCGAATCCGGTCGACTGGCGGGTGGCGATGTCGGGGCCGGGCGACTCGCCTCGCCGGAATCGATCGTCGCCGCCGCCGAGAGAATCCTCGGACCCGGCGATCTCGTCGGTGTGTCGATGATCGTGTCGGCAGGTGGGACCCGCGAACCGATCGACTCGGTGCGGGTGATCGCGAATCGCAGTTCGGGCAAGCAGGGGTACGCCGTGGCCGCCGAGGCTGCGTCACGCGGGGCGGCGGTGACCCTGGTGTCCACCGTGTCGCTCCCCGTGCCGTCGGGGGTCGAGGTCGTGGCCGTCGAGACCGCCGCAGAGATGCAGGGAGCGATCGAATCGCGTTCGGCCTTCGCCGACGTGATCGTCATGGCTGCCGCTGTTGCCGACTTCCGTCCGGTGTCGGTTGCGAATCACAAGTTGAAGAAGCACGACGGCCCACCGCAGATCGTCCTGGAGCAGACGCCCGACATCCTCGCCGGACTCGGGGCGTCCAAGCCGACCGCACAGGTGCTCGTCGGATTCGCCGCCGAGACCGACGACCTGGTCGCGAACGCGCAATCGAAGTTGGAACGCAAGCACCTCGACCTGATCGTCGCGAACGACGTCAGCGCACCTTCGGTCGGGTTCGCTCACGACACGAACGCGGTTACGCTGCTGCGGCCCGACGCGAAGCCTGTCGAGATCGACCTCGCCGCCAAGCGAGATGTCGCACGGGTCGTCATCGACACGATCATCGAGATTCGCGCAGCACGAGCGACCGACCCACCGACAGGAAAGCACTGAATCATGGCCAACTACACGTTCACCTCCGAAAGCGTCACGGAGGGCCACCCGGACAAGATGGCGGACCAGATCTCCGACTCGATCCTCGACGCGATCCTCGCCGAGGATCCGGACGCGCGTGTGGCCTGCGAGACCCTGGTCACCACGGGCCTGTGCGTGGTCGCCGGTGAGATCAGCACGACGGCCTACGTCGAGATCCCCAAGATCGCCCGTGACACGATCAACGGCATCGGCTACGACAACGCGCTGTACGGATTCGACGGCAACACCTGCGGCGTCATGGTCACGCTCGACGAGCAGAGCCCCGACATCGCCCAGGGCGTCGACACCTCCGAGGAGGTGCGTGCAGGCAGGTCCGGAGAAGACCAGCTCAACGAGCAGGGCGCCGGCGACCAGGGGATGATGTTCGGGTACGCCTGCACCGAGACCGACGCTCTCATGCCGCTGCCGATCCACACGGCACACCGTCTCGCCGAGCGGCTCGCGAGCGTTCGCAAGAGCGGCCAGATCCCCTACCTGCGTCCCGACGGCAAGACCCAGGTCACGTTCGAGTACGACGAGACCGGCAAGCCCGTGGCTCTCAAGGCCGTGCTCATCTCCACGCAGCACCAGGACGGCATCGACCGCGACACGGTGATCCGCCCCGACCTGATCGACGCCGTGATCCGCCCGACGATCCCCGAGCAGTTCGCCGACGACGACTACGAGGTGTACATCAACCCGACCGGCAACTTCGTCATCGGTGGCCCGGTGGGCGACTGTGGTCTCACGGGCCGCAAGATCATCGTCGACACGTACGGTGGCATGGGCCGCCACGGGGGCGGCGCGTTCTCGGGCAAGGATCCGTCCAAGGTCGACCGTTCCGCCGCGTACGCAGGCCGCTGGGTGGCCAAGCACGTGGTCGCCTCGGGCGCAGCCGACCGCTGCGAGATCCAGCTCGCCTACGCGATCGGCATGGCACAGCCGATGAGCATCCTCGTGGAGACCTTCGGCACGGCCAAGGAGGATCCGGCCGCGATCGAAGCCGCCGTGCGAGCCACGTTCGACCTGCGGCCCGGCGCGATCGTCCGCGATCTCGATCTGAAGCGCCCGATCTACAAGGCGTCGGCCGCATACGGCCACTTCGGTCGCGACCAGTTCCCATGGGAACAGCTCGGCAAGCTCGACGAGTTCAGATCCGCCATCGGCGCCTGATCCGACCCGAAACCATTCGGTGTCAGACACCATTTGGTTGTCATCCGGTGTCAGACA
>JBBSOH010000316.1:0-3689 GCA_038259945.1 Acidimicrobiales bacterium
CGGGCAGGCGTCGCTCACGACGGTGCACGCCGAGAACGCTCAAGGAGTGCTGTCCAAGCTGGCGCTGTTCCTCGGGAAGGGCGAGGAGTCGATGAGCCGGGAGAACGCGCACGACAACCTCGCCCAGGCGCTCGACTTCGTCATCCACGTCGATCGCGGCACCGACGGTCGGCGGTTCGTGTCGGAGATCCTCGAGGTGTCCGGATTCGACGGCTCCCACGTGACGACGAACGTCGTGTACGAAGCGGGCAGCCAGGGCGCTGGCCACACGATGCACCGGATGTCCGACGCCCACACGAAGAAGTTGCTGCGTGGCGGATTCGATGCGGCCCGTTTCGGAGGTGCGTGGAGATGACTGCGGTCTTCGGAGCCGTGATCGTCCTGATCGCCTGTGGTGGCATCTGGATCGCGGTCGCGGGGTATCGCGGAGTGACGGTGACCGAGCGGCCCATGCCCGTGATCGATTGGCGCCGACTGTTCGTGAAGTTCGGCATCGGAATCATCGTGGGCGTCGCGGTGCTCGCCGCAACGGGATGGCCGATGGCAGGTCTGTCTGCCGGATCCGTTGCTGCGATGGTTCCACTCCTGCTGCAGACGCGGCGAGAACGCGACGACCAGATCGGCAAGGCCGACGCACTCGCGTCGTGGGCCGAGATGCTGCGCGACACCATCGCCAGCCACGCCGGCCTGAACCAGGCGGTCTCCATGACGGCGGCCGTCGCCCCACTCCCGATCCAGGACGAGGTGCGAGCGCTGGCGGTGCGGTCCGAACGGATGCCGCTCGGAGATGCCTTGCGCCGCTTCGCCACCGATGTCGAGGATCCGGTCGCCGACCTGATCGTCGCTGCGTTGGTGATCGCCGACCGCTACCAGGCGCAGGACCTCACGAAACTCCTTTCCGACATCGCCTCGTCGTCACGCCAGCAGTCGTCGATGCGGCTGCGGATCGAGACCGGCCGTGCACGCACGTATGCATCGGTTCGCTGGATCGTCGTGATCACCTTCGGGATGGCAGCCGGCCTCGTGGTGTTCTCACCGGACTTCCTGACGCCCTACGACGGATTCGGGGGCCAGATCGTTCTCGGCTTGATCGGCGCGCTCTTCATCGGAGCGACCTGGTCCTTGATCGCGATGAGCCGACCCATTCCCGAGCCTCGCCTGCTCGCCGGAGTCGAGGACACGATCGCCTCATGATGGCTGTGGCCATGGCCGTTGCGGGCGCCCTGATCGGCAGCGGGTTGCTGCTGATGGCGCGCGGCCTCATCGGGCCCACTGCGTCGTTGCCGTCGTTCGTCGCCGAGTTGCACCGACCCCGGGCCACGAGCATTGCTGCACCCACCTCATGGGTCGACAACGTGCTCGTGAAGACCGCCGGCCAGAGCGCGGAGCGGCATCGCGCCGACCTCGACATCTGCGAACGAACCCCGGCCAAGTTCGCTCAGGACCGCCTGGCCTGGTCCGCGATCGGTGCCGCTCCCGGGATCCTGGCATTGGGCATCTCCCCCACCGACCTCGTGGATTTCGTCTCACCGATCGTGGCCATCCTGCTGACGCTGGCGGGTGCGGCTGCGGGCTGGGTCTACTCCGTGTTCGACCTGCGCTCGGATGCGGAAGCGAAACGCCGCGAATTCCGACACGCGCTCGCTGCCTACCTCGAACTGGTCGCCATCCTGCAGGCAGGAGGTGCGGGCACACAGAGCGCGCTCTACGACGCGGCGACGATCGGACGTGGGAGCGGTTTCCGCCACCTCAAGACCGCACTGTCCGCAGCCCAATCTCGGCGCGAAGCTCCGTGGGAGACGCTGGGCGTGCTCGGGCAACGGCTCGGCGTCTCGGAACTGATCGAACTGAAGCAGTCGATGGCGCTTGCAGGCGACGGCGCCAGGGTCCGTGAATCCCTCCGCGCCAAAGCCGACGCCATGCGCGACAAGGCACGGTCACAACAGGAGTCCGAAGCCGAGAAGAAGTCCGAATCGATGGTGCTGCCGGTCGTCATGACCTTCGCCGGGTTCCTGCTCCTCATCGGTTACCCCGCGATCGCTGGACTGTCGGCGACGACATGACCGCGACGCATCGAGATCGTGCCGCACCGCTCCGGTACGACATCGCCCACACGGCGATGTTCACGAGCGGATCCGAATCCATCAGGAGAAACGACCATGTTGAAGACTCAGATCGAGATCATCCAACTCTGGCACGCAGCGGGCGATGCGATCAGAACCACGACCTCGTCTCGACACGACGATCGCGGCGAGGTGACGGGCCAGACGGCGTTGATCGTGCTGCTCGTGACAGCGGCCATCGCCGCAGGCGTGGCGATCGCCGCTGCCATGACGGCCAACACCAGCAACATTCCGACGCCCTGATCGGAGTCGGTCCGAGCGATGGCCAGGTCCAGCCGGGTCTCGGCCGACAGCGCGTCGGGCGACACCGCGACAGCGGGAGCGCGTCGGTCACCGTCCTGATGGTGCCGTTCATCATCGTCGGGATGATGATGGTCGTTCAGTTCGGCATCGCGATGTACGCCCGCCAGGTCGTGGCGGGTGCAGCCCAGGACGGAGCCGACACCGGGGCGCGTGCGGGCTCCTCGCCGGGCGAGGGCGTTGCCACGACCGACCAACTGGTCTCCGCAGCCGGCGGTCACCTGATCACCGGCTACTCCTCGTCGGTGTCGAGCAACGGCGACGTGGTGACGGTGACCGCGCAGGCGAACGTTGTGCGGGTGCTTCCCCTGTTTCCCACGATCACCGTTCGCGCATCGGGAAGCGCGAGTGTCGAGCAGTTCGTGGTGGAGGGCAGTTGACGATGGCCACTCGACTCGCACAGAACGACGACCGCGGCGGCGCAGGGATCGAGACCACCTTCGCCGTCACGGCCTTGCTCCTCGTGCTGTTCTTCGTGGTCGGTGGGATGCGCATCGTCAACACGAACGGTGACGTGTCGTCCTCGGCGCGATCGGGTGCTCGTGCCGCCGCAACGGCTCGGTCACAGGGACAGGCGCAGAGCGCCGCGCAGACCGTCGTGTCGAACGCGCTCGCCGGCCGAGGCGTGGCGTGTTCCGGGGGCCCATCGGTGTCGGTGTCCGGGGCGGGAGTGCCTGGCGGAATCGTGTCGGTCACGGTGACCTGCTCGGTCTCACTCGAGGATGTCGTGGTCGCCGGATTCCCGGGCAGTCGGACCGTGTCCGTCACGGCAGTCGAGTACGTCGATTCGATCCGGGGAGCAGGCTGATGAAGCGGGAGATTCGCACCCGACCCGATGACGCCGATCCCCGGGACGATCTCGTACGGACACATCGCGACCGCAACGAGCGCGATCGCGGCGAGACGATGCTGATGACCACAGTGCTCATCGGATTCCTCATGATCGCCGCGTGGGCGTTGATCTCGGCATCGCAGCAATGGGGGGCTCGGCGCGACGTGCAGGCAGTCGCCTCTGCAGCTGCGCGTGCAGGCGCCCAGGTCTCGGAGCAGGAGATCCGAGGTGGATCGGTGGCGATCGACCCGTCACTGGCGTCCCAACGGGCAAGTGCGGTCCTGTCCGCCTCCGGCTACTCCGGGGGTGTGTCGGTGAACGGCCTGTCGGTCACGGTGACCGCCACGGGTTCGGTCGACTACGCCTTCCCGTCACCGGGGTTTCCGTCCTCACTGTCGTCGTCTGCGACGTCGTCGGCCGTTCGTGGAGTCCAG
>JBBSOH010000317.1:0-3680 GCA_038259945.1 Acidimicrobiales bacterium
CAGTTCTCGTCGATGAAGCGGCCGGCCTGGTCGGCGAGTTCGGGGGAGAACGAGGCGTAGGCGTCGCGCACGATGCGTGTGCCCTCCTCCCAACCGAACTCGGCTTCGGTGGACGCAACCGACGCCATTCGGTCGTAGTCGGCCAGCTTGTCGACCCCCAGGATCTTGGCCTTCAGCGAGTACCAGCGCTGGGGGAGTGCGTAGTTCGAGGTGACGGCATCGATCAGCGCCTGGACCGACTCGTCGGAGGCTTCGTTGGCCAGGTTGCGTGACGAGACCCACGTGCCGTAGCCACGCATCCGGTCGTTGATCGACTTGTCGAGTAGCAGCGTGTTGAACACGTATGCACGGGTGCGCAGACCCGGCTCGAGGCCGGCGGTGACGCCGTCGGCGACGGTGCGGCGCACGTCACGGTCGGGGTGCGAGAGCAGTGACAGAGCCTGCTGCAGCGACTGGCCGGAGCCGCCCTGTTCGTCGGGGAGGTCGACCTCGATCGCCGACGTCAACTCGTCGAACAGCCGGACCCAGGCCGATGCGCCGACCTGTGACTTCTCGGCCAGCACGGTCTCCTCGGCCTCCGACAGCATGTGCGGGCGTTCCAGGCGGACCTGCTCGAGGTGGTGGCGGCAGAAGTGGAGTCGCTCGTCGTCGATGATCGTCGCCACGTGCTCGTCGCTTGCTGCGGCCCACTCCAGGTCGAAGAAGATCAACATCGTCTGGATGGTCGTCGCCCGCTCCTGGGAGTGGGCGACCGCTGCGCCGCGGGCAGGGTCGGTGGTGTCGGTGCTGAAGGCCAGCATCGGGTGGTACGCAGCCCGGTTGACGAGGTCGAGGACGTCGGCCATCTTCGTCATCGCCTCGGCGAGTGCGCCGCCATCGAGGTCGGCGACGCGGCCCCGTAACTCGGTGAGGTCGCGAGCGCCGCGTTCGGCTTCGTCGAAGAGTTCGTCAGCGGTGCGATCGCCGAGGATCGTGTCGATGTCCCAGCTGACGCCGGCGGCGGCAAGGTCGGCAGCAACCGGGTCGATTGCGGGGAGGTCGTTCGTGTCGACAGTTGTCATGCTTCCAGTCTGGTGGACGTCTGCGAGATCTCTCCCACACGACCTCGCCGGAAGTGGCCGGTTGGTCGAAACGCCGTCCGGGATGCAAGGGTGTTCGTGTTTGCCGATGACATCTGAACGGGTACGGCCTGCCAACCCGTTCAGCGGACCGCAGAGCGATGCGCGCGACATCGAAAGGCTCGTCCCCCCACTATGACTTCCACCTCGCTTGTCGTCCATGCTCCGTTCCGATCGGAATCGTCGAGATGACTGCCGACGTCTCCAGTGCAGCCGGCTCGATGGTTGGTTCGCATTCGATTCTCTCGACCATCTTCCGCCTGGTGGGAGGTCTACTCGTGGACTTCGACGCCGCCCTGGCGCCGCTGGACGACGATCCGAGCCTCGGATCGGATCATCCCGTCAACGCCTCGTCGTTCCTGTTGTGAATCGGATCGGCGATCTCCTCGGCACGTCGGCGACGACGCGGCCGAGCCCCCGCTAGGTTCTGTTCACCACACACGGGGTGTGGCCCAGCTTGGTAGGGCGCCTGCTTTGGGAGCAGGAGATCGCAGGTTCAAATCCTGTCACCCCGACCACACGCCGCAAGGATTCTGCGCACGAATGGCAACCACGCGACATGCTCGCGTCGAGCATCGACTGGGCGTCGGAGCCGCGCTGTTTCAGTTTCGTACCGGCTGCTCGCGGAATGAACGGGGCGCCGCCCAGGTGAATCGGGCCAGGATTGCAGTTGTCGACCGATGACAATGTCGACGGCTTCGGACCAAGTGAGCGCCATGGCGACATGATCGAGGCGCACGGCCAACTGACCGAGGCTGACGAGATCGTCGGCAATGTGAGCGTCGGGTTTCTCTGTTCCTGATCGTGATCGTCGGCATCGGCGCAGCAGTTGTCGGATTCGCGCTCTTTGCAGTGATCCGGCGCTGGCTGCCTGACCGACTTGGAAACCTTTTCACCGGACGAACTGGCCGAGCGTTTCCACCATCGCCTTGTCGCGATTCATCCGTTCCCGAACGGCAACGGGCGTCATGGCCGAATCGCCACGGACTTCCTCGTGCTTGCGATGGGGGTCGAGCCGTTCACGTGGGGACTGAACCTCGACGTCGGCACCGACGAGTTGCGGAGTCGCTACGTCGCTGCCTTGCGAACGGCGGACGACGGCGACATCTCAGAGCTTCTGGACTTCGTTCGGGCGAGTTCGTGACACGGACGCCGACGCGGGCACTCTCGTGACCCTCGTCGCGAAGGGCAAGCCCGGTCTCCGACGCTGTGACGGCTCCCACTGGTCATCGCGTGCCGGGAGGAGGATACTTCTGTGGGGGAGGTGACGGTCTGTGGACTGTTCGAACTGCGGGCGGACGAATCGGGAAGGTGCCAAGTTCTGCGCTGGCTGCGCGACGCCGATCAGTGCTTCTTGCTCATCGTGCGGCCACGACGTCGAATCCGACGCCAGTTTCTGTGACCAGTGCGGAGCGCCTGTGGTCGCTCCGGGTGCGGGTCACCTGGACGAGACCCATCATGCGGTCCGCAAGACCGTCACTGTGTTCTTCTGCGACCTCGTCGGATCGACAACGCTGGGCGAGCGCCTCGACGCCGAGTCGTCGCGCGACGTCATGGGCCGGTACCACGCGATGGCCCAGGAGGTCATCGAGGCGCACGGCGGCTCGGTGGACAAGTTCATCGGCGACGGCGTCATGGCGATGTTCGGCGTCCCCGAGGTGGCAGTTGACGATGCCGAACGTGCCGTCGCAACGGGTCTTGAACTGCAGCGAGGATTCGTTGCGTTCGCCGAACTCGTCGCCGACCGCTACGACGTGAGCGTCGGATTGCGCGTCGGAATCAACACGGGTGAAGTGGTGATCGCCGATGCGGATGCCGATGTCGTCGGCGACGCGTTGAACACGGCCGCCCGCCTCGAAGGCGCATGCTTGCCGGGTCAAGTGCTCGTCGGCGAGGACACCTGGCGCATGACACGGTCCGTGATCAGGTATGAGCCGTTCGGCGAGCTCGATCTGAGAGGGAAGGACCAGACGGTCAGGTCATTCCGCGCCATCGACGAGGTGGTCGCCGCCGAAGATTCGACCACGCCATTCATCGGCCGAAGCGAAGAACTCGCACGGTTGCGTGACGTCTTCGACGATGCCGTTTCACAGCACACGGCGAAGTTGGTCACCGTGATCGGATCGCCCGGGGTCGGCAAGACACGCCTCGCACGCGAGCTCCATCGCCACACACTCGACGAGGCGACGTTCATCGACCTGCGATGCGAACGAGCAGGGGCAACGACCTTCAGCCCCGTCGCCGACCTCCTTCGTCTCGTCTGCGACATCGACGCTGCTCCCGACGACGAGTCGACCATCGCCGAACTCGCCCGCCTCGTCGCGGACCTGGACGATGCCGACCGCGTCGCGACGCTCCTCGGTGGGTTCGTGGGCGCGGCGCCCGTTCGATCCACAGAAGAGTTGTTCTTCGCGGTCAGGCGACTCATCGAATCGTTGGGTCGCCGGAACCCTGTCCTCCTGGTCGTGGACGACATCCAGTGGGCCGAACCGATGTTCCTCGATCTCCTCGAGCACCTCGCCGAGTGGGTGCGCGATTCGCCTGCGGTGGTGCTCGCTCTCG
>JBBSOH010000318.1:0-3660 GCA_038259945.1 Acidimicrobiales bacterium
GCACGCTCCGGTTGCAACGACGACGGCGTCGGCAGCCCACGTCCCCCGGTCCGTGCGCACGTCGAAGCCTGCCGTCCGAGCAACGACGTGTTCGACGGCTGTGTGGCTGACCACTGGCGCCGAGAAGGCACGCCGGTAGCCGTCGAGGTACTCGACGACGTCGGCGCTCGTCATGTAGCCGTCGGGGTCGTCGCCCCGGTACTGGTGTCCGGGGAGACGGGTCATCCAGTTCGGGGTGAGCAGGCGGAGCGAGTCCCACCGCTCGGTGCGCCACGAGTGGGCGACCTCGTTGCGTTCCAACACGACGTGGTCGATCGACGCGGCAGCGAGCTGATGGCTCATCGCCAAGCCGGCCTGCCCGGCGCCGATGACGATCACGGTGGTGTGCATCACGACTCGCTCCGCCTCCTTCGGCTCGCAGGCGGACTCTCCTTCAGAGGACTGCGACGGTCACGTTGGTGGGGTTGGTGATGATGTCGAAGACGGCCGAACGCTTCTGGGACTGAGCGACGATCGCCTCGATGTCGGCCTTCGACGCATCTGCGTCGATGTCGTACGTCACCCGGATGTCGTTGAATCCGTTGCGGACATCGCCGTCGATGCCGAGGATGCCCTGGATGTCGATGTCGCCTTCCACCTTGGCCGAGACGGAGCGGAGTTGCACTCCGCGGTTGGTGGCGACGCTGGCGATCCCGGCGGTCAGACACGACGCCAGAGCGGCGAGTGCGACCTCGGGCGGGGAGGCACCGTTGTCCTGCGACGCGAACACCTCCGGGTGGTCGGCCTCGATCGCGAACGACTGTCGGTGCATGTGTTCTGCACCGAGGCCCGAGTAGCTGTCGATCACGGTCCGGCTGTGCGTTCCGTTCACCCACTCACAGTGCGCTCGGAACTGGAACTTGGCAGCTTCGGGAGCCTCGGTGAGGTGCTCGCGTGCGCCGAGGAGGTGGGCGACGTTGACGCCGTTGTCGGCGGGTGGGGCTTGGGTGTCGGTCATGGCTGTTTCCTGTTCTGGCCCAGCGGATGGGCTCGTCGGGTGTTCGGTGCCATCACCTTCCCCGGCCCGCGCAGCGAAGTCTTGGGGGAACGCTGAAGGTTCGCTGAGATGTCCTCGTCCTCATCCGATCCCCACGAAGTCCTCAGGACTTACCGCCGAATCGCAACGATGATCGGTGACATGAGCACGCAGACGGACGAGACCGAGACCGGTGCCGAGCACGACTGGCGCGCAGCCGGCGACGCCTGGGGTCACGCCGCGAACGATTGGTCGTGCCTCTACGAGCACTACGCAGTCGATGTGATCGCTGCGATGTTCGGACGTATCGGTGTCGCACCGTCGATGCATCTGCTCGACATCGCGTGCGGGTCGGGCCTCGCAGTGCGACAGGCCGACGCGATGGGCGCCTCGGTCGCCGGCATCGACGCAGCTGAGGAACTGATGGCCATCGCACGTGCGCGAACTCCCGATGCCGATCTCCGGCTCGGCTCGATGTTCGAACTCCCCTGGCCTGCGGACACCTTCGACGCCGCCGTGTCGATCAACGGCATCTGGGGCGGTTGCGAGCAGGCGCTCGACGAAGCCTTTCGTGTCATGAAACCCGGCGCAAGGATCGGCATCAGCTTCTGGGGGACCGGACGTCCGCTCGATCTGCGCACATGCTTCATCGCGTTCGCGCGACACTCCCCCGTGGAGCACTTCGGCTCGATGAAGCGGCTCAACAACATCGGCACTCCAGGAGTCGCCGAGGAGATGCTCGAAGCGAGCGGATTCGACGTCCTCGAACGCGGGCAGCGAATCTCGACCATCGAGTGGCCCGACGCCGAGATCGCCTGGCGGGCGCTCGCCAGCATCGGCCCGGCGGTGCCGGCACTCGAACACGGCGACATCGACGTCGTCAGGGCCGACGTGCTCACCGCGCTCGAATCGTGTCGCGACGATCGAGGCGTGTATCGGTTCCGCAACGACCACCAGTTCGTCATCGCCCGCAAGCCCGAGGAACCCACGTGAACGCAGCGATACGTACCGGCGAGGCGTCTGTGCAGAGACCTGACCTCCACCCCCCTTCTGGCAGTTGATGAATTCGTCGACTCGCCGAACACTCGAGACGCAAGGTGACCCATGACCACAGCGACACCATCTCCGCAATCGATCAGCGCTGCGCTCGACCGAGTTGAAGACGCTGTCACCCAGCACCCGAGCCTCGGAGCCGGTACCGAACGCTCCACGAGCACCGTCACCCATGGGCTCCGGTGTACGAGCGAGGAGGGCGACTGGCGATTCGTTTCCGATCTCTCCGAGATGATGGGGGGCGAAGGCTCGGGGCCGACGCCGGGCGTGCTCGGACGCGCTGCACTCGGAAGCTGCCTCGCGATCGGCTACCAGATGCGCGCAGCCCGACTCGGCGTCGAACTGACGTCGGTCAGCGTCGTGATCGAAGCCGACTTCGATGCCGCCGGAATCCTCTCGTTGGAGTCGCCGGCGAGACCTGGCTACAGCGAGGTCCGCTACCACGTGAGCGTCGAGAGCCCGGCGCCGGAAGTCGACGTTCTCCGTGTACTCGACGAGGGTGACGCGCTCAGCCCGTACCGCGATGTGTTCTCCGCGCAGACACCGATGACGAGGACAGTGTCGATCCAGGCGCCCATGGCCTGAGATGGAACACAAGCTGCGCGGCCTGGGGTCTGGCGTCGCGACGTGGGTCTGTGCCGACGACCGGGCCTCTCGGCTGCGGTCAGCGGACGCCGAGGTAGGAAGTCACTCGACCCCAGACGCGAAGAAATCCCTTGCACTGCAAGGGATTTCTCGTGCGCGAGGGGGGACTTGAACCCCCACGCCCTTACGGACACCAGCACCTGAAGCTGGCGCGTCTGCCATTCCGCCACTCGCGCAAGTGGACCCCGGACGATATCGCCCCCGCCCCGCGCGCGCACCACGATCGGCTGTGAGCTGTCGGCCACGGAATCACGGTCGACAGCTCACACCGGCCACGACGGCGGACCCGGCGCCGAGTGACGGTGAGCCATCAACCGCGAAATCACGGTCGACGGCTCACACCGGCCACGACAGCGGACGCGGCAGCGGGCCAACCGGACTGGTCGCGCTGACAGCACCCCATCGTGCCCGTGGACATCGGTACCTCCGAAGTACATTCATCTGCCACCTATGGGATTGCAGTCACTCGAACGCCGTCTGGAGCGTATGGTCGAGGGCGTGTTCAGACGTTCCCGCGGGTCGATCCGCCCCATCGAACTCGGCCGCCGTCTCGTCCGCGAGATGGACGACAACCGAACCGTCGACGTCAAGGGCCGGCGAATGGTCCCCAACGACTTCACCGTGCTGCTCAGCGCCGACGACCACGCCAGCTTCAACGAGATCGAAACGGCGCTCATCACCGAACTCGCCGAAGCAGCTCGCGAGTACGCCCGCGAGGAGGCGTACCACTTCATCGGACCCGTTCGAGTGGGCCTGAGCGTCGACAACGAACTCAAGGTCGGCCGGTTCGGCATCGTCTCCCAGCTCAAGCAGGCGCCCGGCGGCGTGGGTGCCGGATCGATCGTGTTGCCGTCGGGCGAACGCGTCGGGCTCGGTGAGCACACCACCAGCGTGGGCCGCCTCCCCGAGTGCACCATCACCATCGACGACGGCAACGTCAGCCGCGA
>JBBSOH010000319.1:0-3656 GCA_038259945.1 Acidimicrobiales bacterium
ATGGAAACTCGAAGTCGACTGGAACCTGAACCACGTGTTCTGGGGGATGCGCAGGGCGCTGCAGCACATGATCCCCCGCGAGTCGGGGCGGATCATCGTCACGTCGTCGGTGGAGGGCAAGCTCGGCAAGCCCGGTATTCCCGGCTACGCCGCCACGAAGCACGCCGTGAACGGGCTGGTGAAGGCGGCCGCCCACGAGGTCGGCACGTTGGGCATCACCGTCAATGCGATCCTGCCCGGCATCATCGAGACCGACATCGTCCGGGCGACCGGCCCCGACTCGGCCATCGCAATGGGCATGGCGGGCTACGACGAACTGATCGAGGCGTTCAGTTCCGAGTCCGCCATCAAGCGTCCGAACAAGGTCGAAGAGGTCGCTGCGGTTGCGGTGCTGATGGCGTCCGACGCGGCGAAGAACATGACCGGATGCATGTTCCCCGTCGACGGCGGGACGATGCCGTACTGACATCCGTGCGCTGACCCGCCGACGACGCGGGCTGAGTCTCGTGTGCGTCGGGATTCTCGAGGACCGGTCCTCCAGGATCCCGAGGCAAATGCTCGGACGGAACTATCGGCCGAGCGCGTCCTGCGTGGTCGCCAGTACATGTCGGGCCCGGTCGGCAGGATCTGCGAAGTCGCGACGGAGCGCAGCGGACCGGATCTCCATCGACAATGCAGTGCCGGCCGGCAACACGTCGACCAGGTCGCTGATCGGCAGTTCGCCGCCGCCGAGGGTGAGCCGGAGATCGAGGGCCTCCGTGACGAGGCCGGCGACGTCGGGTGGTGCAGCGGCCGGAGCATCGCACAGTTGCACGTACGGAAGTCGTGCGGGATCGATCGCGGCCACGTCGGTGACGGTTCCGCCGGTGCGCGCGAGGTGGAGGTGATCGATCAGCACGTGGCCGTTGGGTCGGTCGGTCGCATCGAGAACACCGAGCGCCTGAGGCAACGTCTTCACGGACATGAATGCCATGAACTCGAGGCTGCAACCGATGCCGTGCGGTGCGGCTGCGTCGCACAACTCGGCGAAGCGCTCGGTGAAGCGGGCGTCGTCCACCCCGCGGGACACGATCAACAGGTTGCGCGCACCGACCCGGGCAGCGGCCTCGACGACTCGAGCGCCGTGGTCTCCGTCCGGCGTGACGAAGATCGGCTCCATGTCGAGGGCGATGAGTCCGGTGTCGTCGAGTCGATGCCGGACATCGCGAGCGACCGCGTCGGTCCACGTGTCCGGATCGAACCAGATGCCACACGCCGGCCACCCGGCGTCGGCGCAGGCCGACACGAAATCGGCCGGCCCCGTCTCGGGGCACACGCCGGCGGCCAGGGAGATCAGGCGATCCATCGTCATCACCGTACGAATCTCGGCGCGTCCGCTGGCAGTCGGGGGCCGACGAACTGAGAGTCTTTCGGTCATGTCCGACAGCTCGACTCTCGACAGTCGCATCGCCGCCATGGCGTGCCCGGTCGATCACAGCATCCTCGACCCGAACGTCCAGGACGACCCGTACGACTTCTACCGCGAGGTCCATGCGACGTGCCCGGTGATGCCGATCCCGGAGGTCGGGGGCGTGCTCGTCACGAAGTACGACGACGTCCGGTTCGTGCTGACGCGGCCGGACCTCTTCTCCAGCAGCGGGCGTGGCGGCGGTGCCCGCAAGGGCCCGCAGGTGGAGAACTCGCGCCGGTATCGCGACATCATCCGAGAGCGAGGTTGGGGCCACGTCGAAACGTTGCAGCGCTGCGATCCGCCCGAGCACACGGCCTACCGGCGGCTCGTCGGCAAGGCGTTCCTCCCGAAGCAGATCCGCGCGATCCAGCCGCAGGTCGACGACATCAGCCGCGAGCTGATCGACGGTCTGATGCCGTCCGGAGGTGGGTCCGGTGAGTGTGAGTTCAACCTCGACTACGCGATGCCGCTGCCGGGCACGGTCATCGCCGAGCAACTCGGTCTTCCGCGCAGCGAGATCCACACGTTCAACAGGTGGGCGCATGCGATGCTCGCGCTGGCGATGAAACCGGTCACCGAAGAGGAGTTGCTCGAGACCGCCGAAATCGAACTCGAAGCCCAGCACCATCTGGCCGGCGTGTTCGAGGAGCGTCGAGCCGATCCGACGAACGACCTGATCTCCGCTCTGGTCCACGCACACGAGGGTGAGGAGGAAGCGGAGCCGCTGTCCGTCGCCGAGCTGCAGAACCTGATGCACCAACTGATCACCGGCGGATTCGAGACCACCACCAGCGCCTTGAACCACGGCATGTGGCTACTGGTGAGACGCCCCGACGTGCAGGAGCGACTGCGCGCCGACCTGTCGCTCGTGCCCGCGTTCATCGAGGAGTCGCTGCGCTACGAGAGCCCGGTGCAGGGTTTGTTCCGCACGGCGACGCAGGACGTCGTCGTGGGGGGCGTGACCATCCCGGAGGGCGCACTGGTCATGGTGCGTTACGCCGCGGCGAACCGTGACGCCGACGTGTTCGACCGCGCCGACGACTTCGACCTCGACAGGTCGAGCGACAACAAGCACCTTGCGTTCGGTGTGGGCCCACACTTCTGCGTCGGCGCGGCGCTCGCCCGCCAGGAACTCGTCACCGGGTTCACGCACTGGTTGGAGCGCACGTCGAACATCGAACTCGCACGACCGTTCGACGGCCCGGTCCACGACCCGTCGTTCATCCTCTTCCCGATGCGCGAACTCCCGCTTCGTTTCACGCCGGCCTGAACGCGTTGCGGCCGCCGCTCCGCTCACCTGACAACATCGACCGATGGCAATCGAGACCGTCACCGGGTACTGCTGGCCACAATCGATCGCCGCAGGTGCGCCGTTCGCACTTCACCTGTCGTCGGCCGGCGGCCGACCGGTCGCAGTCGAGGTCGCCCGGATCGGCGCGGAACGGACGGTCGTGTGGAGCCAGACGGTCGAGGCCGACGACCATCCCACTCCGCGTGACGCGGACTCGAACGGCTGCAACTGGCCGGCCGCCGCAACCATCACGCCCGGCGACGACTGGGGGTCGGGCTACTACGAGGTGCAACTGACGATCGACGTCGACGGCAAGACGCGTCGCAGCCACGCATTCGTCGTCGTGCGCCCGCCCGCAGGTTCACCCAACACGATCCTGCTGCAGCTCGCCACCAACACGTGGCACGCCTACAACGACTTCGCCGGGCGCAACCTCTACAACGGCGGCACCCACGCCTCGCTGCAACGACCGATGGCCCGTGGGTATCTCTTCAAGCCGCCGGGCGCCGGGCGACGCGTGACGACGACCAACCCGCCGGACCGTGACATGAACACCCACATCGGGTACATCCGCCTGAACCATTTGTCGGGCTGGGCGGGGTCGGCTGGTTTCCCGGACTGGGAGCAGCCGTTCCTCGCCTGGGCCGAACGCAACGGATACGGCATCGACGTCATCACCAACGCCGACCTCGACGAACACCCGAACATCGTCGACGGATACAAGCTCCTGCTGTCGGTCGGCCACGACGAGTACTGGTCCAGCCCGATGCGCGACACGGTCGAAGGCTTCGTCGCGAACGGCGGCAACGTCGCCTTCTTCTCGGGGAACACGTCACTGTGGCAGGTGCGTCTCGAGGAACCCGTCGACGGCGTCGCGTCCGTGATGGTCGGGTACAAGGGAAGGTTCAAGGACGA
>JBBSOH010000320.1:0-3648 GCA_038259945.1 Acidimicrobiales bacterium
CGCCGGGTGCAGAACCAGACGCTCGGCCACCGCGGACGCAAGGACGACCCGCTCTACAAGATCCGCAAACTGCTCCTCACCGGATCCGAACGGCTCAACGAACGAGGCCGCGACCGGATCCTGTTGTCGCTGAGAACCGGCGACCCCAACGACGAGGTCGTCGGCGCGTGGCTCGCGAAGGAGAGTGTTCGAGACGTGTATTTGGCGTCCAACTACGACGACGCAGCCGTGCTCCTCGACAAGGCCATCGCCGGCTGCGCAGACGACGAGGTCGCCGAGATCCGATCGCTCGGCAACACGCTCGCGTCGTGGCGAACCGAGATCCTCGCCCGCCACACGACCGGCGCCTCGAACGGGCCGACCGAGGGACTGAATCTCTGCGTGAAGAAGGTCAAGCGCTTATCCGTTTACCGGCCCTCGCAGGCCCGTTCTTGGATGATCCGCGACCGGCGGATCGGGACGGGTGAGACTGCGGTTGCGGGCTGGCCTGGAGGTTGGCAATGCGAGTCGAACGAGTCGAGGACAGCTACCGGATCGCCGGTGACCCGACGCCCGATGTGGGGTTGGCGAACAGGTACTTGTCGCAGTTGGAGGTCCGAGCGTTTGCCGCGTTGACGGTTCGAACGTATGCGTTCCACTCCCTCAGCTTCCTAAGGTTCTGCGAAGAGAACCAGTTGACGCTGGCGGCGGTGACGCCGATGGATGTGTTCGACTTCTTGGACTGGTTGTCGACCCCGCGGCCGTCGTCATCGCCGGGCACGGTTGTCGCACTGGGGTTGGGGCGTGGCGCGTCGGCGGCGACGATGAACCAGAGGATCGCTGCGGTTCGGGGGCTGTTTGAGTTCGCGGTGATCACCGGTGTCCGCGATGACTGTCCGGTCCCGGCAGCTCGGCGATCTTCGGGTGCGCGGGCGAAGCGTCGCGGTCTGCTCGGTCACGTTTCGTCGGGGCGGCCTCGCACGGGTGGCCGACTCGTGCGCGAGGCTCGCCGGCTGCCCGAATCCCTCGATGCCAGCGACGTCGATGAGTTCTTTGCAGATCTGTTGACGTATCGGGATCGGGCGATCGTGTTGGCGATGCTGCTCGGCGGGCTACGCGCCGGCGAGGTTCGCTCGCTCTGCTTGGCCGACGTCGATGTCGGGCTCCGACAGGTCCGCGTTGTTGGCAAGGGCGGCAGAGAACGAGTCGTTCCAGTCCACCGACGGTTCTTCGTCGAGGTCACCAACTATCTGCGTCACGAACGACCCGCCGACAGCCCGGCGGCGGAGTGTTTCGTCGTGTTGCGCGGACCCACGACGGGCAACGCAATGACCGAGGCCGGGATGCGCAAGATCTTCCGGGTCCATCGCGAACGCACTGGCGCGGTCCGGGTCCGCCCGCATCGCCTGCGCCACACCTACGGCACAGACCTCGCCACCGCCGGGATGGATCTGTTGGTGTTGCGTGAGTTGATGGGCCACGCATCACCGGAGACGACCGCCGGCTACGTGCACGTGTCGCCGGCGCGGATCGCAGACGAATACGCGAAGGCACGGCCCCGATGATTCCGGCAACCGCAGCCGCTACACCCGGCGTCCCGGTCGATCTTCTTGCCGGCTACCTCGACTACGTGAGCGGTCTGGACTGCGCGCAGCAAGCCAAGAGCCTCCGACGACGCGGCGCGATCCGGTTCCTCGACCGATTCGGCGATCTCGATGCGTGGATGACCCGGCCGACCGCCGCGCGTCTCGCCGACACCAAACGCGCTGATGCGTGGCCGTTCGTGTCGTGGTGCTTTGCGATCGGTCGGCTCCACGCCGACGTCGACCTCATCGCAGCACGCGGCAACGGCTGCCACTATTCGACGTGGGCGCGACTGCATCCAGACGATGTCGAACGCGCCGTCACGGCCGGGAGCGAACTCGGATGGGGCGACAACTGGAGCGAACAAGTGGGTGTTCTCGCCCTTGCGTTCATCTGCCTGACCAGCAACTGCACACTCGATGATCTCGCCGCCCACACGTTCGACACGGTCGCCACAGAGTTGAACGCGTCGACATCGGTGACCTCGAACCACCGCAAGATCATGGGCGGCCGACTGCGCGCGTTGCAGCAGGTGTGTTTCCAACTCGGTCTCCTCGCCGCACCGCCGCAGCACCCCAATCTCCGCGAGCGGAGCCTGGTCGACCAGCTCGCCAAGATCCCTCAACCCGAGATCCAACGGGTCATGGCGCGCTACCTCGAGACCTGCTCAACGACACTGCGGCCCTCCACGATCGAGGACCGCTGCGACAACTTCGAGGTCTTCGGCATGTGGCTCCACGACAACCACCCGAGCATCGTTCGGATCGACCAGCTCGATCGACAAGTGATGGAACAATTCTTGATCTGGAACCACACCCGACCGTCACGAGGCCGTCGAGCCCACGGGCAGCCGATCTCGCTCGCCCGCCAACGCGGCGCCGTCTCGGCGCTCAAGACGTTCTTCGAAGACCTCGCGCTTTGGGGATGGGCCGAGCGGCCGACACGACCACTGATCCATCGCAGCGACCTCCCACGCCTTGCGCGCGCGATCCCGCGGGCGCTCAACCCGGCCGACGATCGCGACCTGATGGCCGCCGTCGCGCAACTCGACGACGTCGCCGGCCGATGCGCCATCACAATCCTGCGCGGCACCGGGATGCGTTCCGGCGAGCTGCTCGACCTCGAACTCGACTGCCTCTCCGACTACAACAGCCACGGCACCTGGCTCCGCGTCCCGGTCGGCAAACTCGACACCGAACGCAGCGTCCCCGTTGACGAAACAACCCTCGCCGCATTCGACGAATGGATGCACCACCGCCGGCCAAGCCGACCACTCCAAAATCCCCGCACCGGTCGCCCGGTCGAGTTCATGTGGGTCATCCACGGACGACGCATGAACGAGGGACGCGTCCGTCGCAACCTCGAACTCGCCGCCGCAAACGCCGGCATTGGACACGTCCACCCGCACCAACTCCGACACACCTACGCCACCACCCTCGTCAACGGCGGGATGAGCATCGAAGCACTCATGGCCGTCCTCGGCCACGTCACCCCCGAGATGACATTGCGCTACGCGCACCTCGCGTCGGACTCGATCCGAACCGCCTACGACACCGCCATCGCCAAAGCACGACCCACCGCCCGCTTCGTCGCCGGACCCACCGGCCAGTTCGTTCCCGACCACATCGACTGGCTCCACTCCGAAATGATCAAGACCCGAGTCGCCCACGGCTACTGCAGCCGCCACCTCACCGCCGGCGCCTGCACCTACGCCAACATCTGCGAACAATGCGACAACTACGTCCCCGACCCCGCCCGACAGAACGTCATCGAGACTCAGCTCGCCGACGTCATCGAGCTACGGAACGACGCCGACCAACGCGGCTGGACCGACGAACGCACCCGACACCAACACGTCGCCGACGCCCTCACCAACCACCTCCGCACCATCGAAAACCGACGGTGACTCGAGCCCATTCCTTGACTCCGACCCCGAGGGCCGGATAACCGCGTTCGGGATGACCCGATTCCGGAACTACCGGCTCCGCTCACTGCTCTACGCCGGCAAACCCGACTGGACCCTCCTCAACCCAACCCCACGCTGAAATCCGAAGAGCCACGAAACGAACCTGTTCCGGCCCGTCC
>JBBSOH010000321.1:0-3615 GCA_038259945.1 Acidimicrobiales bacterium
CGTTCGCGCAGGAAGTGTGTGAACAGGTTCTCTTCGTGGAGAGCGGCGTCGAACACGATCGGGTCCGCCAACGCATCATCGAACAGACCGCCCAGCTCGTCAGGATCCAACGCGGCGAATTCGAAGGGGTCGGTGTCGGGGTTGCCGGTCGCGCGGGCCGCGGCGATCTCGGTGACGGTGCGGCGGGCGTCGCCGACGCAGTGCTCGACCCAGAGTGATGCTTTGCGGCACAGCCACCCGACCCGATCCGGTAGCGCCGGGAGTTCGTTCGTGTTCTGGTGGCAGTGTTTGAACTTGCGACCAGATCCGCACCAGCACGGATCGTTGCGTCCGAGCTTGCGACCAGCGGTGGGGGTGAGGAACTCGGCGATCGTCGCAACAGCGAGCGGGGGATCGGTGAGGGTCCGCCAATATTTCATGGCCCCGGGGGCGTCACCTCGGTCGAACCGGTACCAGCCGGCGCGTTCCACGATCGGCCCCAACCGAGGTTGCGCCTCGACCGCCCGCTTCAGATGCTGCTCCGCTGTGTCGGGGTCGGCGCAGCGTTCGTAGAGCACACAGGCCAGATACTCGGCGGTCGCTGTCTGGCGCGGCCGACGAGCGACCGTGGTGGCTCGTTGGACGAGGTCGAACAGTCGACCCGGCGACTGCACACTGCCGCGTTCGAACTCGTCCGCCACATCGAAGTGATGATGCGGGAACAGCACATCGACCAGCACGTCGAGCGTCTCGGGTTCCGCGCACTCATCGAGCACCGCTTGGACTTGGTCGACGGCGGCGTCGGGGTCGTCGAGGACCTGCAGGGCCCGGCCGAGCACGTGTCGCCATTCGGGTTCAGGGACCATGTCCAACACTCGTGTGAAGCGTTGGTGCAACAGTTCGTGGCGCCACACCGTGTCGTCATGCGCCACCCGCCCGCCGTACCGGTCGAGACCGGCAGCCGCGCACAGCTCGGCAAGCGGTGGTTGGGGCTGGTCGAACAATGGACGGTGGTGGTGCAGGAGCCACAGGGCGAGTTCCTCGCCCGACACGGGCAGACCTGGTTCGTCGACGAGCGCGTCGTAGCCGGCACGCACCGCCCCCACCACCGTGTCCGAGACGACAGGTTCGTCGTCGATGGGGGTGATGGTGACGGTTGCGTCGAGGTCGTCGACACCGGCTGCGGTCACCTCGACGGCGATCGCGAGGAGCGTGTCGGGTTCCAAGTCGGACAACCAACCGGTCGGGCCGGGCCAAGCGAGGTGGTCGTGTTCGACGGAGAACTGCTCGATCACAGCACCGTTGGTGTCGGCGATGGTGTCGAAGCGCACGAACCAGCCCAGATCGAAGCCGACACTCAACACACCCAGTTCGATCTCGGCGCCACTCACACGATGCAAAAACGTGCGCCCGTCGACGAGGTCGCCGACATGCACGGTGACGTCATCGGGCAGCCACGCCAGGACACCGTCGGTCAGTGTCTCGCACACGCCTTCCACCATCGACTCCACCAAATCCGTCCCCTCAGATCCGGCGAGGTCGTTGACGACGGTGTCGATCAGCTCGTCGGCGTTGATCCCCTGACGGGCACGCACCACGTCGATCAGTCGTTGGGCGACGTCGTCGGGGGAGGGGAGCGGCAACGCACCCAACGCGGTGGTGTAGGCGTGGGTGTCGAAGGTGTCGCCGTCGAGGGCGCGGGTGACGTGTTCGCCCAGCACCATCGTCAACTGCGACAACACCGCCTCCGAATCCAAACCATCGTCCTCCAAGCGTTGAGCGGTCGACCACACCTCAGGCGGCTCGTTGCTGAGGATCTGAGCCGCCGCGATCGCGCGGATGGTCATGCGTACCCCACGCGCCGGCGCGTCATCCGGCAGTCCCGCGTACCGGTCGAGGGCCTCGAGGCGCTCGGACTCGTCGTCGAGATCGAACTCGGCGGCGACCGTGGTGGCGGCGGTACCGAACAGAAAGCGCAGACGTTCCGGATCCACAACATCGGACCGTACCCGACACACCAGGTCGCAGCTTCGACAGGGTCGGCGAGCAAGGCAGCCAGCAGCGGAGTGTGTCAGCAACGGTTGACGCGTCAGGGGCGTTCAGTTCACTGGGTGGTCAGCTCGAAGGTGATAGCCGGCCGACTCGACGAGGTTGTCGATCAGACCTTGCTGACGCCATGCCGGCGTCGACGCCGGGTCGCTCAGCGAGAACCGACCACCGCACCGAAGACAATGCCAACCAATCGGCTCAACAGTCACCTCAAACAGGACGGCGTCGAGTGCTTCGACGACGGCACGGTGCAGTTCGACCGGGTCGACCTTGTCGGAGTGATCGGTGGGGTTCATTGCTCGACGAGTAGGTGTGGGTAGCGGACTTCGAAGATCTCGTAGATCACATTGTGGCGTCGGAGTTGGCGTCGACGTACAGGCGACCGGAATACGGGAGGAAGACGCCATAGCCATGACGTCGACAGAACGCTGCGGACAGGCCTGTCACGCTTCGTCGGAGCATTCCGGGCACAGGGCGTAGCTGTCGGGGCCGTCGGGGAACGTCCACAGGTCGCCTTCGGCTTCGGCGACGGCGAGCTGTCGGAGCTGCTCGGCGGACTGCAACCGGAGGCTGCCCCAACCGTGCTCGTCGACGAGATCGACCACCAGGTCGTCGTCGCAGTCCTCGCAGCCGATCGCTGCGGTCATCGAAAAGCTCACGTCCACACTTCCCCACACGTCGGGCCCACCATGCTCATGATCCCTTGCCACCGGTGTCCACGGCAAGTCTTCGTCGTGGAGGTGTTTCTCGAACTGGCGGCGCACCTTCATCCGTCGCCGTTCGGCGGCCTGTTCACGCCCCAGCCCGACGTAATAGACCGGGTCGCGTCGCGGGTCTGGACCGAACTGCCACTCGTCGGTCGCGGATGAAATGAACGGCACCGGCCACCGATCACGACGCCGCGCCACCCGCACAGCACGTCGGGCCGCGTCCTCGTCGGGATCGACTCGGCCGAAGCTGTCATCGACCACCATCGAACGACCCTGTTGATCGGTTGCCTCCGCAATGTCGCCGGGGTCGTGAGCGACCACAACACGGGTCACCTTGGGCCAGCGGCCCCCCAAATCGACTCGTACGAGGGCGGGCATCTGGAACAGCACCCACCTCACCAGATCACCGCCTCGACCCGGCAGCAATGACACCTCGTTGTCGTCCATCACCAACGGTACCGAACCCGAACAACACCACCGACCCTCGTCTGCGCCAGGTCCAC
Organism: Acidimicrobiales bacterium; assembly: GCA_038259945.1. GTDB lineage: Bacteria > Actinomycetota > Acidimicrobiia > Acidimicrobiales > Ilumatobacteraceae > Ilumatobacter_A. The sequence goes on from JBBSOH010000321.1 coordinate 3,242, forward strand.
ATCGACCCGATCGCTCGCAGCTCCCCGGTCGTCGACGTCCCGCCCGCCACTACAACTGGTCTGTGGATAACTGGCTCGTCGAGGTTCGATCCTGTTCGTTGTCGAGCACACCCCGAAGTCTTCTCGAAGCCGTTGACCCGCCCTCGAACGTCGCCGCCCAGCACCCTCGTCGGCCGTCGTGTCCACACCCGAACACCTCGAACGTCGCCGCCGCGGTCTCTCGTAGGTCGACACACGATCTCGCCTCCGCTCGAAACCCCCAAATATTGAAAAGCAGTTCAGACATTTGCACTAAAGTTCCGGGAGAGATAACGTAACAATCATGGGAGCCGGTGAACCGTCGTGATGTCGATCGGCAACGTCGGTGCCGGGAA
>JBBSOH010000322.1:0-3597 GCA_038259945.1 Acidimicrobiales bacterium
GCCCCAGATCGCGATCGGCCAGTGGGGCGGTTTCGTCTTCGTCAACTTCGCCGAGGAACCAATGCCCTTCGAGGAGTACCTCGGGGTGCTGCCCGAGCACTTCGCCGATTGGGACCTCGCCGACCGCTACGTCGAGGTGCACATCCGCAAGAAGCTGCCGGCGAACTGGAAGGCCTCAGCCACCGCGTTCCTCGAGGCGTACCACATCCTCGAAACACACAGTCAGTCGATCTACACCGCAGGCGACGCGAACGCGCAGTACGACGTGTTCGGGGATCACGTCAGCCGGTTCATCCACACCATTGCGACGACCAGCCCGCACGTGCCCGAGGAGAAGCGGCCGAGCGAGGAGAAGTTGCTCGGCATGCTGATGGCCCGTAAGAACCCCGACGACGAGGTGCCCTCGATCCCCGAGGGCCAGCGGGCGCGCGACGTGTACGCCCGCCACATGCAGGGCGTGCTCGGCGACCAGTACGACAACGACTTCTCACATCTGTCGGTGGCCGAGACGATCGACTCGATCGAATACTTCCTGTTCCCGAATGCGTTCTTCTTCCCGGGTCTGGCCATCCCGCTCGTGTACCGGTTCCGTCCCGACGGACCCGACCCCGATCGCTGCATCTACGAGGTGCTCTACCTCCGCCCGAAGCCCCGCTCCGGGAAGGCGCCGCTGCCCGCCGAGCCGTTCGATCTCGATGTCGACGACAGCTACACGACCGTTCCGGGCCTGCCCGTGTCTCTCGGGCAGGTACTCGACCAGGACACCACGAACCTGGCGGCGCAGACACGCGGGTTCAAGGCGAGCGCGAAGCGCGGCCAGAGTCTCGGCAACTACCAGGAGGTCCGTGCCCGCCACTTCCAGGCGACGGTACGGCGGTACATCGAAGAAGGTCGCGCCGCCGGCGCGACCACACACCAAGGAGACAACTCATGAACGCAGGATCAGCCGAGAACCGCATCGCGGTGAGCGACCTCGTCCACCACTATGCCGATGCCGTCGTCCGACGCGACCCGGACCAGTGGGCGGCCACGTGGGCGCCCGAGGCGGTGTGGGAGTTGGGCAAGGGCCGGCGGGTGGAAGGACGCGAGGCGATCCTCGACCTGTGGAACAACGCGATGGACGGCTTCAAGGCCGTCGTCCAGAACGTCGTCAACCACGGTGCGAGCCTCGACGACGACTCGGGTTCGGGGATCGGCCGCTGCTACATCCAGGAGAGTTGGTGGCGCGCCGACGACTCCAAGGGGATCCTGCTCGCGTACTACGACGACGCATACATCCGCATCGACGGCGACTGGCTGTTCGAGAGCCGTGAACTCGTCATCCAGTACGGCGGCCCGCCGGACCTCTCGGCCGACTTCCAGAACGCGTGGGCCTGACGCATGTCGGCACTGACCCGTGGGTTCGCCACGTCACGAGGACCTGACCTCGCGTTCGCCGACGACACCGGGGAGCGCACGTGGGCCGAGACCGACGAGCGCGTCAATCGCCTGATCCACGCATTCCGCGACGCCGGCATCGTCAGCGGCGACACGATCGCGATCGCCAGTGGGAACTGCAACGAATGGTTCGAGGCTGCCCTGGCGTGCGCCTGCAACGGCGTGGTCTTCGTGCCGGTCAACTGGCACCTGGTGGCGTCGGAGATCGCGTACCTGCTCGGCGACTCGGGCGCGAAGGCCGTGATCGTCGGCCACGGTTTCGCCGAGGAGGTCGCCAAGGCGCTCACCGACGAACGCTCGAGCGGAGTCTCGACGACGATCGTCATCGGTGCCGGATCCGATTCGCGGTTCACGGGCTACGAGGAGTTCCTGGCTGCCGGATCGGCCGACGAGCCCGAGGCGCAGAGCTTCGGTGGGCCGATGTTCTACACCTCCGGCACGACCGGCAATCCGAAGGGCGTGCGGGGAACGCTCTCCAACATGCCCGACGGTGCCGACCCCGCGATCTGGCAACTGATCGGGGCCGGTTTCGCCGAGCAGGTCAAGGGTGTCGGCACGACCGTGCTGTGCGGCCCCGTGTACCACTCGGCCCAGTGGGCCTACTCGTTCCTGCCGATGCTCAACGGATCGACCACGGTGATGCAGGACAAGTACGACAGTGCGGGGGTGTTGGAACTGATCGACCGGTATCAGGCCACCAACGTGCACCTCGTACCGACGCAGATGAAGCGGCTGATCGACCTCCCCGACGACGTGAAGTCGACGTTCGACGGCTCATCACTGCAGATCGTGTTGCACGGCGCCGCTCCGTGCCCGCCCGTGGTGAAACAGACGCTGATCGACTGGTGGGGTCCCAAGATCACCGAGTACTACGGCTCGACCGAGGGCTCGATCATCACGATGATCGACTACACCGAGTGGATGGCCAAGGGCGGCAGCGTCGGCAAGCCGCTCGACAGCGTGGAGGTGATCGTGGTCGGCGAGAACGGAACCCACCTCGGACCGAACGAATCGGGAACGCTGTACTTCCGCAATGCGAGCGGCACCGACTTCGAGTACCACAACGCTCCGGAGAAGACTGCGGACTCACACCTGGAACCGGGCGTGTTCACCACCGGCGACGTCGGCTACCTCGACGACGACGGATACCTCTGGCTCAGCGACCGCAAGATCGACATGATCATCTCGGGCGGTGTCAACATCTACCCCGCCGAGATCGAAGGGGTGCTCGGTGGACATGCCCTCGTGGCCGACGTGGCGGTGATCGGCGTGCCGAACGAGGAATACGGCGAGGAGGTGAAGGCGGTCGTGGTCGCCAACGACGGGGTCGAACCCGACGATGCGCTCCGCGACACGCTGATCGCCCACTGCCGCGAGCACCTCGCCGGGTTCAAGCGGCCGCGCTCGATCGACTTCGTCGACGAACTCCCCCGTACGGGCACCGGCAAGGTCCAGAAGGCCAAGGTCCGCGCTCGCTACTGGGAAGGCGTCGACCGCGCCATCTGACCCATCGGTCCGTCTGGCTCGGACTCCGAGAACGAACGATCGACTCGTGCTTCTGGGTTTCCGGCAGCGCGGAAGTCGCGTCGTCAGAGACCCGGAAACACGAATCACGCTCGACCGACATTGCGGATCACCCGGTGGCGCTCGCCGCCCACCGGATGGCGTTGGCGAGGACGCGCCGGTAGTTCGAGTCTGCGTACGTCTGCGGGCCGTCGCCGAACTGGATGTACGCGATCGGCGACGTTCCCACCGTCTTGGTCCACGCGACGAGGTCACTGCCGGGCGGGTGGCTCCAACCGTCGCGCGAGCCGCGCTCGCCTCGAATCGCACGGTCCGCGGAGTAGAACTCGGCGTCGACGAAAGCGTGCCGGCTGCGCATCAGCGGCGTGACCTCGTCGGTGAACACCGGGAACAGGTACAGCTCGTCGGTGATCTCGAACGTCGCATCGAGACCCGCACAGATCGGGTGCTCGGCGTCGAGCACCTCCACCGTGTGCGTGACGTCGTGGCGGTAGCCGGAGTCGGGGTACGAGACTGCGTCGAGCATCGCGGGTTGGTAGTGGAATCGCCCGCCGACGATGTGCGCGTACTCCTCCCAGGCCGGCCACCCGGCAACGGCGTGGTGGAGGAACACCATCGGTTGGCCGGCATCGAGCA
>JBBSOH010000323.1:0-3545 GCA_038259945.1 Acidimicrobiales bacterium
CGTCCCGCCGGCGGACGACCGATCGGACCGTAGGAGAAACGTCCATGCCACGCTTCTCCACGCAACGAGCCTCCGAGGACCCGACCGGGTTCGCGCTCGTGGACGTGTCCGCCGACGGCTCGCGCGAGATGACCTGGGCCGAGGTCGACGAAGCCCTCAACCGCTGCGCGAGCCGCCTCATTTCAGCAGGTGCAGCCGGGGAACTCGGCCCCGACCATCGCATCGCCGTCTTCGCCGAGAACGCGGCCGAGACCGCACTCGCGCACCTCGGCGGGTTGTTGGCCGGAGCATCGTCGGTCCCGGTGAACTTCCACCTCACGGCGGACGAGGCCGAGTACATCTTCGGGGACTCGGGGGCGGGAATCGTGTTCGTCGGCCCCGAGACCGCCGAACGCGGCCTGGCCGCAGCGCGCAGTGCCGGGATCAGCACCGTGATCGGATGGGCGTGTGACGACGTCGAGGGCGTCACCTCGTGGACCGACTGGCTCGCTGCGGGAGCGAACGAGAACCCGCCCGACGAGATCGTCCCTCGCCCCAACCTGCTCTACACCTCGGGAACGACCGGCCAGCCGAAGGGCACCGAGTTGCCGCCGACCATGTTCGCCGGCGGCGGCAACATGGTGGAGCACCTCGAAGCACTCGCCACCGGGGGCTTCGCCGGGTTCGGTACCCATCTGGTGGTCGGCCCGATGTACCACACGGGCCCGCTGTCGGGCATGCGTCTGCTGTGCGCCGGCGTGGCGTCGGTGATCCTCACCAAGTTCGACGCCGAGATGACCGTGGCCGCGATCGACCGGTACCGCACCGAGAGCACGGTCATGGTGCCGACGCACTTCGTGCGGATGCTCGCACTCCCCGACGACGTCAAGGCGAAGTACGACGTGTCGTCGATGAAGCTGATCGCACACACCGGGGCCAAGTGCCCGGTCGACGTCAAGGCCTCGATGATCGAGTGGTTCGGGCCGGTGTTCCGTGACGCCTACGGCGCCACCGAGGTCGGCACCGTGTGCACGATCTCGAGTGAGGAGTGGATGGATCATCGTGGTTCGGTCGGGCGATCCGTGCCGCCGTTCACGGCGGTCGTGCTCGACGACGACATGCACGAGGTCGCAGCGAACACCGAGGGTCGATTGTTCTTCCGTGACGACACGGGTCGGGGCATCGTCTATCCGAACGATGCGGAGAAGACCGCCGCCTCCAACCCAGAGCCGGGACTGTTCACGCTCGGCGAGATCGGCTTCATGGACGACGACGGGTTCGTCTACATCACCGACCGCTTCAGCGACATGGTCGTGTCGGGCGGAGCGAACCTCTACCCGGCCGAGGCCGAGCAGATCCTGATCGACCACCCCGGCGTGGCCGACGTCGGATGTGTCGGCGTGCCGCACCCGGACATGGGCGAGATGTTGATCGGCCTGGTCACTCCGACCGATCCGGCGTCGCCACCCGACCCGGCCGAGCTGTCGGCGTGGTTGCGCGAGAGACTCAGCCACTACAAGTGCCCGCGCGAGTACCACGTCGTCGACGATCTGCTGCGCAACACGATGGGCAAGATCAACAAACGAAAGCTGCGCGACGCTTGGCTCGCGGGCGAACTGACCACACTCGAACAGACCCACTGACGACCCACTCGATTCCCTGTCCCGACCCCGTCGCATCTCCTCTGAGCAGGAACGACGGGATCGGCAGGGTGAAGGTGTGTCGACATGACCGGAGACACCGATGACCGACACCCAGGAACGAACCGCCGAGCAGTACGACATCGACGCCGACATCGGCGTCGACGACTTCGCCGCACAGGCCGAGGAATGGCTGGCGAGCACGCTCGAACGCCGTCCCCCGCCCACCGAACAGGTGTGGGGCGACGGCGACTTCGACGTGTCGGTGTTCCATGCCATGACGTACGACGTGGAACGAGCGTTCCTCGATTCGCTCATGGAGTGGGTGCAGGCGAAGGCCGAGCGCGGCTACCACGGGATCACCTGGCCCCGGGAACTCGGTGGCCTCGGCCTCAGCCGTGCGCACTCGCGCGCGTTCGGCCGACTCGAGCGGCAGTTCGTCACGCCCGGCACCCACGAGACCATTGGCGTGACGCGGGGTCTGATCGCGCCGACCATCGAGGTGTTCGGCACCGACGAGCAGAAGCAGCGGTGGATCCCGCAGTTCATCAGCGCCGAAACGCTGTGCTGCCAACTGTTCAGCGAGCCTGGCGCGGGATCCGACCTGGCGGGCCTGGGGACCAAGGCCGTCCGCGACGGCGACGAATGGGTGGTCAACGGCCAGAAGGTGTGGTCGTCCGGCGCCCAGTTCTCCCAGTACGGCGAACTCATCGCACGGTCCGATCCGGACGTGGTGAAGCACAAGGGCATGACCGCGTTCGTCATCCCGATGGACCTCCCCGGCATCGAGGTCCGGCCGATCTCGCAGATGAGCGGCGGTTCGTCGTTCTGCGAAGTGTTCTTCAACGACGTGCGCGTCCCCGACGACATGCGCCTCGGCGACGAGGGCGACGGCTGGAAGGTCGCACTCACCACGCTCGGCTTCGAGCGTGACCACTCCGAGAGCGAGGGCGGTGGAGCATCCGGCGGCACGTGGAGCAAGGTGCTCGCCACGGCCAACGCGATGGGTGTCGCGGGCGACCCCGTCATCCGCGATCGCCTCGCGTCGATGTACATCCACTCCCGGGTGGAGTCCATGACCAACCGCCGCGCCGCCGACCTCGCAAAGTCCGGCACACCCGGCCCGGAGGGTTCGCTCGGCAAGCTGATGTGGACCGAGGGGATGTACCAGATGACCGAGCTGATCAGCTCGATCCTCGGCGCGAAACTCGTCACCGACACCGGTGAATGGGGCACGTTCGAGTGGGGTGCTCACGTCACGGGTGCGCCGGGCTACCGGATCGCCGGTGGATCCGACGAGGTGCAGCGCAACATCATCGGTGAACGGGTTCTCGGCCTGCCGCGTGAGCCCAAGTCCGATACCGGACCGTGGAAGGACGTGCCGCGCTGATCACGGGCGGGTGGCGTCGTGCCTGAACTGTCGGCCGGAATCGTGGTGTGGCGTCGCGTCGATTCAGGGATCGAGGTGCTGCTCGGCCACATGGGCGGACCGTTCTGGTCGCGCAAGGACGACGGTGCCTGGTCGATCCCGAAGGGTCTCCCCGACGAGGACGAGGATCCGGTCGATGCAGCGCGCCGGGAGTTCATCGAGGAGCTCGGTCTGCCGCTGCCGCCCGGTGATCTCGTCGATCTCGGCGAGTTCCGTCAGTCGTCGAGGAAGACGGTGACCGCATGGGCGATCGAACTCGATTCGAGTGCGACACTCGATCTCGACACCGTGGTCAGCAACACGTTCGAGATGGAATGGCCTCCACGCTCGGGTCGGATGCAGTCGTTTCCGGAGATCGACCGGGCCGCATGGTTCGACCTCGACACTGCCCGCCGTAAGGTGGTCGGCGGCCAAGCGGCCGTCTTCGACCTCCTGATCACCGTGATCGATCCCAGCTGACAGCGAGTCGCTCCGACGCGTCAACTGTGAGGCGCGGA
>JBBSOH010000324.1:0-3496 GCA_038259945.1 Acidimicrobiales bacterium
GAGCGTCCCTTCGAACGGGAACGGCGCCGCATATCGCGTCGACACCGCCGACCCGTGGTCGTACGCCACGCTCGGTCCCACCGACGACATCATCCGCATGAATCGATGCAGGCCGACCCGCCCGGCCGGCGTGCCGTTGACGGTGACCGCCATCTCGCCGGTCATCCCACCGCGCCGGCGCAGTTGCACCACGAGCGTTGCGTCTCCGTCAGGAACCTCGATGTCGGATTCGAGGACGGTGTGATCGTCGAACGCGTTGTAGTCGACGACGAGCCGGTCGTTCTGCACGAAGATCGACAACCCCGAGTTCTCGGTGCCGGTCGCGTAGATCACACCACTGTCGCCCGTCGACCGGGTCACGCGTGCCGTGAGATCGAACGACCGGCCGCCGATCGCTGCCGACGCCTGGCCGGGCATCGGCGACATCGGTGGTCGGTAGACGTAGCGCATGCCCGCCGGGTGCGGTGAGTTGTCGCGGAAGCGCGCACCGAACAGTTCGATCATCCGTTCGTCGAGCGGGAGCACGCCGTGTCGTTCCGCCTCGCTCCACCACAGGTCGACGAGTTCGGCCAGCTTGTCCGGCTCCGCAGTGGCGAGGTCGTTGCACTCCGACCAGTCGTCGCCGAGCCGGTAGAGCTCCCACGGCTCGGTGTCGTAGTCGGCACCCGGGGTGTGCTTGCACACCGCCTTCCACGCAACGCCGTCGTCGTCGATCTGAGCGAGTGCCCGGCTCCCACTCATCTCGAAGTACTGCAGTCGGTTCGCAGCTGGAGCATCGGCATCGTCGAGCACCGAGACGAACGAGTGACCGGTGACGGGCATCTGCTCGACGCCGTGGTGCGTGTCGGGAGGCGTGATGCCGACCAGGTCGTAGATCGTCGGCACGACGTCGGAGACGTTCACGAACTGGTCTCGCAGACCGTGCTGCTCCTGGGCGATGCGGCGTGGTGCGTGCACGATCATCGGAACGTGGACGCCGCCCTCGTGGGTGTTCTGCTTGTACCACTTGAACGGCGCGTTGCCGCACTGTGCCCACCCCCACGGGTAGTTGGTGTGGCTGTGCGGGCCGCCGATGTCGTCGAGCTGGTCGATCATTGCGTCGCCGTCGTCGAAGATCCCGTTGAAGAATTTCATCTCGTGCATCACCCCGAACGGCCCGCCCTCCTGGGACGCGCCGTTGTCGGCCAGCACGACGAAGATCGTGTCGTCCATCTCACCGAGGTGTTCGAGCCCTGCGACGAGGCGACCGATCTGGTCGTCGGTGTGGTCGAGGAATCCGGCGAACGCCTCCTGCAACCGGGCAGCGACCTTGCGCTGGTTCTCCGGCAGCGAATCCCACGGCTCGACGCCCGGGTTGCGTGGTGCCAGTTCGGTGCCCTCGGGGATCACGCCGAGTTCGATCTGGCGTTCGTACCAGCGCTGGCGCACGACGTCCCAACCTTCGTCGTACTTGCCGCGGTACTTCTCGACGTAGGCCGCAGGCGCCTGGTGCGGAGCGTGCGTGGCACCGAACGGGACGTACGCGAAGAACGGCCGATCCGGTCGAACGCCTTTGCTGTCACTGACCATCTTCAACAGCTGGTCGATCATGTCCTCGCTGACGTGGTAGCCGTCGTCCGGACCCGCAGGTGGTTCGATGGGATGGTTGTCGGCGACGAGGTCGGGGTGGAACTGGTCGGTCTCGCCTTCGAGGAAGCCGTAGAAGCGGTCGAACCCGCGAGCGAGCGGCCACTGGTCGAACGGGCCTGCGGCGGAGCACTGTTCCATCGGGGCGAGGTGCCACTTGCCCACACAGAAGGTTGCGTAGCCCTCGGACTTGAGCACCTCGGCGATGGTGGCCGCATGGTCGCTGATGTGGCCGAGTTGGTTGGGGTAGCCGGTGCGGAAGTTCGCCACGGTCCGCATCCCGACCGCGTGTTGCGAGCGGCCGGTGAGCAGCGAGGCCCGCGTCGGCGAGCACAGCGGAGTGACATGGAAATTGGTGAACTGCAATCCGCCGGCGGCGAGTGCGTCGATGTTCGTCGTGTCGATGTCGGACCCGTAGCAACCGAACTGTGCGAAACCGGTGTCGTCGAGCAGCACGATCACCACGTTCGGTGCACCGTTGCCGGGGTGCGGCGGCTCGTCGAACCAGGCCTCGGAGTCGGCGAGCGTCCGACCGATCGTTCCTTCGAATCGCGATGGCCGACTCATGCTTCTCCCTGTGTTTCGGTGTCGTTGGTCTCGCACCACTCGGCGACGAGGACGCGGAGACTGCGTCGCCACGTCTGCTCGATCTGACGAGGGGTCCGTGCGTGCGCCGCGCCGAGGAGGTCGAACACCTCGGGCGACGTCGCCGCGTCGACGAGCGCCACGAGGTTCGCAGCGGCGGCCGGAGTGAGGAGCGCCGTCTCGGCCCGGAGGCACCGCTGCACCTGAGCGGCGAGTGACGCACGCTGCGCAGCCACACGGTCGGCGAACACATCGTGATCGAGTGCGCGATGGCGGGCCATCTGCATCAGCGGTCCGGCCGCCCGGTACAGGTCCAGACGAGCGCGGATCAGTTCGGCGAGTCGTACGGTCTGTTCGGCTCCGTCGTCGACCGACAGGTCGAGCAGGTGTGCGTAGCGATCACCGAATTGCTCACACGCCTGGATCCGCATGTCGTCCACGCCGTCGAACATGCGGAAGATCGACGAGACCGACACCTCGGATCGTTCGGCGACCGACTCGACGGACGGTGGGACCTTCCCGTCGGCGATCAACGAGAACACTGCGTCGATCACGGCGGCCCGGCTGCGCTCGCGACGCGCTCGGCGTCCGTCGACGGCCGGAGACGTGTTCGTCGACATCGCGCAACTGTATGACCGACGTCCGATGAATTGCGAGTCGGAGTCGCAGAAACTGAGTCAACTCCTGGCTGGCTCGTTGCCGGTGGATGCTCGTCAGGATGGCGTCGTCAGGCGCAGCGACTCGCGCACGTGGGCCAGGCGGACGTCCTCGTCGTCGCGTCGGCTCATCACCCGTCGGCCGACTCGACGTGTGCGCCCGTGCGCAACGTCCACACGCCCAGCACGATGATCAGGACGAACGAAGCGCCGGCCATCTCCGGGATCGTGAAGATGCCGAGGGCATCCACCCATCGGGCGCTGCACGGGTTGACCAGGTCACACGACGTGCTCTCGGGTGGGAAGAGCTGTTCCCGAACGTGGATCGCCGAGACGACCGCACCGATCGCGGCCACCGGGAGCGCGTAGACGAAGATCCCGCGGTCACGTCGGAACGCGGCGATCGGCAGGATGATCGCCAGCGGGTACATCGCGATCCGTTGGAACCAGCAGAACCTGCACGGGATGAAGTCTGCGACTTCCGAGAACCAGAGGCTGCCGAGCGTCGCGGCCACGGCGATGGACGCCGCGGCCCACGGCGCACATCGCTCCACGAGGCGGCGGCCGGGCGACGTGGTGGCGGCGGCGGCGAGGACGACGATCCCCGCGATGATCGCAGCGGCGAACAC
>JBBSOH010000325.1:0-3491 GCA_038259945.1 Acidimicrobiales bacterium
TCACCTCGCGTCGACGATGGGCGGCGGGTCGTACCAGCGCGCCGTCGAGGCCGCGAAGGAGCACGTGGTTGCCGGCGACATCTTCCAGGTCGTGCTCGCGCAGCGCTACGACCTCGAACTCGACGCCGACCCGTTCGACGTCTACCGCGTGTTGCGCCAGGTGAACCCGTCGCCGTACATGTACTACGTGAAGCATCCGGAGCTGACGATCGTGGGGTCGTCCCCCGAGCCGATGGTGCAGTTGCAGGGGCGACGGGTCGTGTCGCGTCCGATCGCCGGCACGCGCCGCCGCGGTCGGACGGCCGAGGACGACCGTCGGATGGCCGCCGAACTGTCGGAGCATCCCAAGGAACGCGCCGAGCACGTGATGCTCGTCGACCTCGCCCGCAACGACGTGGGACGCGTGTCGAAGTTCGGCACGGTCGAGGTCGAGGAACTGATGACCCTCGAGTTGTACAGCCACGTGATGCACCTCACATCCCAGGTCGCCGGTGAATTGAACGACGGCCTCGGTCCGATCGATGTGCTGCGTGCGACGCTCCCGGCCGGGACGCTGTCGGGAGCGCCGAAGGTGAGGGCGATGGAGATCATCGACGATCTCGAACCGGTGAAGCGCGGGCCGTATGGCGGGGTGGTCGGATACGTCGACTTCTCCGGCAACCTGGACACGGCGATCGCGATCCGCACGATGTTCATCACCGGCGACGGAAAGACGGCCAGCCTCCAGGCCGGTGCGGGCATCGTGGCCGACTCCGTCCCCGACGACGAGGACCTCGAGTGCCGGAACAAGGCCGCGGCGCTCCTCGCCGCGATCCCCGCCGCTCGCCGCATGACGAAAGCCCGCCGCGACGCCGGCACCTCCGCCTGACGGCCGTAGTGGGTCAGACCCGATACGGCCGCGACGCGTCGGGTGGATCGGTGTGGAGTGGGTGACGGTGTGGAGTGGGTCAGACCCCATCCACACCATCCACACGTCAAAACAGCAGGGCGAGGGCGAAGATCACGGAGAGGCCGGCGAAACCGAAGCCGATGATGGTGGCGAGCGCCATCGCTCCGGGCAACGTGGTGATCGAGGCGAGTGCCAACGACAGTTGAGCGAAGTTCGAGCGGTGGTCGTCGACGACGTCGCGCAGGGAGAAGAACTGACGGGACAGAGCGACGATCCCGTCGCCGTTGGAGCTCTCGGTCGCCTCGACGGTCTCGATCACCGTCCGTTCGGAGTCGCGGTCACCGATCAGCGAGCGGACCTCGTCGACCATCATCTCACTTCCCCTGCGAACCACACGGAGGCGCCACATCGCGACCACGACCGAGCCGATCGCCCAGATCGCCGCTGCGCCACCGGCCACGATCCAGAACATCCGGAGTCCGCCGCTCAGCGCAGCGATCCCCAGCGCATAGCCGGTGACGCACGCGACGACCGCGAAGATCAGGACGCCGCCGGCGAGGGCGCTGGCGCGGCGGAGCAGTCCGAGCAGCACGTCGACCGCACGCTCGGCGATGTCGTCCAGACCGTGCTCGTCGTTGCGCTGTCCGTGGTTCCCCGCAGGTCGGCGACCCTTCGTGCCGGACGCGACATGGCCGGGATGGATCACGTCGTCGGGCTGGATCGCCTCGTCGAAGTCGGAGTGCGACTCGGCGGTCTGCCCGGACTCGTCGGGGTTGGTCTCGTCACGTGACATGGGAGTCCGAGTGTGCCACGCCAGACTGGCCGGGTGAACACCGACGACGCCGTGGCCATCACCGAACCATTCATCGACCAGGCCGCACGCGACCGGGTGACGGTGTCGGGTGCCGACGCGTCCAGCTATCTGCAGAGCCAGATCGCACAGGAGATCCGCGACCTCGCCGTCGGAGCAGCGCGGTGGACGTTCGTCCTCGATCCGAGTGGCAAGGTCGACGTACTCGCCCGCATCCAGCGCACGGGCGACGACGTGTTCGTCCTCGACACCGACGCAGGGTTCGGCGAGACGATGCTCGCCCGCATCGACCGCTTCAAGATCCGGGTGGATGCCCAGACCCGCCTCGACCTCGCTGCGAACGCTGCGCCCGACCTGGACCACGAACTCGCACGCATCGCCGCCGGCTGGCCGCGGATGGGTGCCGAGATCGAGCCCGGCTCGACGATCCCGGCCACCACGGGAGTGGTGTTGCTCGCCGTGAACTTCCAGAAGGGTTGCTACCCGGGCCAGGAACTGGTGGAGCGAATGGATTCACGGGGTGCCGACGCACCACGCAGCCTGCGCATCGTCGACCTCGACGAGGGCGCCGCGGTCGGATCTCCGGTCCACGACGACGACGGCCACGAGGTCGGCACGGTCACCAGCGTGAGCGGCGACGGCGGGATCGGCCTCGCCTACGTCAAGCGTGGGGTCGATCTGGGTCGAGCCCCGCTCGCACAGCAGTGACGTCGGGGTGATGGCGCACGGCCCCGAGTTCGGGTGCGGTGTCGATCGCCGATGCCAGCGCATCGGGTGAGGTGTTCGCGTCCGCCGCGGACCGCAACCAGCCCACAGCGGTCGCCTGGTCGTGGAGCGCCCCGGCAGCCCGCGCCACGATCAGCGCACTGAGTGTGTTCGGATGGCGCTGATACGAACCGGCGGCGTAGTGTGCGGCTTGGTCGTACCGACGCGTCGACAGCAACAGATTGGCCAGAACGAACTCGTTGCCGGGATCGCCGTGGGGCAGAGGATCGGGCAGCAGGTCGATCAGCGCGCCGGCCTGCGCTGCGGTGATGCGGATCTCCGACGCCGGAGGAGTGGGCTGTGGGTGGCTCAGCGCGGCGAGCAGCGTGCGCTGGGCCTTGCCGTGCTTGCCGGCATCGAGCGATGCAGCAGCATCGTCCCACACCGACGAACGCGGCGTGGCCGGCTTGTCGGCGCTCAGCATCTGCATCTGCGTGATCAACAGGAACCCGATGAACAGCACGAAACCGCGATTGCCGGTGAGGATCAGGAGGAGCGCTGCGGAGACGGTGATGCCGATCGACGCATACAGCATGATCCGCCGGGCCCGACCTGGCACGATCGCATCGAGGCCGTAGGTGACGATGTTCCCGCCGTCGAGCGGCAGCACCGGGATCAGGTTCATCGCTCCGATCACCGGCCCCGCCCAGAAGATGGCGGCTGACGCGGGTGAATCTCGTACCTGGTCCAGATCGAGCGGGTTCACACCGATCGCAAGCAGGACGACGACCGCCGTGCTGATGTGGACGAACGGTCCGGCGAAGGAGATCCAGGCCTGCTCCCTCCGCTTCAACTGGCGAGTGGGACGGTACGACGCGTACCCGGCGAGGAAGCCGAGTGAGATCTCGGCGTGCGCGCCGGTGCGGCGCGCAGCAAGCGCGTGGCCGAGTTCGTGGACGAGCGTGAGCACCGCGATCGCTCCGGCGAGCCACAGCCCGAACTCGTTCTGGTAGAGGAAGACGATCAAGGCCATGAAGACGATGAACCCGGACTGGACCCGGACGTCGAACCCCAGCAACCGGAACA
>JBBSOH010000326.1:0-3483 GCA_038259945.1 Acidimicrobiales bacterium
CCAACAGGTCGTCGGCGAGATCCCGACCGACCCGCCGATCGAGGTACCGGTGCAGTGCCGGCGCGTGGTCGTCGTACAGGGATCGCACGCGGACGCTCACGTTCGACGCGTGAATCGCCGCCTCTGCCTCGTCCAGTTCGTCGATCCTCACATCATGTATTGCCCGCAGCCCTCGACCTGTTCACCGACCCGACGGAAAAATGCCGATCACGCGGCATCGTTCAGTTCGACGAGGCGGCCAGTCGGCGCAGCAGCGCTCGGGTGCGGGCGCGGTCGTCGGAGTTCAGTCCGAACTCCGATGCGCCGTAGTCGGTCACGCCTGCTGACGCCAGAGCGGCGACCTTCTCCTCGACTTCGTCCTCGGAGCCGACCATCGCGAGTTCACCCGTCTCGGACACACCCTCGCGTTCGAACATCGCCTGGTACGACGGGAGTTGCGCGTACATCGTCGTGTTCGCGGTCAGCACCCGCCGAGCCGCAGCCGGATCGTCGGTCACACAGATCGGCAGCGTGGCGATGATGCGCGGAGCCGGCCGGTCGGCTGCGTCTGCGGCATCGGTGATCGTCGGGACGATGTGGTCGCGGATCGTGTTCGGCCCGACCCACGCCAGATTGGTGCCCGCCGTGAGGCGACCGGCAACCCGGAGGGCCTGCGGGCCGAGCGCGGCGACCGTCACTTCGGGCGGGTCGACGATCGGGTAGATCGCATCGGCCTTCGCCCGGATCGTCTCACCCGTCACGTCGACGTGACCGGTCTCGATCATCGGCATCAGAGCCTCGAGGTATTCGCGGAGGTGGCGGATCGGCTTGTCGTCGCGCAGGCCGAGGTCGTCCATCATCACCTGGTGCGACATCCCGATTCCGAGTGACAGGCGGCTCCTGATGGCCGCCCGCACGGTGAGCGCCTGGCCGGCGAGCGCGACCGGGTGGCGGGGGTAGGTGGGAATGATCGCCGTCCCCAGTTCCATCCGTTCCACCGAGCGACCGACGATCGCAAGCATCGTCAGCGCATCGAATCCGCCGACGGGATGCTCGGCCATCCAGTAGCTCGAGAACCCGTCGGCCTCGGCCGCGAGCGCATGTTCGACGAACCCGTCGATGTCGGCCCGGCCGAGTTGAGTGGTGGCGTTGATCCCGATCCTCATGGCGCCTTGCTACCACTCCGACCGATGCGGCCGAGGAATCCGTTTGCTCAGAACCTTGCGGATGTGGCGACGATCGTCGGGCGACCCGGACCCTCGTCGGATCGCGCTACCAGTCGAGCCGGCTGGTCAAGTCCGCGGCGGCGATCCCCAACAACGGACTGGACGCTGCCGCCGCGAAATCGGGGCCGCCGTCGGTCCGGACGAAGATCTGCACGGTTTCGTCGTCAGGATCGACGATGAAGATCTCGGTCACCCCGTGCCGGGCATAGTGGTCGAACTTCCGCATCGCTTCGTCGTTCGGCGACAGCACCTCGACGACGATTTCAGCCGCATCGACCCAGACGGCGTCGACTCTCTGCCGCACGAACCCGAGGTCTGGAACCCGGTAGTCGTCGTTGCCGCTGCCGACATTGAACTTTGACAGCGCAATCAGGCCCGCCTCCTTCGCAGCCGGGCCGAGCAGGCCGTGCAACTGGGGCACGAGGTAGGCGTGTCGAAAATGCGGTGCGGGATTCATGTGGTACTCGCCGTTCCAGACTTCGTCGTGCGTGTCTTGGCCGAGCGCGCGTCGGCGAGCGAGGAGGTCGGTGACCTCGACAGGAATCGGTCCGTTCAGAACCATGCGCATGTCGACCAGAGTAGCTCGGACGTACTGCGGGATGTGTCGAGCTGGCTGCCTCCCATGGCATTCGCCTCGGCGACGGAGCGCGCCTGACAACTCGGCGCTGCAGCGGTCGCTCGGCTACCAGTCGAGCCGGCTGGTCAAGTCCGCGGCAGCGATCCCCAACAGTGAACTGGACTGCTCCGCTGCAAATCCGGTGTCGTCATCGGACCGGACGAAGATCTGCACGGTCTCGACATCCGGATCGACGATGAAGATCTCCACGACTCCGAATCGGGCGTAGTGCTCGAACTTCTCCCACGACTCGTCGTGAGGCGAGAGGATCTCCACCACGATCGCAGCGTCGTCGAGCCAGATCTCGTCGGTGCGATGCCGCAGCACCGCTGTGTCCGGAACACGGAAGTCGAACTGGTCGTTACCGACGTTGATCGCGCCGACCAGGTGCAGACCAGCTGCCTCGGTCAGACCGTGGAGAACGACATGAAGGCTGACTTCGAGTCGTGCGTGCTGGGCGTTCGGGGCTGCATTCATGTGGTACTCGCCGTTCCAGACTTCGTCGTGCGTGTCTTGGCCGAGCGCGCGTCGGCGAGCGAGGAGGTCGGTGACCTCGACAGGAATCGGTTCGTTCAGAACCATGCGCATGAGCGGCAGGTTAGCCGAGGGGTACTCCAGCCTTTCGGGGCTCAGACGCCGAGCGAAGCGGACAGTTCGGCGGCGGCGGCGATCACTGCGTCACCGAATCGCTCACCGGGTGTCCGGCTCAATCGTTCGATCGGGCCGCTCACGGACAAGGCTGCGACGACCGAGCCAGCGGGACCGAGGACCGCTGCGCTGACGGACGCGACGCCAGCCTCACGTTCCCCGATGCTCTCGATCCAGCCGGTCGCATCACCGTTCGCCGACAGCACGCGACCTGCGGAACCCGCATCGAGCGGGAAGACCGAGCCTTCGGGGACGATCCAACGGAGGCCGTGCGGCGTCTCGAGCGACAGCACGCAGCGTCGCTGTCGGCCTTCCTGCACGAACAGTTGCACGCTCTCGCCGGTCCGGTCGCGGAGCTCGGAGAGGATCGGGCGGGCGAGTTCGACGAGGGGGAATCGCGCCAGCGCCGCAGATCCGAGCGCCACGAGTCCGTGTCCGAGTTCGAAGCGGCCCTCGACATCGCGACGCAGGATGCCATGCGCTTCGAGCGCCGCGGCCAGGCGGTGGACCGTGGCCCGCGGGTACCCTGTCGTCTGCTGGAGTTGCGAGAGCGCCTGGGGTCCGTCGGCGACCGACCGCAGGACCGCCATTGCCTTGTCGAGAACGCCCACACCCGTTACGATGTCCATATCCAGGGAATCGTATCTCACGATGTGAGATGAAGCAAGGAGACATCAGGATGTCGAAGACACTGCCGGAGAAGGTGTGGGAGCGCCACCTCGTCCAGTCGGGCGACGGTGAGCCCGACCTGATCTACATCGACCTGCACCTCGTCCACGAGGTCACCAGCCCGCAGGCGTTCGACGGTCTCCGCCTCAGTGGACGCTCCGTTCGGCGGCCGGAACTGACGATCGCCACCGAGGACCACAACGTCCCGACCGAGAACATCGACCAGCCGATCGCGGACGAGGTGTCGCGCAAGCAGGTCGACACGCTGCGGGCGAACACGGCCGAGTTCGGCATCACCAACTTCCCGATGGGCGACCCCGACCAGGGCATCGTCCACGTGATCGG
>JBBSOH010000327.1:0-3476 GCA_038259945.1 Acidimicrobiales bacterium
CAGTCGTCGACGAGGGTGGCGACTCCGATGTCGGCGCGACCCAAGGCGAGCCGCCCGGCGTTGGTGACGAGCCGCTCGATCGAGGCCCGGGTCGGGGCACCGTCGAGCAGCAGCAGCCGCCGGACTCCCCCACGCATCGCGCGTGCCTGCAGTTCGGGTGTGGTGACGACGCGCAGCGACACGCTGGAGCCGACGTCGAGCAGCGTGGGATAGGCCTGCACGTCCATCGCACGATCGGTGGAGGACACGACCTTCGGGATGTCACCGAGTTCGGCGTCCCACTTCGTGATGTTGCGGCGCTCCTCGATCGGCGCCGCCGCTGCGATCGAGTCGCGCACCGATCCGACCAGGTGCATCTTGATCTTGGCGAGGTCGGTACCGACGTCGTGCACCTCTCCCCCGTCGGATGACACGACGATGTTGAGACGGAGGTGCGGATCGAGCACGGAGGGGTCGAAGGCGTCGGCGCCGATCGCGATCCCCGACACCTCGGAGGTCGCGGCGGCGAGTCGATCCACGAGGCGACCGGCCGGTGGTCCGAGGCGATCGAGGACGGCGTCGACGGTCTCGGCGAACGGGATCAGTTCACGCCGGATCGCCTTGGGCAATGACCTCATCAACTGTTCGACGACGGCGTCGCGGTGCCCGGCGACCTGCCAGTCGAATCCGTCGTCGGTGATCTGATTCAGACCGTTCAACGGGAGATGGACCGTGACGCCGTCGAGCGGTTCGCCCGGCGCGTAGCGGTAGGTGAGCGGGAGCTCGATGTCGCCCTGCAACCACACGTCGGGGAACTGGTCGTGACCGCCTCGTCCACCGCCGACGAGGTCGCGGATCACGTCGCCGGTGATGTCGAACACGTGGCCGTTGTTCGCTCGCTCACGCTTCCACCAGCGGTCGAAGTGCTGCGTGCTCGTGACGTCGGCGCCGAGGCGTTCGTCGTAGAACGCGAAGAGCGCGTCGTCGTCGATGTGTTCGACGCCGCGGGTTCGGTCCCCGAGGGCAGTGAGCCCGTCGAGCACCTCGTCGTTGTGGGCGAGGAACTTCTGGCGGCTCCGCCATGCGGCCGCGACCTGGTCACCCGAGTTGGCGACGCGCTTGTTTCCGGTCTCCGGCCCCTCGACGAACGCCTTGGTGATGAACCAGGCGCGGGCCGCTGACGGGTCGACGCGGTCGAGGCCGATCACCCGGTCGGTCACCAGCGGCATCCCGAACAGCGTGACCGACTCGGTCACCACTGCTCGCCCGCCCTTCGGATCCCATCGCTGATCGCCGTACGACTTCTTGACCAGGTGGGCGCCGGCCTTCTCGGCCCAGCGAGGATCGATCTCGGCGACGCGGCGTGCGTAGATCTGGTTCGTCTCGACGAGTTCGGCCGCCATCACCCAGTCGACCGGCTTACGCCCCAGTGCCGAGCCCGACCCGATCACGAACTGCGCCTGACGGGCGCCCTGATAGGTGCGGGTGCGGCGGTCGTACGTGCCGATGTGGCTGAGCAGACCGGCGAGCAACGCCTGATGCACGTGGTCGGGGTGGCCGGTGTCCGTTCCGACCTTGATCCCCATGTCGGCGGCGACCCGCTTGAGTTGGCGGTGCAGGTCGACCCATTCGCGAACGCGTAGGTAGTGGATGAACTCCTCGCGACACATCCGCCTGAACGCATTCCCGGAGAGTTCGCGCTGCTTCACCCGGAGGTGGTCCCACAGGGCGACGATCGACAGAAGGTCCGAGCCCTTCACCTTGAAACGGTTGTGGAACTCGTTCGCCTTCTCCTTCTTCTCCGCAGGCCGCTCGCGCACGTCCTGCATCGACAGCGCGGCGACGATCACGAGCACCTCGCGCACACAGTTGCGGTCGTCGGCTTCGATCAGCATGCGCGCGAGGCGGGGGTCGGCGGGGATGCGGGCGAGCTTGCGTCCGAGCTTGGTGAGATGCACCCCGTCCCGCTTGCGGTCGGCGATCGAGATCGCACCGAGTTCCTCGAGGAGGGCTTCGCCGTCGCGGATGGAGCGGTGGTCGGGCGCTTCGACGAACGGGAAGCGGGCGAGGTCTCCGAGGCCGATGTTCGCCATCTGCAGGATGACCGAAGCGAGGTTGGTCCGCAGGATCTCGGGCTCGGTGAAGTCGGGCCGGGCCTCGAAGTTCTCCTCGGAGTACAGGCGGATGCAGATGCCTGCCGCAACGCGACCGCAGCGCCCGGCACGCTGGTTCGCTGACGCCTGGGACACCTCCTCGATCGGGAGGCGTTGTACCTTGAGTCGGCGCGAGTACCGCGAAATCCGCGCCGTGCCCGCGTCGACGACGTACCGGACGCCGGGCACGGTGATCGACGTCTCGGCGACGTTCGTGGCGAGTACGACGCGGCGCCCCTTGTGTGGCTGCCACACCCGCTGCTGCTCCGACGACGACAGGCGGGCGTAGAGCGGGAGGACCTCGACGCCGCGCAGCGTGCGGTGCTGGTTCGATGCCGCTTTCAGTGCGTCGGCGGTGTCGAGGATCTCACGTTCGCCGGAGAGGACCACAAGGATGTCTCCGTCGCCTTCCTCGGCGAGTTCGCCGCACGCGTCGACGATCGCGTCGACCTGGTTGCGCTGATCGCGTGCTCCGGTGCGGGCGGGTCGCGGCGCCCGCTCGCGGTCGTCGTCGGGGTCGGGCGCGTCGTCCTCGCCGTAGGGCGAATAGCGGACCTCGACGGGGAAGGTGCGGCCCGACACCGAGATGATCGGAGCCGGCACCGGGCCTCCGTCGCCGTTCTCCGGGTCGAGTGCTGCGAAGTGTGTGGCGAAGCGTTCCGTGTCGATCGTGGCCGAGGTGATGATCACCTTGAGGTCGGGTCGCTTGGGCAGCAACTGCTTGAGGTAGCCGAGGATGAAGTCGATGTTCAGGCTGCGTTCGTGCGCCTCGTCGATGATCAGCGTGTCGTAGCGGCTGAGCATGCGGTCGCGTTGGATCTCGGCGAGCAGGATGCCGTCGGTCATCACCCGGATCAGCGTCCCGTCACCGATGTTGTCGCTGAAGCGGACCGAGTAGCCGACGTCCTCGCCGATCTTCGTCTTCAACTCGTCGGCGACTCGCTCGGCGATGGTGCGGGCCGCGACGCGGCGGGGTTGGGTGTGGCCGATCACGCCGGAGACGCCGCGGCCGGCCTCGATGCACATCTTGGGGATCTGCGTGCTCTTTCCGGACCCGGTCTCACCGGCGACGATCACGACCTGGTGATCGCGGATCACGTCGAGCAGTTCCTGGCGACGCGCGGTGATCGGCAGCGAGTCCGGATAGTTCAGTCGACCGTGTTCGAGGATCGCAGTCGCCGCAGCGGTGCGCGCAACGACGCCACGTTCACTGCGCTGGCCCGACCGATCCACTCGGACAGGATGGCCTGCGCCGACCGATTAGACTCCTTGCGATCTCGCTCGACGCCGAAGCGCCGACGGCTCACATCGTCAGGTAGGGCAAGATCAAGGCGTCGAGTTCGG
>JBBSOH010000328.1:0-3450 GCA_038259945.1 Acidimicrobiales bacterium
ATCCCTTGACCCTGAACATTCCGCCCGCGAACTCGAGATCGTCCTCGTTCGCTTCCATCTGGTGGGCGGCGATCTTGCGGGCCTTGTCGATCACCTTGTCGCACGCCATGGCGATGGCCACGCCGCCCACGGGGAGCGAACGCGAGCCGTAGGTGTCCAGCCCGAGTGGGGCGATCGCAGTGTCGGAGTGCAGCACGTCGACGTCGGCGGGGTCGACACCGAACTTGTCGGCGGCGATCATCGACCACGCCGTCTCGTGGCCCTGGCCGTGCGGCGCGGTGCCGGTGACCACCTGGATCTTGTTCGTGGGCAACACACGCACGGTGGCCGATTCCCAGCCGCCGGCCGAGTAGTTCAGCGAGGCGAGCACGCGAGACGGGGCGAGGCCGCACATCTCGAAGTAGGTCGACACGCCGATGCCCAGACGCTTCTTCGCGTCGGGCGTGTTCTGGGCGGCCTGCTTGGCACGCATGTCGGCGTAGCCGAGGATGTCCTCGGCGACGCGAGCCGCTTTGTCGTGGTCGCCCGAATCGTAGACCAGGCCGGTGTAGGCCTCGTACGGGAACTGTTCGGGCTGGATGAAGTTGCGACGCCGCAACTCCAGCGGATCGACGCCCATCTTGCGGGCGAGGGCATCCATCGCATGCTCGATCGCATACGTGGCCTCGGGGCGACCGGCACCGCGGTAGGCGTCGGTCGGCGTCATCGTCGTGAACACCGAGGTGCACGAGAAGTCGAACGCCTTGGGGATCTCGTACACGCCGCCGTAGAGGAACGCTCCCAGCAGCGGCACGCCGGGCGTGACGAGTTGCAGATACGCACCCATGTCACCGATGAGGCGCACACGCAGGCCGGTGATCTTTCCATTCTCGTCGGCCGCCAGTTCGATGTCCTGGATCTGGGCGCGACCGTGGATGGTGGCCTGGGTGTTCTCGCCGCGCTCTTCGTTCCAACGGACGGGGACCTTGAGGGTGCGGGCGAGTTGCACGCACAGCAGTTCCTCGGCGTAGACGTTCAGCTTCGAGCCGAAGCCGCCGCCGACGGCGGGGCAGACGACACGCATCTGCTGCTCGGGGATCCCGAGTGTGAGCGCCGTCATGACCTTCAGGATGTGCGGTACCTGCGTGGAGGAGTAGAGGGTCATGTCGCCGCCGAACGGCTGCGGCATCGCCACCACGGCGCGAGGTTCCATGGCCATCGGCAGGAGGCGCTGCTGGACATAGCGCTCCTTGACCACGAAGGCCGATTCGTCCATCGCCTTCTGGCAGTCGCCCTCGGTCTCCTCGATCACGAGCGGCCACGTGTAGCTCTTGTTGGTGCCGAGTTCGTCGTGGATCACGACCTCGTCGGACAGAGCGGCCTCGAGGTCGATCACGGCGGGGAGCGGGTCGTACTCGACGTCGATCGCTTCGATCGCGTCGCGTGCCACTGCGTCGGAGGTGGCGAGCACGCAGGCCACACCGTCACCCACGTATGCCGCCTTGCTGACGGCGAGCGGGTAGTGCGCCGGGTTCTTCATGTCGTCGGTGACGGGCCACGCGCACGGCATCGGTGCCGCCCACTGATCGGCCAGGTCCGCGCCGCTGTACGCGTGCAGGACCCCGGGGATCTCGAGGGCCGCCGACACGTCGACCGAGAGGATCTTCGCGTGCGCGTACGGACTGCGCAGGATCGCCAGGTGCAGCGCACCCGGGACCTTCATGTCGTTGGTGAAGATCGCTTCGCCGGTGAGCAGCGCAGGATCCTCCTTGCGCAGCATCCGCTGGCCGAGCACGCCGTTGCCGGCGGCGATCGACTCGGTACTTGCTTCCATGTCGTCGATGACTGTCATGTCATGAACCCCCAGTTCATGTCGGCCACACGAGCTCCCCGAGCTGATGTCGCAATGGATGGCGTGAGCGTCGGTCCGTCCGGTTCAGAAACGGAACGGACCGACTCGGTGTGTCGGGCCTTCGCCGTGTGTCAGGCGTTCGCCGCGGCGAGGACGGACTTGACGATGTTGTGGTAGCCGGTGCAGCGGCACAGGTTGCCTTCGAGGCCGATGCGCACTTCCTGCTCGGTCGGGTTGGCGTTCTCCTCGAGCAGGCTGGTGGCGGCCATGACCATGCCCGGAGTGCAGTAGCCGCACTGCAGGCCGTGGTTCTCCATGAACGCCTGCTGCATCGGGTGCAACGTGCCGTCGGCGTCGGCCATGCCTTCGATCGTGCGCACCTGCTGGCCGTCGGCCTGGACCGCCAACAGCGTGCAGCTCTTGACCGCTTCGCCGTTGAAGTGGATCGAGCACGCACCGCACGACGACGTGTCGCAGCCGATGTTCGTGCCGGTCAGCCCGACGTGCTCACGGATGTAGTGGACGAGCAGCGTGCGCGGCTCGACGTCGTGCGTGTGTTCCTGGCCGTTGATCGTGACCGTGACGTCCATGAGACCCCCAAGTGGTGTCGAAGTGATTCGTGAAAGAAGTGCGTGCCCTGTGACGCGCGTCTCCATCATGCCTCATTCGTCGGCCGGGGACGAACGCAGACCCGGATCGGCTCGCGAATCGGGTCCGTGTTCCGGCGTGGGGCGAGGTGGCGTCGTGGCGTGCGTAGTGTGGCGACGTGCGACGGACCGTGTCGAGACACCGGCACGATCGGCTGTCCGCAGCCGGTCACCGCCGACTTCGGGGTACCCCCGAGGGTCAGGACATCGAGTTCCATCTCCATCGCGAGCATCTCCCTGCGCGTCCGCGCAGTCGAATGCTCGCACCACCTGCGAGGTCGACGCGGCCCGTTGCACACCGCACTCCACACCCGCCCAGCTGGGGGGCGCCGTGCTGATGAGTGGGGCCCGCTGGGGCGTCGTCGAACTCGACGACGTACGCGACCTGGGCGAGTTGCTCGGAATGACCCCGTGGGATCTCGAACGCTTCGCCGACTGTCGTTCCTTCGAACGCACCGCACGCCACGAGCCGATGCGGAACTACCGGTACCGATGGATCGCCAAGCGGTCGGGTGGTGCGCGCCTGATCGAAGCGCCCAAGGCGATCCTCGCCCACGCCCAGCGGACCGTCCTGCGCAACGTGTTGAACCGGGTGCCTCCTCACACCGCAGCGCACGGCTTCGTCGCCGGCCGCTCGGTGGTGACGGCGGCGCGACCTCACGTCGGTGCCGACGTGGTCATTCGACTCGATCTCGATGCGTTCTTCGCGAGCGTCCCGGTGGGCCGAGTGTTCGAGACCCTCTGTTCGCTCGGCTACCACCGCTCCGTGGCGCACCGGATCACCGGGCTGGTCACCAACGTCGTCCCGGCGGGCGTGCTCGCGGCTGCGCCGGTGGCGCCGTCGGCCAGGGTCGACCGCCTGCTGCGACACGTCCACGTGCCCCAGGGTGCGCCCACCTCGCCCGCCGTCGCGAACCTCGCTGCGTACGGGCTCGATCGACGACTCACGGCACTCGCCGACACCTTCGACGC
>JBBSOH010000329.1:0-3434 GCA_038259945.1 Acidimicrobiales bacterium
CGAGTATTCCGCGATCGGTAGCGACGCGCTCGGCGAGGACGACCCGGCCAGGGTCAGGACTCGGCTCCGCGACGACCCGTCACTGCGCTACCGGTCCGCCGACGACGTCATCGCCGACGCGACGTCGATCGTCGAGCGTGCTCTCACAGCAGCGCCGGGTTGGTTCTTCACGGTGCCGACTGCGCCATGCGTGGTGACGCCCGTGCGCGGCCGGGGCTTTGCGTTCTACACTGCGCCTTCCCCGGATGGCTCGCGTCCCGGGACGTGCTACGTCAACGTCGCCGATCCGTCGATCTGGACGCACGCGAACCTCGAGCCTGCGATCTTTCACGAGTGCGTTCCCGGCCATCACTTGCAGCTTGCCGACGCAATGGAGCGCGATCTGCACCCCGTCCTCGGTGAGCTGGAGGTGACGAGCTTCGGTGAGGGCTGGGGCCTCTACGCCGAGCGTCTCGCCGACGAGATGGGCCTGTACAGCGGTCCCGTCCAACGGCTCGGCATGCTCACGCTCGACTCACTTCGGGCGGCACGCCTCACCGTCGACACGGGTCTCCACGCTCTTGGCTGGTCCCGTACCGAAGCGATCGAGTTCATCGTCGACTCGACGCCGCTCACTCGGACCGACGCCGAGGGCGAGGTCGACCGATACCTCGCTGATCCAGGTCAGGCCACGAGCTACATGGTCGGTCGCATCGGAATCGACCGGCTGCGTACGACCGCCAACGAGCGTCTCGGCGACCGATTCGGCATCGCCGACTTCCACGACGTCGTCCTCGGCAACGGGATGACTCCACTGACCGCGCTCAGCGACGCAGTCGACACCTGGATCGCCCTCGAACCGGAGTGAGCATCGGCGCACATCGTCGCCCGATCCGACGCCAATCGGGAAAGTGCGGTGCGCTGCTTGGGCCTTCGCACTGCAGCGCGGGTTCCTGCGGCGCAACCGGGTTACCGGGCGGGCGTTACCTGTGTGGGGTTGTCCGTCAAGGCCTTCTTTGCAGGAGGCTCTGGGCCGATGGTGTTGGTCAAGGTGGAGCGCCCGCAGCGCAGCGAGGACGAACGACCTTGACCATCCCGAGGGCTGGTGCAGACCTTCTATGGCCCGACTTCGGCGGGTCGGGCGGTGTTTTCTGAGGTCGCGGGGCTGTGACCTGGGGGTTCTTCGGTGAAGTTCCAGTTTCTGCGGGATTTGTAGGGGCGACACGCGCGTGACATGACGATCTGGTTCGTTTAGGATCAGGGTTGTGTTCGTGAAGAAGACCACTCGTCGTCGGGGCGACAGAACGTACACGTATCTGTCGCTGGTCGAGGCCGCCCGTGTCGAGGGCCGCGTGAAGCACAACACCTTGTTGCGTCTCGGTGAGATCACTGCGTTGCGCGAGTCGGGCCAGTTGGATCGGATCATCGCCGCGTTGCAAGCCCACGCCGACGGCACGTGGTTGAACGCAGCGGAACTCGACGCCGACGCAGCACCGGGTTTCGGTGCGATCGCCGCGGTGCGCGCCGTGTTCGAACGCCTCGGTCTCGACGAGCACTTCGACCACGTCGGCGGTCGCCGACGGTCGAGCCGACTGTCGGACACGGTGTTCGTGATGGTCGCGAACCGGCTGTTGGCACCGGCGTCGAAGCGACGCACCGTGATCGAGTGGGTCGACGGCGACGTGGAGTTGCCGACCGGCGTGTCGGCACCGTCGCTCGATCAGTGCTATCGAGCAATCGACGCGGTCGCCGAGTTCACGGCCGACACCGAAGCGCATCTGTTCGCCCGGTTGACGTCGTTGATGAACCTCGAGCTGCGCTGGTGTTGCTACGACCTGACGTCGACCTACTTCGAGACCACGACCGTCGACCCCGACGGCAAGTTCCCATCCAAGCGGTTCGGCTACTCCCGTGATCATCGCTCTGATCGCCCGCAGGTGATGATCGGTTTGTTGGTCACTGGCGACGGGATCCCGATCGCGCATCGCGTGTTCGACGGCAACACCAAGGACGCATCCACGATGCCAGCGGTGATGGCCGACTTGCAGGAACGCTTCGGTGTCGGGCGCATCGCGCTCGTTGCCGACCGCGGTCTCATCAGCGAGAACAACCTGGCAGACGTTGCTGCTGCAGGTTTCGATCATGTCATCGCGACCCGCTTGCACCGCGACGCCGACGTGAAAGCGGTCCTCACCGCAGCGGCCGAGCCCGACACCGTGTGGGTGGCCGCCGGCAACGATCGCACCGCGTGCGAAGTCGACCTGGACGGGCGACGACATGTCGTCATCGACTCACCGCCACGGCACCGCCGCGACGATCACTGACGCGAAGAACTCCTCGCACGCACCGAGGACAAACTGATCGCACTCGACCGTCGAGTCCGCGAAAAACGACTCGTCGACCCGGCCAAGATCGGCGCCGCCGCGCAACGCATCCTCGGCCCGTCGCCGGTGTCGCGCTGCTTCACCACCACGATCAGCGAAGGCCGATTCTTGTGGGACTACAACACCGACGCCGTCGACTACGAACAACGATTGCTCGCCGGGCGTTACGTGCTCACCACCTCGCTCACGATCGCCCAAGCATCGACCGCGGAGGTCGTCGCCCACTACCAGAGCCTCGCGAACGTCGAGCACCGCTTCCGCGTGATGAAAGACTTCTTGGGGCTGCGCCCGGTGTTCCACTGGACCGAGAACCGCGTCCGCGGACACATCGCGGTCTGCGTGCTCGCCGCCGTGATCGAAGCCGTCATCGCCAACGACCTCACCGCAGCCAGGATCGACGACCCCAACCTCGAAGGCCAGACCATCACACCACGCCGGGCGCTCGCCGAACTCAACCGGATTCGCATCCACCACCTCACCGCCGGCGAACGCGACATCACCGTCACCACCCGACGCAACGCCCTCCAAGCCGCCATCTGCACCGCGCTCGACGTCGACACCCGCAACTGGGACAACACCACCATCACCTGACACCCGCCCAAACCCCCAAACCCGCACCACGTAGGGGAAACACCCTCCGAACGCGCACCCCTCTACCAGGCACAACGCAAATCACCCGCCGAAGTCGGGACTGCGTGTTCGCCGACGGACTCCGAATCCGCGGCCGCCGTCGCAACACCCGCCGACTCCAAGACGGATGCCCACAACGGCGCATCGCCCAACACCCCATCGAAACCGGACTCGCATCCTGACCCACACCACCGGACAAGATCTCATCGACCAAGCGTCCGGCGCCACACCCTGCAACCTTCAACGAAGTCACGGAACCGGGGCCGACAGACCTACGAGTCATCCGATCATAATGTTCTCGCGATGGCCGGCCGAGGCCGCTCGTGATCCGGCCTCTTGCGCACGGCGAGGTGCCCCATAACGGGCTCTTCTCATCTGAGTGGGGAGCATCGTGTTCGGATGCGTGGCGGTGAAGGCCGTTCGGGCCAGGTGACACCACCG
>JBBSOH010000330.1:0-3432 GCA_038259945.1 Acidimicrobiales bacterium
GTGACGCCCGCGTCGGCGTCGACGAGGTGATAGTCGTCAGCGACGCTCGTGTTGAGCGGCTCGATCAGCACGGTGCATCCAACCGGTGCAGCCTGCTCGGCGGCGTAGGACAGATTCGTCCTGTACGTGGCTTCCGCTTCGGCGGTGCGGCCGCTCCGACCGGCGACGACGCTCACCCGCGGGCAGCCGATCGCCACGGCATAGTCGATGGCCTCGTCGATGAGGCGGCGGGCCTCGACCTCTCGACCCGGGATCGCAGCGACACCGAGATCGCCGTCTCGGGATCCGAGACGGGTGTTGATGGTCACCATCGACAGGCCGGTGTCGGCGAGTGCGGCGCACACCAGCTCCACCGGTTGGTCGTAGGGCATGTGGCATTCGACGGCGTCGAAGCCCGCAGCATGAGCGGACCCGATCGCGTCGGGCAGTGACCGATCGGTCCACAGGAACCCGAGATTGGCCGAGAAGGTGATCACGAGGACGCGCTCGGGAGCTCGATGAAGCGGATGTAGTTCGGCGCACCCACATGGAAGACCTCATCGGTCATCGTGAGGTCCCCGGATTCGATGTCACGATCGAAGACACGGACCTGGCCGGTGTCCTGGTTCGCGGCGAGAACAGCCAGCCCGTCGGGTGTGATCGCGAAGTTACGCGGGAATCGCCCACCGGTCGAGACGAGCCCGGTGCGTGTGAGCATGCCGTCGTCGCCGACCGCGAAGATCGCGATCGAGTCGTCACCGCGATTCGAGACATAGAGGAATCGAGCATCGGGAGACAGTTTGATCTCCGACACGTAGCTCACCTGATGGCGGTCGTCGATCGTCGATTCGTACTGGAACGGGACGAGTCGGGGCTTGATCTCGTCGGGATCCGACGGGTCGAGGCGGGCGACGCACACGGTGTTGAAGAGTTCGTTGGAGACGTAACAGATGTCGAGGGTGGGATGGATGACCATGTGGCGTGGCCCGGACCCCGATTCGAACTCGATCCATGTCTCTCGCACGAGTTGCTTCGTGTCGCCGTCCCAGCGGTATTGGAACACGGCGTTCTCACCGAGATCCGGGATGAAGACCCAGTCGTGCCAGAAATGGGCGCAGTGGGCATGCGGCCCCACCTGCCGGTTGCCCCAGTGATCCTCGCGGTTCTCGACCTGCCGCCAGGTGTCCTCGGGTCGATGGAACTGCTTGAAGCTCTGGCGGACCGCGCCGAGCGTTCCGTCGACGCCGACATCGACGACATCGATGATCGCATCCCAGTAGCTGATCACGATGGCAGCATCTCGGCTCGGCGAGAGCGCCAGATAGCAGGTCGAGCGACCCGACGCCCGAAAGGTGTCGCATTCGACGAGTGCGCCGGCGCTGTCGATCTCGTACCGGACCACATCGCCCACGTCACGGATCGTCTCGAGGATTGCGTACACCGACCTGTTGTCCGGGTGCGGAATCAGCACCGCCGGATTCAGCGCCTCGGTCGTGGAGGCGTGTTCGAGCGTGCCGTTCGCACGCAACACCATCGAGTAGATGCCCATCCCCGGGACCGGAGCGTGCGGCTGGTGTGCGAGCGCGTCCATGTCGCTGTAGGTGCCGATGAGGAGACGGTGGTCCTGGGTGAGCTGCATGCTGGTGATCGTGCTTTCTGTTGTCAGGGTGTGGTGACCGCAGCCGAGAGACGGGAGATGATCGTCACGACCAGGTCCTCGGGCGGTCCGCCGGCGTCGAGGACGATGTCGTCGAGCGGCAGGAACAGCGGCCGGCGGCGTTCGGTCAGTGTCGTCAACTCATCAGCCGACATCGGGCGCCGGTGGGTCCCCGCCGACTGGCGGGCCAACGTCGTGTCGACGTCGAGTTCGAGTCGGACGCGTCGCGACCGCAGCGCGAGAGCGTCGCGCACCGGTGCCGACTCGACCGTCGACGCAGCGGCCGCGATGACCGTCGGCGTCGAACGCGCCAGCGCTCCGAGCAGGACGGCCGCTTCGAGGACATGTAGAGCCGGTACTCCGTCGTGTTCGGCGATCTCTCGGCCCGTCGATCCGGTGAGCCGTTCGATGTCATCGTCGGAATCGACGAACGGGCGCCCCAGCGCCGCGGCGAGGAGCCGGCCGACGGTCGACTTGCCGACGCCCATCATCGCGAAGATGACGATGTGTGGCGGCTGCAGGTCGTCACTCCGACGGGAGGTGACGGTCTGGTCGGGATCAGACAACGGAGGTCATGCCTCCGTCGACGAACAGAGTCTGACCGTTGACGAAGCTGGCCGCGTCCGACAGGAAGAACACTGCGGCACCGCCGAGTTCTGCAACGTCTCCCCAACGTCCTGCCGGGGTGCGTGAGGACACCCACGACGAGAACTCGGGGTCGTCGACCAGGTCCTTGGTCAGTTCGGTGGCGAAGTACCCGGGCGCAATGCTGTTCACCTGGATCCCGAGCGGACCGAGTTCGGCGCACATGCCGCGCGTGAGCAGGACGACGCCCCCCTTGCTGGCGGCGTAGGGCACGATGCTCGGGCGGCCGAGTTGGGACTGGACCGAACCGATGTTCACGATGCGGCCCGCCCCGCGGGGCGCCATCTTTCGTCCGACCGCCTGGGACACGATGAACGGCGAGGTCAGGTTCATCTCGATGACATCGCGGAAGTCGTCGACCTCGAATTCGAGGAACGGTGCTCGCCGTTGGATTCCGGCGTTGTTCACGAGACCTGCGATCGGGCCGACCGATCCCTCGATCTCGTCGACCATCATCCGCACCTGTTCGACGTCGGTGACGTCGGCGACGTGCCCGGAGGCTTCGTGCCCGGCTGCGGTGAGCTCGTCGACGGCCGCCTCCACGGCATCCGCGTTCCGTGCGTTCACGACGACGTGAGCACCGGCTGCGCCACAGGCTCCAGCGAGCGCTCGACCGATTCCGCGTGACGACCCGGTGATGAGCACGACGCGCCCGTCGAGGCGGAAGGGGTCCTGCGTGGTGGTCATGATCCGACTCCGTCGTCTGACTGTGTGTGTGGTTCGTGTGACTGTGTGTGTGGTTCGTGCCGCTGCGAGCCGAAAGCCAGTTGCACCTTCATGGCCGTACCGCACGCTGCCTCGACGAACGCCGCACCGGCGTCGTGGGCGTCGTAGCGATTCGAGATCAGGGGCCGAAGATCGAGGCCTGCGGTCAGATGGTCGACCGCGGTCTCGAACTCGTCGTGGTTGAAACGGAACGACCCGACGATGTCGACCTCGCCGGTGACGTTGAGGGCGATCGGCATCGAGACCGGGCCGGCGTGAGGGAGGCCGACGAGAACGAGGCGACCACCGCGTCGGACTCGCGTCACCGCATCGGCGATACCGCCCGGCGAGCCCGATGCATCGAAGACGACGTCGTAGTTCGTGCCCGCGTCATCGACGCCCACGTGGACCACACGGTGTGCGCCGAGCGCGGTGACCGCTGCCAA
>JBBSOH010000331.1:0-3413 GCA_038259945.1 Acidimicrobiales bacterium
GTTCTCACCGAGCAACGTGACGATGAGAGCGTCGAGCGCGTGCTCGACTTCTTCGTCGAGAAGCTGCAGTCGGAGCCGGCGCCGTCGTGAGGTCGAAGGTCGTTGCCGTCGTGCTGATCGTGCTCGGCGTGGGAGCCACGCTCGGCGGGCTGTACGGCCAGATCTTCCTCGCGGAGGACGAGGGGCACCACGACGGACGAACCCCCACCTTCGCGATGCAGTCCCAGGTCGGGACCGACGAACTCGTCGTGGAGCAGGCGGCGCCCAACTCGCTGGGCGTCGAAGTGCAGCGTGCGGGTCAGCCCATGCAGTTCGACGAGTTGCACGGTCGATTCGACCACTACTTCGTCACCGACGCCGATCGGAGCTTCTTCGCACACACGGCACTTCCCCAGCAGGGACAGGACCTCGAGCTCGCTGCGCCGCCCGGCGAGGTCCGCGTCGTCGCACAGGTCGCGCCCACGGGTGGGCCGGACTTCCTGGAGTTGGGGGTCACGCTCGATGTGGAGGGCGATCCGCTCGACGAGCAGAACATCACCGACGACGACGTGTGGACGGACGGATCGCTCACCGTGTCGCGTCAAGGATTCGACTTCGTGCTGTCGGCGCCGTGGAATGGGAACGACATCTACGAGGGCCCCGCGTTCCTGTCCCTCTTCCGTGCCGAGGACTTTGCCTTCTCCCACGCTCATGCCGAACTCGTCGGCACCGACCGGTTCAGTTTCGCCACCGCCCTCCCGGGCCTCGGCGACTACCTGGCCGCTCTCGAGTTCGAACAGGACGGTCGACTCGTCACCGCCCTGTTCCGATTCACCCTGTAGGGCCCGACCGCCGACGCCAGCGGCAGAAATCGGACACACGGTGACAGGGCGAGAAGCGACCGGCACATTGGAGGTGCCCGGAACTTCCTGTCAGGCGATGGCTCCGGCGAGTTGCCGGGCCCGCTTGTAGTCGGCCTTGCCGTTGGGAGCTCGGGGAACGTCCGCGACGAAGATCACCGACTTGGGAGCCTTGTAGCCGGCGAGGTCGTGCTTCACCGAAGCGATCACGGTCGCCTCGTCGACGACCGCACCCTCGACGAGCGAGGCGACGGCGGTGACGGCTTGGCCGAACTTCTCGTCGTCCACGCCCACCACGAGGCAGTCGAGGACGCCCTCGACCCGCTTGACCGCCTCCTCGACCTCCTCGGGGAACACCTTCTCCCCACCGGTGTTGATGACCTGGCTGCCGCGTCCGAGCAGGATCAGCGTGCCGTCGGCAGCGACCTGAGCGAGGTCACCGGGGAAGGAGTAGCGCACACCGTCGATGGTGCGGAACGTGCGCCCCGACTTCTCCGGATCCTTGAAGTAGCCGATCGGGACGTTGCCGCCCGCAGCGACCATGCCGACCTCGTCGGAGCCGGGAACCACCTCGGTGTCGTCGTCCTTGAACACCCTGGTGGTCGGCGACTGCGTGAACTTGGCGGTCTCGGTTGCCAGCCCCTTCATCGTGATCTGTGTTCCCATCGAACCCTCCGACGAGCCCATCGCGTCGATCAGCACCGCCTGCTCGATCCGCTCCAACATCTCCTGCTTGACCTCGGTGGTCCACATCACCCCTGACGACAGGAACATCGCGATCGACGACAGGTCGTAGGTGCCCCCACCCGGCTTTCCTTCGTCGATCGCCCGAACGAGGGGCTTGGCGAAGCTGTCACCCACGATCGTGACGGCGGTGGCCTTGCGATCCTCGATGGTCTGGAGCACCTCGTGCGGGTCGAGGCTGCGGCTGGTGAGTGTGACGATCTCGGCGCCGGCGCACATCGGGATGAACCAGCCGATCCAGCATCCGGTGCCGTGCATCAGCGGTGCGCAGGGGATCGACACCATCCGCGGAGCGTCGGATTCCACCGCGGACCTGACCAGTTCGCCGATCTGAGTCGGGTCGGTCGGAGGTTGGAGCCCGACGATCGGGAAGCCCTGCATGATGAAGCCCTCGGTCAGACCACCCACGTGGTACATCACGCCCTTGGGCATGCCCGTCGTGCCGCCGGTGTAGAGCATGTAGATGTCGTCTTCGTGCCGCGTGATCCGCTCCATCGGATCGTGGGATGCGACCACGTCCTCGAACGGCTGTGCCCCCGCCACCTCGGTCGCGCCGCCGGGTGCCGGGCCGTCGTCGACGACGATCAGCAGCTTCAGCTTCGGGAGTCGGTCGACCACCTTGGCCACCCGGTCGGCGAGCGAGGAGTGGAACACGATCGCCTCGGCATCGGAGTTGTCGAGCAGGTACCACAGTTCCTCGTCGAGGTACCGGTAGTTGACGTTGACGGCGACGCCGCGCATCTTGAACACGCCGTAGTGGGCCTCCATGTATTCGTTGCCGTTGTAGAGGTAGAGGGCGATCTTGGAGTCGGCACCGAGGCCGGCGTCGGTGAACGCCTGCGCGAGGCGTGCGGCCCGGTCGTCGAACTCGGCCCAGGTTCGACGGGTGTCGGCGTGCGTGATGGCGACGTGATCGGGGATCGCGTCGGCGATCGATTCCCAGACGGTGGCGAAGTGCATCTCCATGACCGAGGAACCTAGATGACGTCGTTGTGCCCGTCGTCACGCAACGGTCGTCGTCGGCCCCGATCAGGTACCGGGTTCGAGGACGGTGAAGTCGTCGTAGGCGGCGTCGATCTCGGAGGCGGTCGGCGACGACGACTGCTGGCTGAGCATCCAGCGGTGGCCGAACGGGTCGACGATCGTGGCCGTGCGGGCGCCGTGGGGCTGGTCGGTCGGCGGCGACATCGACGTGGCGCCTGCCGCCACTGCACGGTCGTGGAGTGCGTTGCAATCGGTGACCTCGACGTGCAGCGAGCACGACGAGCCCTCGTGACTGGTTGCGGCCACCACGCCGATCTCGGGGTATGCGTCCGACATCATGACCCGAGCGCCGTTGAAGACGAACTCGGCGTGCCCGAGTCGGCCGTCGTCACCGACGTAGCGAACGGTCTCCGTGGCGCCGAAGGCCTCGCCGTACCAGTCGAGCGCAGCGACGCCGTCGTGGACCGCGAGGTACGGCGTGATGATCTGTGTGGCGCTTGCTGTCGGTGATTCGGAGTCGTGCGTGTCGCTCATGGTTGTCTGCTTTCGTTCGGGGAGTGGGATCCCGGGAGTCGTGTCGATCAATGCGTTCTCGATGCGGAGTCGCAGGCCGGCGACGAAGCCGGGGTCGGGAGCGACGTTCGTCGACCCGTCAGCGCGGAGCTGACGGAATGGATCGTTCGTGTCGTTCATCGCGTCACCTCCTCGTATCGGGTGCGGAACGCTCGACGGGCCCGGACGAGCAGCGCTTCGGTGGCGTGCAGGGTCCGGTCCACGAGAAGCGCCACCTCGGCGACGGAAAGCTCGTCGACGTAGCGCAACGTGAGGACCGTCCGATGGTGCTCA
>JBBSOH010000332.1:0-3402 GCA_038259945.1 Acidimicrobiales bacterium
TCACCCCGAGGCCAACCCGGGACCCCACGACGCGAACTACCTGTTCGCGCAGTTCGCCGAGATGATGGACGCCGCAGGAAAGCAGGCTCC
Source organism: Acidimicrobiales bacterium (assembly GCA_038259945.1). GTDB lineage: Bacteria > Actinomycetota > Acidimicrobiia > Acidimicrobiales > Ilumatobacteraceae > Ilumatobacter_A. The sequence continues at coordinate 91 of JBBSOH010000332.1, forward strand.
CGTGCCCAATGGAAAGGCGGGTTCCTGATGCCCAAGCGCACCGACATCCAGTCGATCCTGATCATCGGCTCCGGGCCGATCGTGATCGGTCAGGCGTGCGAGTTCGACTACTCGGGCACCCAGGCGTGCCGGGTCCTGAAGGAGGAGGGGTACCGCGTCATCCTCGCCAACTCGAATCCGGCGACGATCATGACGGACCCGGACTTCGCCGATGCCACGTACATCGAGCCACTCACGTGGGAGGTGCTCTCGGCGATCATCGACCGCGAACAGCCCGACGCCGTGCTGCCCACCCTCGGGGGCCAGACCGGGCTGAACATCGCCATGGAACTCTTCCGGCGAGGTCTGATCGGAGTGCCCGGCAAGCCGGAGATGATCGGTGCCAACGCAGAGGCGATCGAAACGGCGGAGGATCGCGAGAAGTTCAAGGTCGCGATGACCGAGATCGGCCTCGAGTCGTGTCGGTCGCAGATCGCCCACTCCATGGAGGAGGCGCGCGTCGCAATGGAGGTGATCGGTCTGCCGACCATGATCCGTCCGGCGTACATCCTCGGTGGCCGCGGAACAGGCATCGCCTACTCGGTCGAAGAGTTCGAGCGCATGGCCAAGAACGGCATCGACGCGAGCCCGATCGGCGAGATCCTCATCGAGGAGTCGATCGTCGGGTGGAAGGAGTACGAGCTCGAGGTGATGCGGGACCACGCTGACAACTGCGTGATCATCTGCGGGATCGAGAACGTCGACCCGATGGGCGTCCACACCGGCGACTCGATCACCGTCGCACCGATCCAGACCCTCACCGACGTCGAGTACCAGCAGATGCGTGACGCCGCCATTGCGTGCATCCGCCGAGTGGGTGTGGAGACAGGCGGCTCGAACGTGCAGTTCGCCGTGAACCCCGACGACGGTCGCCAGGTGGTGATCGAGATGAACCCCCGGGTGTCGCGTTCGTCGGCCCTGGCCTCGAAGGCAACAGGCTTCCCGATCGCCAAGATCGCCGCCAAGTTGGCCATCGGCTACACCGTCGACGAGATCCCGAACGACATCACGAAGACCGCCACATCGAGCACACCCGCGGCATTCGAGCCGGTGATCGACTACGTGGTCACCAAGATCCCGCGCTGGGCGTTCGAGAAGCTTCCTGGTTCATCGGGCATTCTCGGCACGCAGATGCAGGCAGTCGGCGAGGTGATGGCGATCGGGCGTACGGTCCCCGAGAGCCTGCAGAAGGCGTTGCGCTCGCTCGAGGACGGTCGCCTCGGGCTCAACTGCGACCCCGGCGAGGAGCGGTACGCGGTCGACTTCCCCGACGATGCCGATCTGTTGACGCAGGCGTGCATCCCCACGCCGGACCGGATCCTGCAGGTGGGCGAACTGCTCAAGCGGGGGATGAGCGTCGACGAGGTCCACGATGCCACGAAGATCGACGTGTGGTTCCTCGACCAGATGTCGATCATCACCGAGGAACGTCATGCGCTGGCAACGCTGGCCATGGCGGACATGACGACCCGGGCGTGGAAACGCGCCAAGCAGATCGGCTTCGCCGACGCGCAGTTGGCCTACCTGTGGGGCGTCGACGAGACCGACGTGCGCACGGCACGGATCGCGGCGGGGGTGATCCCGACGTACAAGACGGTCGACACCTGCGCCGCCGAGTTCGACGCCGAGACCCCGTACCACTACTCCACGTACGAGGACGAGAACGAGGTCCGCCCGTCCGACGGGACGAAGGTGATGATCCTCGGGTCGGGCCCGAACCGGATCGGCCAGGGCATCGAGTTCGACTACTGCTGCGTGCACGCATCGTTCGCCCTGCGTGACGCAGGCTTCGAGACGATCATGGTCAACTGCAACCCCGAGACCGTCTCGACCGACTACGACACGTCGGATCGGCTGTACTTCGAGCCGCTCACCAAGGAAGACGTGCTGAACATCATCGACGCGGAGCAGCCGCACCGGGTGATCGTGTCGCTCGGTGGCCAGACACCGCTCAAGCTGTCGGGTGAGATCCCGCGAGAACTCGTCGCCGGCACGTCGCCCGACTCGATCGACGCCGCCGAGGACCGAGAGCGATGGAATCGGATCTGCGACGAGTTGGAGATCCCTCAACCGCCCGGTGGCACTGCGGTGAACCTGGACGAAGCGTTGGCGATCACCGACGACATCGGATTCCCCGTTCTGATCAGGCCGAGCTACGTGCTCGGCGGAAGGGCCATGCAGATCGTCCACGACCGCGACCACCTCGCGTCGGCGATGGAGGAGTTGGCCGGCTTCGGGTCGCTCGGCAAGGAGGGAGGTCTGTCCGCCGAACGACCGGTGCTCGTCGACCGGTTCCTCGCCGATGCCACCGAGGTCGACGTCGACGCCATCCGCGATCACACGGGTGAGGTGCTCATCGGTGGAGTGATGGAACACGTCGAAGAGGCCGGGGTCCACTCCGGTGACTCCGCCTGCGCCATCCCGCCGCAGACCCTTCCGAACTGGGTGGTCGAGGTGATCGAGTCGTACGCCGCAGCGATCGCCAAGCGACTCGACGTACGCGGTCTGATCAACGTGCAGTTCGCCGTGGCCGGCACCACGGTCTACGTGATCGAAGCCAACCCTCGGGCGAGTCGCACCGTGCCCTTCGTGGCGAAGGCGACGGGCGTCCCTCTCGCCAAGGTCGCGACCCGTGTGATGCTCGGGGCGACACTGGCCGAATTGCGCGAGGAGGGGCTGGTGAAACCGCCGGTCGGCGGCGGACACCACGGCCCGGTGGGCGGAGTCGACGGTCCGCCGCCGTACGTCGCCGTCAAGGAGGCGGTGCTGCCGTTCACCCGCTTCCCCGAGGTCGATCCGGCCCTCGGCCCGGAAATGCGGTCCACCGGCGAGGTGATGGGCATCGACGCCACGTTCGGTCGCGCCTTCTACAAGGCGGAACTCGCCGCCGGCACCGTGCTGCCTTCGTCGCCCGACGACGGCATGGTGTTCCTCTCGCTCGCCGACCGCGACAAGCCTGCGGGCCTGGTCGTCGCCACTCGACTACGCGCTCTGGGCCTGGGGATCGCAGCGACGGCGGGCACGGCTGCATACCTCGCCAAGTTCGATCAGCCCGCCGATCAGATCGTCGCCAAGGTCCACAACGACGGCGAACGGTCGAACGAGGACCCGGACCTGCCCACCGCGCCCGATCTGATCGCGGACGGCAAGATCGGGTTCGTCGTCAACACCCCGAGCGGGAAGGCGGCACGCAGCGACGGCGAGACCATCCGCAAGGCCGCGAGCCTGCACCACGTCAGCTGCGTCACCACCGTCGCGGCAGCGCTCGCCGCA
>JBBSOH010000333.1:0-3397 GCA_038259945.1 Acidimicrobiales bacterium
AAGCATGCGGCCATGGAGCGCTTCCGTTCCGGTGAAGCCGATGTGCTGGTGGCGACCACCGTGATCGAGGTGGGCGTCGACGTTCCCAACGCGACGGTGATGGCGATCCTCGACGCCGATCGCTTCGGCATCGCTCAACTGCACCAACTCCGGGGCCGCGTCGGTCGTGGTGAACACGCGTCGACCTGCTGGCTCGTCACTCAGCCGAACGAGGAGGACCCCGAAGCGGGCAACCCGCGCATCGAGGCGCTCGTGGCCACGACGGACGGCTTCGAACTTGCCGAGGTCGATCTCGACCTGCGCGGCGAAGGCACCCTGATGTCCACGAGTCAGAAGGGCCGCAGCGACCTCAAGCTGGCGTCGCTGCGAAGAGATCGCAAGCTCGTGGAGGAGGCGCGAGCGTCTGCGTTCGCGATCGTCGACAGCGACCCCGACCTGGCCAGGCACCCGTTGATCGCCGACGAACTCGACCTGATCTTCAGCGACAGAGACGAAGCGTTCCTGTCGCGAGGCTGAGGTGGGGCACGCATGTCTCATTCATCCACCGCACCCGCGATCGCCTTCCTCGACTTCAGGGCCGCATCGACACGGGGTGGTTCCTCGCCATCAGTCGGCGGGGCGAACCGTCAGGCCGGTGATCATCATTCCTTCACACGTGTCATCTGCTTCGTCTCCGTCACGGTTGAGCGTGAGGTTGAGCTGATCGCCAGGGCGAAGGTTCGTTCCGGCGATGGTCATCGTGGTCTCGGCGACCCGGCTGGCATCGAACATGGCCTGGGTCGCAGCAAGCCGTGTCTGGGACACGTCGAAACCTCTCGGTGTCGCCCAGGTGGTTCCTGCGCTGAAACCGGATTCGCCGGGTCTGTTCACGATCGGCGCATTCGACCACCACACCGAGTCGCACGGCAGCACGGGTACCCCGAATCCTGAGACCGGTAGGTAGCGCATGTCGACTGCGACGTCGCTGCCTGCCGAGTAGCTCGCCGGAAGCGTGAACCCGTACCAGGCCCGCCCGAAGATTCCGTCGTTGAAAGCGGTTCCCGACGCCGTGACTCCGCTTCCGAATGTCGTCGCCGGCCAGAACTCCGTGATCGACGGGTTGTGGAGGTCGCTCGGAGCAATCGGGATGCTCCACGGACGCGTTGCGTACTCATCGATCGCTGTGGCGATCGAGGAGTCGACCTCGGCGTCGGTGGGGTAGCGGTCATCGTGGTCGTGGTTCTCGTAGTAGCCGTTGATGTCGACGACGACATTCACGTTGCCGAGATTGTTGTAGATGTCGAAGGTCTGGTCCACGGAGAGGTCGACGGTGACGGCGTTGGGGGTGGGCGGTGCCCCCGGGCTGGGGTTCAGGCTGGACGCATCGGGTCGTGTGCCTCCGGCCCAGATGGTGAGGAAGCTCTGCGATGTGGCGCCGACGGTCGTGACGTTGAGTGAGAGCGAAATGGCGCCGACGGGGATCTTCCCCGTACATCTGGTGCCGGGCTCCTGGGCCCGCACCGTCATGGTGTCAGCAATTCCGAGAGGCGAGGACCTCGGCCCGACGGTGCTCGTTCCGGGTCGGGTGTCGACGAGTCGGCACGGTTCGATCGGCACCAGGACTGGCCTGTCCCCGGTGGAGATGTCCGCAGAAGCGAACTGTTGGGTCGAGACGCCGAGGACGGTGCCGGCCGTGAGCAGTGAGAGGCCGACGGCCAGTGATCGCAGTTTCATCCGTTCACGATTGCACATTGGCTCGATGCGTCGCTGCGAATTCGGCGACGAAGCAATGGATCGCTGGCATCGGTACCGTCGGCGAGGTGACCGACACCGATGACTTCCTGTGGCTCGAAGACGTGGAGGGCGAGCAGGCGATGGCGTGGGTGCGAGGGCGGAACGAGCGGGCGGAATCGACGCTGTTCCTCGACCCCACGTTCGATCGGGTGCGCGAGTCGACGCTCGACGTGCTCGAGGCCGACGATCGCATCGCCTACCCGTCTCGGCACGGCGACGTGGTCCACAACTTCTGGACCGATGCCGAGCATCGGCGCGGTCTGCTGCGCCGCACGACGTGGGCGGACTACCGGGCGGGAGACCCGACGTGGGAGACGATCCTCGACATCGACGCGCTCTGCGAGGAGGAGGGTGAGTCGTGGGTGTTCCACGGGTCGTCGACGCGGCGCCCTGATCGGCGGCGGGCGCTGATCGAGTTGTCACCCGGCGGTTCCGACTCGTCGGTCACACGCGAGTTCGATCTGGTCGACAAGCGATTCGTCCCGGAGTCCGAGGGCGGGTTCGTCCGGCCCGTCGCCAAGGGGTCGTTGACCTGGATCGACGACGACACGGTGTACGTGACCAGCGACTTCGGCCCGGGCAGCCTCACCCGGTCCGGCTACCCCCGGACCGTGCGGCGATGGACGCGCGGGTCACTGATCGAGGAATCCGAGATCGTGTTCGAAGGCGACGAGTCCGACGTGGCCGTCGGCGTGTCGGTGTCGAAGATCGCCGGATTCGAGCACCACGTGTTCGAACGGGCCCCCGACTTCTTCACGACGCGCACGTCGATCATGCGCGACGGCCGACCGGTCGAGGTCGACGTCCCCGACGACGCAGAGGTCGGGTTTCACGAGCGCTGGATCTTCGTGTCGCCTCGGTCGGACTACCCGCACGGTGAGATCACCTTCCCGTCCGGGTCGTTGCTCGTGGCCGACATCGATGGCTTCCTCGCCGACACCGCCTCCATCACGGCGGTGTTCACGCCGACCGACACCTCGGCACTTGCCGGCTACTCGTGCACCCGCGATCTCGTCGTGCTCAACGTGATGGACGACGTGCGCAACTCGATCCATGTGGCATCTCCTCCGGCCGACGTCCGAGCGGAGTGGACCGTGGTGCCGCTGGAGGGTGCGCCCGACGTGTGGACGGTGTCGGTCAGCGCTGTCGACTCCGTGGAATCCAACGACGTGTGGATCAGCGGCAGCGACTTCCTCACGCCGGACACCCTGTTCACGATGTCGCTCCCCGACACCGCAGCGCCCGAACTGCTGCGCCAGGCACCGACCCGTTTCGATGCTGCCGGCATGGCGATCGAGCAGCACTTCGCCATGAGCGCCGACGGCACCCGCGTCCCGTACTTCGTCGTGGGAACCCACGATGCGCTCGCCACCACCGACGGATCGCGCCCGACGCTGCTGACCGGGTACGGCGGCTTCGAGGTGCCACGCCTCGCTGCGTACTCCGCCGTGATCGGCCGCTCGTGGATGACCGACGGAGGCGTGTACGTGTTGGCGAACATCCGCGGAGGCGGCGAGTACGGCCCGGCCTGGCATCGCGCCGGCCTGCGCGAGCAGCGGCCGCGGGTGTACGAGGACTTCGAAGCGGTCGCCCGTGCGGTGATCGACCGCGGCGTCACGTCGCC
>JBBSOH010000334.1:0-3379 GCA_038259945.1 Acidimicrobiales bacterium
GTTTTGCGATCCGCAGGTTTGGCGCTCGTCGTGTGTGAACAATTGTTCGTCTTCTCTTCGTTCTCAGTTGATGTGTTGCGTTTTCTTCCAGATCGTGTACACTTGTTCGTACCGACTCCCCCTCCCAGACCGTCTCACCAGACAGCGATCGGAGGGACACCAGTGAATTCGACGACCACCGCAGAGGCCGCTTGGCGTGCGGTCTCCAACACAGATCCGTCCGACCTCGACCGGGCCGGCATCGCAGAGTTCCTCCGTTCGATCGCTTCGGTCCGTGCGGCGTGCGATGCCGCAGAGGTGTTGGCAGTTCGACGCACCCGTGATCTCAGCGCCGCTGGCGCCTCGGCGCCGGCTGAGCAAGTGCTCACCGACAACACCGGCCGGTCGGGCAAGAGCGCTCGCCAGGCAGCAACCCGCGAGAAGGCGTGCGAGTCGATGCCGGCATTCGAAGCGGGGCTCACGGACGGCCGACTCAGCTCGGGTCACCTCGACGCCGCAGCGGCAGCGCATGCCAAGCTCACGGGTGAGGTCGCCGATCAGTTCGCCTCGCACGCCGACGACCTGGTCAACCGTTCGCAGCAGGTCGGTGTCGATGAGTTCGACCGCGAGTGCCGCGACCTCGCACGGCACCTCACCGCACTGCACGATCGTGACGCGGAGGTCGACGAACTCGAACGCCAACAAGCGGCCTCGAGCGTCAAGCGGTGGGTCGACCGATCCACCGGGATGTGCAACACGCTCGTCAGCCTCGATCGGCTGCGCGACGCCCAGATCTGGAAGGTCATCAACGACCAACTCGGACGCGAACGAAGCCAACCGCCCACCGATGGTCAGCAGCCGCCGACGTTCGATGCGCTCAAGGCACGTGCGGTGGTGGCCGTCATCACCGGAACCGGAGCGGGCGTCGAAGCGGGCGTCGAAGCGGGCGTCGACGGTTCGGGAGCGGAGACCGGCGTTCGTTCCACCACGTCGGCATCCGCTGCGCCAAGCTCCACGATCGCTCCGCCTCCCTCCCGGGTCGTGGGACCGCCCGAGATCTCGATCCTGTGTGATCTCGAGACGCTTCTCACCGGAATCCGGTCGGCCGGCGCCGTCTGCGAAACCAACGACGGCGTCACCCTCCCGCCCGATGTCGTGAGACGCATGGCGTGTGACGCCCACGTGATCCCGATGGTGCTCGGAGCTCAGGGTGAGGTCCTCGACCAGGGCAGGCGGGCACGGACCGCCACAGCCGCCCAGCGCAACACGCTCGCAGCGATGCACCGGTGCTGCGCCTTCCCGGGCTGCACCGTCGGCTTCCCCGACTGCCGCATCCACCACGTCCGATGGTGGTGGGAACACGACGGCCCAACCGACATCGACAACCTGCTCCCGCTCTGCGAGAAGCACCACCACCTCGTGCACGAAGGCCGCTGGGGACTCCAGCTCGACACCTCGCGAACAGCGACGTGGTCGCTGCCCGACGGCAGCGTCCACCATCACGGCACCACCATGGACCGACGGCCCCGAGATGTCCCGCTCCGCCGGTAAGTCGGGCCAGAGCGTTGCGATGGACGCAGTTCCTACGCGTCCCTGCGTCCCTGCGCGCCTGCGCCCCTGCGCCGATTGCACGACCTCCCGCTGCGGACGCGGTGTCGGCCCCGATTCGACCGGCAGGGGCGGATGGATAGCATCAGTCGGATGGGCGAAACGGTGCAACCGATCGATCGTGACTCCCGGGTCTTCGTCGCAGGTCATGGTGGCCTCGTCGGGTCGGCGATCATGCGTCGCCTCGACGCCGACGGCTTCACCGACGTCGTCACCGCCACGCGTGCCGAACTCGACCTGCGCGACCAGGCGGCGGTGTCCACATGGTTCCGCCACAACCGTCCCGAACACGTGTTCCTCGTGGCGGGCACCGTCGGCGGGATCATGGCCAACAGCACCCGGCCAGCGGAGTTCATCTACGACAACATGATGATCCACGGCACGGTCGTCCACGCTGCCCACGAGACCGACGTGACCAAGCTGCTGTACCTCGGTTCGTCGTGCATCTACCCCCGCCAGGCCAACCAACCGATCGACGAGGAGCAGTTGCTGAACGGACCGCTCGAGCCGACCAACGAGCCGTATGCGATCGCCAAGATCGCCGGGATCAAGGTGTGCCAGGCGTACCGCCAGCAGTACGGGCGCGACTTCATCTCGGCGATGCCGACGAACCTGTACGGGCCGAACGACAACTTCGACCTCACCTCCAGTCACGTACTCCCTGCGCTGATGCGCAAGTTCCACGATGCGAAGACAGCTGAGGACCCACGGGTGAACGTGTGGGGAACCGGCTCACCGATGCGCGAGTTCCTGCACGTCGACGATCTCGCCGACGCGTGCCTGTTCCTGATGGACAACTACAGCGCCCACGGTCACGTCAACGTGGGGACGGGCATCGACTTGCCGATCCGCGATCTCGCCGAGAAGATCCGCCAGGTCGTGTTCCCCGACGCTGAACTGATCTTCGACCACACCAAGCCCGACGGCATGCCGCGCAAGGTGCTCGACGTCACCAAGCTCAACGGACTCGGTTGGACGCCGTCGATCGGACTCGACGAAGGGATCGCGTCGACCTACGCCTGGTTCCTCGACCACGTGGACACCGCCCGCGGAATCTGAACGTCCGTGTTCGGATGTCGACGTCGTGTTCGGGTCCGACCCGAACATGGACGTCACCGTTCCCGAGAGTGAGCGAAGCGGCTGACGAGGGCGATTCCTGCGATCGCCACGGCCAGAGGCGCGATCCAGGCGACGGCCACGGCGTTGCCTGCGGCCCACCCCGAGTCGTCGCCGAAGGTCACGATCGCTCCCACCGCGCCGGTGCCGAGCGCGATGCCGAGGTTGTCGGACAGTTGCATCGAGGCCGTGGCCGAACCGACGGCCTCATCGGGTGCGCTGCGCAGGGTCAATTGCGTGTGAGCCGCGTAGGACAGACCCATCCCGAAGCCGGCGAACACAGCGCCGACGTGGATCAGCCAGTACGGAACGACGTCGGGCTGCGCCCCGAATGCGACGATGGTGATGCCGATCGCCAGCGAGCAGTAGCCGGCACGGATGAAGCGAGCCTCACCGAATCGCACGATCCAGCGGTCCTGGATCCACGCAGCGCTCGTCCAACTGACCGTGACGACAGTGACTGCGACGCTGCCCACGAACGTCGACAGGCCGCGACCGTTGGTGATGGCGAACGGGACGAAGGCGTCGAGACCGAAGAATGCGAACGTGAGCACGCCGCGCGACAGGATCACCGCAGGGAGACCCCGAGCTGCGCGCAGCGTGCCCGATGGTGTGAGGCGGCGGAAGGGTCCGATTGCGAGCACTGCGCCCAGTACGAGTGCCGGGACCAGCAACA
>JBBSOH010000335.1:0-3315 GCA_038259945.1 Acidimicrobiales bacterium
GAAGTCGTGTTCCCAGTTCTCGATCGCGACATGGAACGGATGACGTCGCGTGTCGAGGTCGGCCACGATTGCGTCGATGGTCCAGTAGCGGTAGCGGTCGATGACGTTGCGGCGATCGCCGTCGCGAAGGAGGTCGGGGTCGAGGCGCGGATCGTCGGGCCACGGCTCGGCGCGGGGTCCGACGCCGACATCCCCCACATCCGGAGGCCTGCCGGGCGAAGAACCGCCGCCCCGGGAACCGCCACCCGGAGAACTGTCGGTCGAGGACCCGTCGCTCAACGGTCGCGCATCTGGGTGCCCTCGCCGGCGGTGATGAACAGCACCGTCGGTGGGTCGCTCGGGTCGGGCACGTCGGCGGTGTGCCACACGCCGGGATCGTTGATCACGGCCTGGCCCGCCGAGATGGTCACCTCGCTGACCGATCCGTCGGAGGCTTCCTGAATGAGCGACACCGTTCCGGAGACGCACAGCACCAGTTCGCTGCCCTCGGGGTGCATCTCCCACGTGTCCCACGAGTCGGCGAACGTGTGCAGTGAGACGAGCCGACCCTCGGTGCCGTCGCCTGCATGATCGATTCCGTACTGCTCGTACCACGACATGTCGCCGGTGTGTGTGGGGAGCGGGACGACCGTCGCCCCCAGCCCGAGGTGGACGAAGTCGCCGGATGTGAACTCGATGACATCACTCATCGCCTCAGCCTGTCACACCCCGCAGGTCACGATGCTCGGGTCGAAGTTGGTCCTTCCGGTTCTGAACGGATCGGATCAAGTCGCCGGTTCGAGGCGTCAGCGTCCCGCGATGTCCGAACCTGCGTGGAAGCCGGTGGTCCACGCGTTCTGGAAGTTGAAGCCACCGGTGATGCCGTCGACGTCGATCACCTCTCCTGCGAAGTAGAGGCCGGGCACGAGCTTGCTCTCCATCGTCTTGAAGTCGATCTCGTCGAGCGCGATGCCGCCGCACGTGACGAACTCGTCCTTGTTCGTGCTCTTGCCCGTGACTGCGAAGGTCGAGTCGGTGAGCTGGCCGAGGAGTCGGTTCGCATCCTTCTTGGCGAGCTGCGCCCACGTCATCTCATCGGGGATCTCGGCGGCGGCGAGCAGGCTCACCCACAGTCGCTTCGGGATGGTGTCGAACGGGCTGCGGGTGGAGAGTCGACGCTTCGCGTCGCTGAGTCGCTTCTCGGCGACCGCTGCGGACGGATCGGTACCGGGCAGCCAGTTCACGGAGATGTCGAACCGGTAGTCGAGCTCCGCCAACTCGCGTGCACCGTGAGCCGAGATCTTCAAGATGCCCGGCCCGCTCAGGCCCCAGTGAGTGATCAGAACGGGTCCGCTACTCCGCAGTTTGCTCCCGCGGATGCTCACGTCCGCTGGGCTCACGGACAGGCCGAGCAGCCCGTCGAGGCGTGGGTCCTTGATCTTGAAGGTGAACAACGATGGTGTCGCCGGCGCGAGTGCATGGCCGAGACCACCGGCGAGTTCGGTTCCGGCAGTGTTGCGGGTTCCTCCCGTGGCGAGGAGGACACTCGCTGCCGTGTACGACCGGCCGGACTCGGTGACGACGTCGAACACGTCTGCGTTCCTGACGACGGAGGCGACTCCCTCCGACGTGTGCACCCGGACCCCGGCGGCGTCGGCGGCGTCGAGCAGGACGTCGATGATCGTCTGGGAGCTGTCGGTGTCGGGGAACATCCGGCCGTCGGCCTCGGTCTTCAACACCACGCCGCGGCGGGAGAACCACTCGACGGTGTCGGTGGCACCGAACCTGTGGAACGGGCCGATCAGCGACTTCTCGCCGCGGGGGTAGCTCCGACTCAGCTCACGCGGCTCGAAGCATTCATGGGTCACGTTGCACCGACCGCCGCCGGAGATCTTCACCTTCTGCAGCAGTTGCGACGTCTTCTCGAGGATCAGCACCGACTTGCCAGAGTTCTCCGCACACGTGATCGCCGAGAAGAATCCTGCGGCGCCTCCGCCGATCACGATGAGGTCGAAGTACATCGAGGGCCACTGTAGAGACGACGTGGCACCGGTGCCTCCGAACAGCGGGTCGATGTCGTCAGGCGCTGGGGCGGGACGGGTCCGCCCGATCGGTCGATCGCGCGGACCCGCCTCGTCGTTGTCGGTGCTACCGACTTCGTTGTCTGGAGCGGAACCGGTGCGTCCCGCGAGCACGGCGGAATGCCCGTGATCGCTCGAAGTCGGCACGGATCCGAGCGTGACGCTCGCGGATCTCTTCCAGTTGCAACTCGGGGTGAAGTGCGTGGAACATCGTTCGATGTCCTTTCCGTCCCGCTTGGGGACATGGTGGTGGTGGGTGTGGGAGCGCGCACGACGAGAGGGTCGATCCGAGGATCGGCTGCGCCGTCGGCGCACAGGGTGCTTGCGGCGTCAGGCCGTGAGCGGGCACACGGCGCGAGGCGCCCGGCGGGAAATCGTCACGTTGGTGTCGAACATCGACATGGGCACCTCCTCTCGTGTGGGGAGACACCATGGCTCATCGACGGACATGAGATCAAGTGGGTTTCCGAACAACCGACGGTTCGTTCTCGTCCGCTCGGCCGGTGAGCTCGATCCGGACGTCGTCAGGTCTGGTGGGCGGGGCAGAAGTAGGTGGTGCGCCCGCCGACCTTCACCCGTCGGACTTCCACATCGCAGCGTGGGCACGACGCGCCCCGCTCGCGGGCGCCGCTCTGGATGAGGACCCCCTGGTGTGATCCGTTCTTCTCCAGCACGCGTTCGCGGGTGCGACGCAGACCGGTCCACAGCTCGTCGAAGTCGCCGGACGTGATCTCGTTGGACGGGCGGCGTGGATCGACCTTGCCCTGGAACAGGATCTCGTCGGCGATCAGGTTGCCGATCCCTGCGATGCGCCGCTGGTTCATCAACAGTCCCTTGATCGTCGCCGAGGTCGAACCAAGGAGTCGGTGGAACTCGGCTTTGTCGATGTCGAGCACGTCGGGCCCGAGCGACGAGGTGTCGGGGTCGATCTCGAGGGTGGCGAGCCGGAGGAGATCCTCGAGGATCAGTTCGTGGTCGTCGTCGAGTTCGATCGACAGACGGACGTGCTCTGGCCGCGCCGTCCGCGTTCGACGCGAGCCGTCGGCTCGGGCGACCTCACCGTCGAGCATCAGCCATCCGCGCAGACCGAACGTGAGGCCCACCACGTGATCGCCCGACACATCGATCAGCAGCAGTTTGCCGATCCGCCGCACGGCGACGATCTCGGCGCCGCCCAGCACGCCGCGCACGTGGGCGGCTTCGGCATCGAAGCCCTCCTCGGCTCGTCGCAACAGCCGCACGTCACGCAGGTCGA
>JBBSOH010000336.1:0-3302 GCA_038259945.1 Acidimicrobiales bacterium
AAGAACCTGCGGGTCTTCGACGAGCAGCAGGAACGACGCGAGTGGACCGGCCACTTCGGCACCGAGCTCACCGGTCGGACCCTCGGCGTCGTCGGGCTCGGGTCGATCGGACGTCAGGTCGCCCGCCGTGCGCGTGCTTTCGACATGCGAGTCGTGGCCACGCGAGCGAGCTCTGCCACGGGAGACCAGGATCCCGACGCCGACGCCGTGTTCGCTGCCGGTGATCTCGACGCGATGCTCGCGGAGTGCGACGTGGTCGTCGCCAGTCTTCCGTCCACTTCAGCGACGATCGACCTGTTCGACGCAGACCGCTTCGCTGCCATGCGCCCTGGCGCCATCTTCTGCAACGTCGGGCGCGGCGTGCAGGTCGTGGAGGACGATCTCGTCGACGTCCTCGAATCGGGCCACCTGCGTGCCGCCGTCCTCGATGTCACGCGCGTCGAGCCGCTGCCCGAGGACGACCCGCTGTGGACCGCGCCGAACCTCTACCTGTCGCCACACTCGTCGGTGTCGCTGGATCGCTACGCGGCCAACCTCGAGGTGCTCGTCGTCGACAACCTCCGCCGCCTGCTCGACGGCGAGCGCCTGCGCAACGAGATCGACCTGACCTGAAGTCGACGCCTGGCAGCGCTGAGCCCTCTCCGCCCGCAAGTCGCTACGGTCGGATCCATGCAGCAGATCTTCCCTGAGATCCTCGACCACGTCGATGTCCGGTCGGTCTACCGAGCCGACGTTCGCACACCGATCGGCGATCGTCCGTGGGTGATGTGCAACATGATCTCGAGCGCAGACGGCGGCATCGCGGTGGACGGGAAATCCGGCGGCCTCGGCGGCGACGGGGACAAGGCCGTGTTCAGCGCGTTGCGATCGATCCCCGATGTCATCATCGTCGCATCGGGGACAGCCATCGCCGAGGGCTACCGCGCTCCCCAGCCGCCGGACGACGTGCAGGCCGACCGCAGAGCACGCGGCCAGCAGAGCCGTCCGCGACTCGCGATCGTCACCAGGAGCCTGAGCATCGACCCAGGACACACGGTGTTCGACCCCGATGCCAGGCCGCTGATCATCACCACGGCCGACTCCGACGAGTCGAAACGCAACGAACTGGCGGCGGTGGCCGACATCGTCGTGGCCGGCGACGACGACGTCGACCTACTCGACGCGTTGAGGCAACTCGGAAACGGTGGCGCCGAAGTCATTCTGCTCGAAGGCGGCCCGACTCTCAACGGGGCGTTCGTCGACGCTGACCTCGTGGATGAGCTGTGCCTGTCGGTCGCCCCGTTCCTCCTCGGAGGAGCGAGCCCGCGGATCGTCGACCACAGCAACGTCGCCGAGCTACGTGATCTTCGCCTCGAGCGCACTCTGCACGACGACGGCACGCTCTTCCACCGGTACCTGCGGCACCGATCGACGCTGACCTCCTGAGTCGCGCGAGGCAGGTACCGTTGCCTCATGACCTCGTTCTCCGGGCTGTCCGCTGTCCTGCTCAACTGCTCGCTCGTCCACGAGGCACAGAAGTCACACACCCGTCTCCTGTTGAACCGCGTCAAGGGAATCATGACGACGGAGGGTGTCGACGTGGAGTTGATCCACATGCTCGAACACCAGGTCGGGTTCGGGATGGTGAAGGACACCACCACCATCGGTGACGCCGTCGACGACTGGCCCGCAATCCACGCGAAGGTGATGGCCGCCGACATCCTGGTGATCGGCACGCCGATCTGGCTCGGTGTGAAGTCATCGGTCGCCAGCCTCGCGATCGAGCGGTTGTACGCCTACTCCGGCGACACGAACGACAAGGGCCAATACCTCTACTACGGCAAGACCGGCGGGTGCGTGGTCACCGGGAACGAGGACGGAGTGAAGGCGTGCTCGATGGAGACGCTGTATGCCCTGAGCCACATCGGCTACACGATCCCGCCGCAAGCCGACTGCGGCTGGCTCGGCGAGATCGGTCCGGGCCCGAGCTACGGCGACGACGTCGACGGCAAGCGCGCCGGATTCGACAGCGAGTTCACGAACAAGAACGCCACGATCATGACCTGGAACCTGATGCACACCGCCAAGATGCTCCGGGAGCAGGGCGGTTTCCCGGTCGGCGGCAACGTGACCGACACCTGGCGCGACTACACCAACGCTGCGGATCAGGACCCCGAAGCGGACTGACAGTCAGGGCCCTTCGTCCGGCAGACGAACGCCACGCCAGCGATCGGCGACGATGCCTGCGCCGGGCCCGAGCGTGGCGGTGTCGAGGAGGTCGGCGAGTTCGTCGGCAACAGGTGCGGTCTGGGTGAGCGCCATGGTCGAGCGGCCGGTGTTCCCGGTCGGATATCGGCCGAGAAGTGATCCGGGTGCGGCCACGGCGATGCGGATGAGTTGTCCGACCGACTCACGCCCGTCGCGCTGTCGGAGGGCGGTGGCGAGCATGACGGCGTGCACCCGGGTGTGCGGCCAGGCCCAGTGCTGGGACGCGATGTGGGCGCGTTCGAGATGGGCCCACGGGTCGTCTGCGTCGCGTGCGTTGGCGAGTTCGTCGGTGATGAAGGCACGAACGTGAGGCGGGATGCGCCGGCGCGATCGGTCAGACATGGACGGGCTGCCTGGCTCGGGCTGGTGTCACCGCAGGTTCTTCGGTCATGCGAGCGGTGACGGAGCGACTGGCGCGCAAGGCGTTGAGGATGACGACGATCTCGGCGCCTTCGTGGATGGCGACGACTGCGCCGAGTCCGAGCAGGCCGACCGCAGCGACAGGGATGAGCACGGCGATGATGATCCCGGACAGGATCAGGTTCTGGACCATGATCCTGCGGGTGCGTCGGGCGTGTCCGACGAGGTCGGGGAGGTGGGTGAGCTGGTCACCCATGATGGCGATGTCGGCGGCTTCGATCGCGACATCGGTTCCTCCGACGCCCATCGCGATGCCCGCGTCGGCGGTCGCGAGCGCCGGTGCGTCGTTGATTCCGTCGCCGACCATCGCGACCGCCCCGCCCTGTTGGAGTTGCCGGATTGCGGTGGTCTTGTCATCAGGGAGCAGACCGCCGCGGATGTCGTCGATCCCGGCGGCGTGACCCACCGCATTCGCCGTTGCGGTGTTGTCGCCGCTGAGCATGACGACCCGCATCCGGTGGTCCTCACGGAGTGCGGTGACCACTCGACGGGCCTCGGGGCGGAGTTCGTCGCGGATCGCGATGGCGCCGATGGTCAGCCCGTTCTGTTCGACCATGACGACCGTCGCACCGCTGGCCTGCAGGTGCGTCACTTCGGCATCGAGTGTGGAGACGTCGATGAAGCCGGGTTTGCCG
>JBBSOH010000337.1:0-3282 GCA_038259945.1 Acidimicrobiales bacterium
AGATCGAGGACGCACCACGCCACCTCGGTATCCACTCCGGCGGCATGGTCATCGCCGACCGACCCGTGGTCGAGGTGTGTCCGGTCGAGTGGGGGCGGATGGAGAAGCGCTCGGTCCTGCAGTGGGACAAGGAGGACTGCGCCGCCACCGGCTTGGTGAAGTTCGACCTGCTCGGCCTCGGCATGCTCTCCGCGCTGCACTATGCCGTCGACCTGATCCGCGATCACCGGGGTTACGAGATCGACCTCGCCACCATCCCCCAGGACGACGACGTCTACTCGATGCTGTGCCGCGCCGACACCGTCGGCGTGTTCCAGATCGAGTCGCGGGCCCAGATGGCCACGTTGCCCCGCCTCAAGCCACGCAAGTTCTACGACCTCGTGGTGGAGGTGGCGCTGATCCGGCCGGGCCCGATCCAGGGCGGCTCGGTGCACCCGTACATCCGGCGACGCAACGGCCAGGAGCAGGTCACCTACCTGCATCCGCTGTTGGAGAACTCGCTTGCCAAGACGCTCGGCGTGCCGCTGTTCCAGGAGCAGATGATGCAGATGGCCATGGACGTGGCGAACTTCAGTCCCGCCGAAGCCGACGAACTGCGACAGGCGATGGGCTCGAAACGGTCGGCGCGTCGCATGGAGGCGCTGCGCCAACGGCTCTACGCCGGGATGGAGGAGAACGGGATCGAGGGGGACATCGCTGACGAGTTGTTCACCAAGCTCAAGGCGTTCGCCAACTACGGGTTCCCCGAGTCCCACTCGGTGTCGTTCGCCTACCTGGTCTACGCGTCGAGTTGGATCAAGCACTACGAACCCGCTGCGTTCTGCGCGGCGCTGCTCAATGCGCAGCCGATGGGGTTCTGGTCACCGCACACCCTGGTGCAGGACGCCCGCCGCCACGGCGTGATCGTGCACACCCCCGATCTCAATGCATCCGGGGCCGGAGCGACCTTGGAACCGTGCGAAGGCTCACTGGGTTCCACCGCCCGCCCGACCGCGCACGGATTCGCCACGTCGAATCGTCCGGAGGAGACAGGCGCTCCCGGGAGCGGAGGAGTCGAGGAGTCGTTGGCGACGGGGCTGGCGGTGCGGCTCGGGCTGGGGTCGGTGCGCTCGGTCGGGGTCGACCTGGCCGAGGCGATGGTCGATGCCCGCGAGCGCGACGGCGCGTTCGTCAGCACCGAGGACCTGGTGCGCCGGGTGCCGTCGCTCACCCTCGGCAACCTCGAAGCACTCGCAACAGCGGGAGCGTTCCAGGAGTGCTTCGACCTCGATCGACGTGAGTCGCTGTGGACCGTGGGAGCCACCTCGCAGTCGAGGCCGGGTCGGTTGGAAGGGATGGTCACGGGCGCCGATGCGCCGCGCCTGCCCGGGATGACCCCGGTCGAGGTGGCCGTGGCCGACCTGTGGGCCACCGGCGTGTCACCCGACGGGCATCCGACGATCTTCGTGCGCCAGGAGATGAACCGACTCGGTGTGCTCACGTCGAAGGACCTGTGGGATGCCGAACCGACCTCGACGGTCCGAGTGGCCGGTGTGGTCACCCACCGTCAACGACCGATGACCGCGCAGGGCACCACGTTCCTCAACCTGGAGGACGAGTTCGGGCTGATCAACGTCGTGGTGTCGAAAGGCTGCTGGGCGCGGTTCCGCACGGTCGCCCGCGGAGCGCCGGCGATGCTGATCCGTGGTCGCCTCGAACGGTCCGAAGGGGTGATCAACATCGTGGCCGATCACCTCGCCGTGCTCCCGATGCCCGGCAAGACCGCCAGCCGAGATTTCCGTTGACGTTTCGGTTCCACGAGCATCGCCTACCCTCGCCGACGACGACTTCTACGAAAGGGTTGAACACCGATGGCACAACTGATGGTCTGGATCGATCAGGATCTCTGTACGGGGGACGGCATCTGTTCCGAGATCTGCCCCGATGTCTTCCAGGCGCGAGACGACGGACTCTGGGTCGTGAAGGAAGAGTCCAGCCACTTCGGGACCACGATCGTCTTCGACGGCGCCGATGGCGCAGGGCACGGACCCGACATGGGCAAGGGCGTCGCCCGCATCCCCGACGGAAAGATCGACGACGCCGTCGAGGCCGCCGAAGAGTGCCCGGGTGAGTGCATCATGATCGAGCCGCTCGACCAAGGTGTGATCGACGCCCGAGGGGTCTGACCGTCAGACAAGTCTGACCTTCGCTGGACGGGGGGAACTCGCTGATCGACTGCTCA
The DNA here is from genome assembly GCA_038259945.1 of Acidimicrobiales bacterium. GTDB lineage: Bacteria > Actinomycetota > Acidimicrobiia > Acidimicrobiales > Ilumatobacteraceae > Ilumatobacter_A. The sequence goes on from JBBSOH010000337.1 coordinate 2,222, forward strand.
GCGCAGATCGGTCGACTCGACGAGTCGCTCGTGCAGCGAGTCCTTCTGCACGTCGGACAGCGGCTTGTTCGAGCGGACTTGGACCGTGGTGACGCCGGTCGGGTGCGCCATGGCAGTCAGTTCGGGAAGGAAGATCACACCGGTCAGCCCGACGTCGTTGGATGCTGCGGCGAGGCGCTTGGCCGCCACGTCTTCCACGTCGTTCCACTGGTCGGTCGGGACGAGCAGTTCGGCGACCGCTGCCACCTGTGAGAAGTTGGTGACCGAGTCGATCGACGAGTGACCCGCGTGCCAGGTCGCGCCGTCGGCCGTGCGCAGGCGGACCGATGCCGGACCCATCAGGTCGACGGTGCCGCGCACCTCGTTGCCGCCGATCGCCAGGAGCACGTCGTCACCCACTGCATAGCGATCTTCGAGGAGTGCCATCGTGCCGGTCAGCAGGTTGCGGATGATCTCCTGGCACGACAGTGCGATCGCCACACCCAGGAAGCCGGCGCTCGACACCGCATACACCGGGTTGACCCCGACGAGTTGCAGTCCGATGAACGCCGCTGCGACGAAGATGAACGACGTGACGATGTGGCCGAACATGCGCGCTGCAGCGTCGGCGCGCTGGCGGCGACGTGTCTCGATCTCGGTGTCGACCTCGCTGACCCGTGGCAGACGGAGTCGCCAGGTGCCGGGGCGGTCCTGGGCGAGGCGCACGGCGCGGCGAGTCGACGCACGGATGACCCGACGCACGACCCACGCGAGCATCCAGGCACCGACGAACAGGCACATGACTTCGAGAGCGGGAACGATGTTCATCAGGTGGGTCTCCATTCGAAACGAGTCCGCGACGAACTCGATTGCGTGTCAGCGGAGGGCTCGATGGTAGGTGGCGTCGTGCACACCGAGAGCGCGGCCCGGTGCGACATCAGGCTCACCTCCGGCCCCTCGACGCGAGCGGAGCGCGCAGGCACCCCGGGCTCGACGCCTCAATGGGGGATCGAGATCACGACGAGGTCGGTGGGCGCCTGGAACTCCGGAGGCAGCAAGTGGGTGACCTCGCGTCGGTTGCC
>JBBSOH010000338.1:0-3274 GCA_038259945.1 Acidimicrobiales bacterium
CGCCTCCATCCCGAACTCGCAGCTCGACGCACCGAGGTCTGACGGTCGTCCGTCGCCGAGTCTGTTGTCCAGCGCCTTGCGTTCCGGGTCATGGTGTCCGGGTCATGGTGTCCGGGTCATGGTGTCCGGGTCATGGTGTCCGGGTCATGGCGCGTTGGTCGACGGGTGTCAGGTGTGTCGGCTTCCGGCGCCAGCGGTCCGGTGAACGTCCGAGATGAGTCGGCCCCACTTCGCCCCGCCGCCACCTACCCTCGACTGATGTGAACCACCTCGAACTCGTCGCACTCTGGAACTCTGCCCACACCGCGTGGGCCGAGGGCCGTCCTCTGCCGGACGAACTCGTCGCGTGGCGCGGAAAGTACACCGCACAGGGCAAGCACGCAGTCGACGAACTGGCGATGCCCGAGCCGTGGATCGGCGACCTCTCGGGCAGTCCCGTGGCCGTCACGTTGGGCCTCCATGCTGGATTGGCCGACCCCGCGTTCCACCATCGCGACGGTGCCTGGGCGAACACGATCGAAGATCAGCACGACGGCAGTTACGCGCAGTGGGCCGCCGCCGCTCCGTACGCCGGCGACGTGTGGGAATCCGCCCACGGCGTGAACGTGCACGTCGCCAATCGCCGGCGGTTCCTCTCCGCGTGGACGGGCACCGATCTCGCCCCGTCACAGGTCGTGGACTTCACGGCGTATCCGTGGCACGTGGCGGACTGGAAGTCCCGTGCGTTCACGCTCCCCGCTGCCACGCTGCGCGAGTACGTCCTCGAGCCGATCGCATCGACCGGAGCAACCTGGGCGTTCGCCTTCGGCACGGGCTGGTGGGACCTCATCGAGGAGCTCGAACTCCCGATCGTCGATCGCCTCGGTGACGGCGGCCGCCCCTACCCGACGCAGGTCGATCACCGTCGCTGGCTCGTCGCCGAAGGGCCCAACGGGCTGCGGATCGCCGCAATGAGACTGGACTCGATGCCGATTCCACCGTCGAAGGAGGAAACCGAGGACCTCCGCCGGGTTCTCGAGAGCGGTCCTGCCGGCGAGAACCGCGAGCGGAGCATGTCACGTGGATTCGAGTCGGACCTCTCGGCTCGGCTGCGCGAGATGGACATCAGCTACATGAACATCAGCCGCCTGATGCAGGCGATCGACGAGGTGGACCTCGACATCGACGCCTGGCAGAGCGACGCAGCCGACAACGGCGTCGACCTCGTCCACCGCGACATCGTCGTGGTCAGCGTTCGCCCCGAGTGGGCCGACTTCTCGACCGAAGCACCATCGGGAACCTCGGTGTCGCCCGGTACCGACGGGGCACACCGCCTTGCGCTCCCGACAGCGACGACCACTCGCGCCACGTCCACCCGCACGACGGCGAAGGAGCCCAGGCCGCTCGGTATGTGCCCCGAGTGCTTCAACGTCCTCAACCCCGACGGATCGTGCCCGATGGAGTGTGACGAGTAGCGGAGAATTCGGACGGACCGGACGTCGAGGAGCGTCGGTGCTCCGATGTCGCCGAGCCACGCGATGGGCGTCGGCGGTTCTCCGGGGACCTCGGGCGTGATGCCCGTCAGGCGCCGAGGCGGGGCTGGCCGGGTGCGACCGTGCGCGCCAGGATGCCGAGCGTCGCCCGCAGGTTGGTCTCGGAGATGATCGGGAAGTGCGACGCCGCCAACTCGCGGTAGTTCTCGTGGATGTCGGACCAGTCGTAGTACGACGTGACGTTCGTGCCGCCCTCGACCGGCTCCAGCCGATACCCGAAGACGTGCCCGATCGGCGGCTGCATCTGGCCGTCGATCGTCCAGGCGATCTCACGGTCCTGCTCGTACTCACTGATCACCACGATCACGTCGTACAGACCGAGGTCGAAGTCGCGCAGCGCGTCACGGTCCATGTGAACGGTGAACCTGTCACCCACCGCGCTCGCCGACTCACCGGTGGACGACATCAGCATCCCCGATGCGTCGATCTGCACGTGGCCCTCGGGGCTCCGAAGGATCTCGAAGATCGCCTCCGGCTCCGCCGCGATCGCCCGTTCCACTTCGATCCGCTGTTCGCTCATGACTCACTGTGACACAACCCGAGCGGGTGGCAGGTGGTCGACTCGACGCCGTCGGACCGACCGCGACACGCACTCGACACGAACCGACGCGGCAACATCAGGTGACCTCGGTTCGGGTCAGATCGTGCTCGCCCGACCGCGCCGCAGCCAGGTCACCTCGGGTCGCCTCGTGTCCGCCCGATCAAGCCGCAGCCAGGCCGATCCGGACCGGATCGTGTCTGCTCGACCGGACCGCATTCGGGTCACCTCGGTGCAGATCGGCTCAGATCGGGTCCGTCCGAGTGGACAGGTTCCGACCCGGCACGTCCCAGGCGGACACGTCGTGGCCGGCGAGTTGCGCTGCACGCCGGCAGAGCACCGCATACAGGCGGCGATCGTCATCGGTGGGGAGCGCATCCAGGTGGGCCCGGATCGTTTCGTGGTCGCCGCGGGCCGCAGGTCCGGTGAGTGCCGCTGCCGCGCCGACGTCGACGATGTTGTCGAAGGTCGTTCTCATCAGAGTCCAGTAGGCGTCGACGGGCACACCCACCTCCGCTGCCAGCGACTCGACCTGCGCACAGAGTGCCGTGAGGTGGTTGGCGGCGATCGTCGCTGTGGCGTGATAGAGCGCACGACTCGCCGCCGGCACCTGGATCGCACGTCCGCCCAGGTCTCGAACGACCTCGGCCATCAACGGGTCGCCGTCGACGGCGAACGTGCACGAATCGAGCAGCCGGCGACTTCCGGTGAGGGCATCGGGCAACGACATCAGCGGATGGATCGAGCCGACTCGCTGGTGGGGCGCGAGCACGTCGAGACCGCACGCCCCGGACACGTGCGCCACGATGGCGGCGGTCGCAGGGAGCGCATGCGCCACCGAGGAGATCGCCGAGTCGGGGACGGCCAGCAACACCATGTCCGCCGTGTCGAAGCTCCGACCCGGACCGCCCTGCGCACCTCCGTCGATCCGGGCCTCGGTGGCACCGTCCATGCCCTCGACGATGGGTCGGGCAGCCACGAGTGTCGACCTCCAGCCGACTTCGGACAGCGCTGCATGGAACGACCCGCCTGCCCGACCGGATCCGATCACCACGCACGACCTCACCATCCCCCGACCCTACTGAGCCCGAGGTGGCCCGAACCCGTGGTGGCCCGAACCAGCGGTGGACCCGCACCGTGATCGACCGAGCCGCCCAGCGCGTGCCACGCGGTCGCCGACGTGCGAGCGCCGATGAGCCTGCCG
>JBBSOH010000339.1:0-3247 GCA_038259945.1 Acidimicrobiales bacterium
AGGTGTCCCACAGCGACAGATCCGACATCTGGTGCCAACCGATCGCGCGCTGCGGTCCGCCGGCGACGAGCTGGAATGCGCCGTCGACGTCGTCGATCAGGCTCGGCATCAAGCACGCGTGATAGAGCGACGTGTAGAAGATCCGGCGCTCCTCGTCGCTGCCGCCGGGGAGGAGCACCGCGGCGTGGTTGTCGGTCCAGGCGGCGCGCGTGGCGGCGAGCGTGGTGTCGTAGTCGACGATCTCGGCGTCGAGGTTTCGGCGCGCGCCGCCCTCCGAGACGAACGACAGGCCGATCGCGAGCTCGAAGTCGGCGGGGATGTCGAACGCGGCGCCGACGGCGGTCCCCGTGGCGTGGCACTCGAGGAGCGAGATGTCGGTCGCATCGAGTCCGGCCGTGTGCAGCGCCTGTGCCATCGCCACTGCCTGCCCGGAGGCGGACGGGACCAGCATGCCCTTGCCGCGACCGTCGTTCGAGAGGCCGACGCCGCGGATGATGCCGTGGACGGTGTCGCCGTCGCGCACGGCATCGTCGAGCCGGCGCAGGGCCAGGAAGCCGCAGCCCTCGGCGGGCACGAGACCGTCGGCGCCGCTGTTGAACGGCCGCGACTGCCCGGTCCGGCTCAGCGCCTGGAGCGCCGTGAATCCTTCGTGGATGAACAGGTCGTCGGCACAGTTCACCGCGCCGGCGAGCATCAGGTCGGCATCACCGTCGTGCAGGCGATCACACGCCAGTTTGATCGCATACAGGCTGCTCGCGCAGGCGGCATCGAGGGCGAACGCGCCGACCCCGAGCCCGAGCGCCCGTTCGAGGAGCAGCGCTGGCAGGCCCGAGTTGAAGCGGTTGCGGGGGTCGGCGGGCGCGAGATCGGCGATGCCGGTGCTGTCGCTGACGGCGACGTGATGCGCCCACACCGCCTGGGTGAACGCCGCCATGCCGGCCGACGGGAACGACAGGTTTCCGAACACTGCGCCGAAGCGCTGCGCGTCGGCGTGGTCATGGCCGGCGTCGCGCAGTGCAGCGCGGGCCGTGTGCAGGGTCCACGTGACCACCGGGTCGAGGCCGGCGATCTCATCGGCCGGGATTCCGAAACCGTCGGGATCGAAGACGTCGTCGAAGCCCCGGACGTAGCCGCCGCGATCGGACCACGTTCGGTCCCGACTGTCACCGTCCGGATCGCACATCACCTCGTGGCGATCGACTCCCCATCGGTGATCGTCGACGGTGGTGATCAGGTCGGTCCCGGATTCGACGGCGCGCCACAGTTCCTCGGGTGACATCGCACCCGGGAGCACGCAGGCACGTCCGACGATCGCGATGGGCGCGAACGAGGACACGGGCGAGATCACGGGCGAGGTCACGGGCGACGTCCGGTCACGCACCGACGGCGACGGCCGCCCGGGTCGCCTCGACCGGAGGCTGCACGCCGCCGCCCAAGAGCACCTCGACCTGAACGCGATGGGGGCTCGCGATCTCGTCGACGAACATCTGCGCACCGACATCGAGGTCGATCAGTTCCACACCCATCGCCTCGAAGTGGGACTTCAGCGACGGGGTGACCATGCCACCTGCCCACGGGCCCCATCCCAGCGACTTGACGATGCACGAGTCTCCTCGACGCTGCCGCTCGGCGACGGCGACCTTGTTGAGGACCTCGTTCGCCATGGCGTAGTCGGCCTGTCCGGTGTTGCCGCTGTGGGCCGCGACCGAGGAGAACAGGCAGAGCAGCCGGAGGTCGTCGTCGGAGGTGGCGGCGAGCAGGTTGCGCAGGCCGAGCACTTTGGTGTCGAAGACGAGGTCGAACTGGTCGGTGGTCTTGTCGACGATCAGCTTGTCGGCGAGGACACCGGCGCCGTGGACCACACCGGTGATGGGCCCGAACCGCTCGCGCGTCGTGGCGCAGGCGTCGGCGACGGAGCGGGCGTCGGTGATGTCGGTCGGGAGGTATGCGGCCGTGCCGCCGACCCGCTCGATCTCGGCAACGGTGGCGCGGATCTCCCGCCCGGCGAGGATGCCGCCGACGATCCGCGAGAGTTCGTTGGGGGTGAGGCTCGTGCCGGCCGCCACCGCTTCGTCGAGGACGACCCGCTTGAGCGTTGCGTCATCGGGCGCAGCGGCATGGGTCGGGCTCTCGTCGACGAGTTCGGACCGGCCGAGCAGTACGAACGTCGCGTGCGACGCCCGGGCGAGTTCGATGATCGTCGTCGCGGTGACGCCACGACCGCCTCCGGAGACGACGATGACGTCCTCGGCACCGATCGGCATCGCGCCGGGGTCGGCATCGACGGGTGTGGTGCGAACGCAGTAGCGACGACCGTCGAGGGCCAGGCCGATTTCGCGTTCGTCGCCGCCCGACAGGAGTTCGGTCGTGATGACCGCAGCGATCGCGTCGGGCGACAGCGAGCCTCGCTCGACGTCGATCGACTTGATCGTCGTTCCCGACCATTCGATGGCGGCCGTGCGTGCCAGGCCGGTGAGCCCGGCGGACCATGCGGAGTTCGACGTGCCTGCTTCGGAGCCGAATCGTCCACCGAGTGCAGACACGACGACGAGCGACCCGCCGGCGGTGCCGCGGGAGAACTGCTGCGCGGATGCGAAGGCGTCGCGGTTGATCGCGGTCGCCTCGTCTGCGTCGGTGGCGTCCCGCAATCCAGTCAGCAGGATCACGCTGGAACCGCGATCGGCGGACGCGGTGTCAGCGAGGCGTGCGTCGATGCCGGCGTCGGTCAGGGCGGTGACGAGCGCGTCGCCGATTCCCGATCCGCCGTCGACGACGGCGACCCGACCGCCGCGGACACCGTGGAGTGGTCGGAGGGGTTCGGAGATCGGAACCTCGACGACGCGCAGTGCATGGCGACCGAACGCGGCCGATCCGGGCGCAGGCGGATCGTCCAGGACGATCGTCTCGGAAGGAACCGATGCGCCGCCACCTGTGGCGGTGTTGTTCTGTTGGGCGAGGTAGTCGACGATCTGGCCGAGGGTGTCGAGTGAGGCCATGACGCCGAGGTCGACGTCGGGGAGTGTGGGGACGGCGTCTTGGACGGCGCTGAGGATCTCGACGCGTTTGATGGAGTCGATGCCGAGGTCGGCTTCGAGTTCCATGTCCATGGTGAGGATGTCGGCGGGGTACCCGGTGCGGTCGGCGACGATCGTCAACATCACCGCCGTCATGTCCACCGCTTCAGCAGCGGGAGCGGTGCCGTTGGTCGACGGTGCGGGCAGACCGGGAGCAGTGCCGTTGGATGATG
>JBBSOH010000340.1:0-3207 GCA_038259945.1 Acidimicrobiales bacterium
GACGGTCCGGCGCCGACGAGGTCAGTGGGTCGGGACCGGATCGCCGGTCGTGACCGGGTCCGTTGCGTCACGGTGCGGCGCCATCTGATCGGGCGACGCCTCCGATGCCAGGTCCACAGGGGCGGCCGCTCGTGCTCGCAGCATCGCCTGGCTCAGCCGCTCGCTGATGTCGTCGCAGTCGTCGCATCCCCAGATCGCTGAGTAGGCGATGCACCCGAGGCAGATCGCCAGGAATGCTTCGAGCGATGCCGCGACGAGCAGGCCGGCGAGCAACACGGAGGTCACCCAGGTGGCGCCGGTGGCCCAACCGATCGCCGCACCGCCGGAGAACGCGAGACCGATCATCTGAGCGAACCGCTTCGGAGGGCCCGGCACACGCCATGATTCGATGCCGAACCGCCGCTCGACGAACGGCGTGGCGATGCGAGTCGAGAACTGCCCGAGGGGCGACAGCGTGGGTCCGGTGAGAACGCGGGCGGCGAACCCGAAAACGAGCGGCACCAGCAGCCACCCTTCGCGGAAGATCAGGAACGCCGCAGCCTGCGCAACGACGCCTGTGGCCACCAAGCGAGCCGAGGTCTCGTTGACGGGGTCCGGAAAACTGAAGATCTGACGCACGTGCACCACAACGACGAGCGTATTGATGACATTCCCGATCAACACAGTCGGGATTCGGCTCTCCGGTCGGCCCGATCGACCGGAGCGAGTGGATCGCTCAGCCGCCGATGGCGCGGTACACCCGCTCGACTGGCCCTCGCCCGAATCGACGGTGCCAGGCTGCGCCGACGGCGATCGCCACGACCCAGAAGCAGAGTGCGAAGGTCAGCGCAGTGCCGAGTCCGTTCGGCTGCACCACGTCGAGCCAGTCGACGAGCAGGTTGAAGACGAGGATGTGAGCGATGTACAGCGTGAGCGTCATCTGCCCTGCTCGCCGGAACGGGTCGACGAGCATCGACGCCGGGCCGGTCGCTCGGTCGGCGATCCACGAGATCACGGCGAAGGCGATCAACGACGTTCCCAACGCGCTCGCCACGAAGACGAGGCCCCGATCGAACGGGTGACGCGACAGCAGATGAGCACTGAACGGCGTGTCGCCCAAGCTCGACACGACGGTGGCCGTGGCGAACAGGAAGAGGCCGAGCCCTCCACTCCACAGCCGCCAGTCGGGCGAACCCAGTTGTCGACCCACGACGATGCCGGCGCACAGGAACGCGAGCCACGGGATGAGCGGGTGGGTGCCGTTGATCGTCACCTCGAACACGATCCGGCGGATCGAGTCCTGCCCCGGTTGCGTCAGCCACGACACGCTTCCGCCGTCCTCGACCTGCCAGAACGACCAGGTCGCCAGCCACCAGCCCGCCACGGTCGTCAGGACCCCGACCACCACGAGCCATCGGGTGGCGAGCGTGAACAGAAGCGCAGCCACCACGAACATCGCGCCGTAGAAGAGGATGATCGTGCCGTTCCAGATCACCTCGAGCACCTGGCCGAGCACGTACAACGCGAGCCCACGACGCACGAGACGCCACCGCATCTCGGTGATCTCCGCACGCGAACCGTTGGCCACGACGCGCCGTGTGAGCAGTGTGATCCCGACCCCGGCCATCAGCACGAACGTCGCGGCGAAGCGGGTGGAGAGCGGGCCACGGTGTGGATGGAAGAAGCGCTCGGCAACGGTCGAGTCGGGGAAGCTGCCGCCGCCCTCGAACACGAGGTAGCCGTGGTAGTTCATCACGACCACGCCGATCAGGGCGACTGCCCGCACCACGTCGGGCCCCGGCAGACGGTCGACGGATTCCGTCGGTGGGTCGACTGGCAGTTCCGTCGCCGTGCGCTCGGTTGCCGTCACCTCACGACCACCGGTACTCGTCCACGGTGGTCATGTGCAGTGCGCGTTGCACGTCGACCTGGTCGCCGACCGTCGGGCACGGGTCACCCTCGGGGACGAACACCATCGACACGTGCATGTGCGGTGACTCGTGCAGTGCGAGGCGGGTGCGGGCGAAATGGAACGGGCTGCGGCCGTCCGGGATCGCTCACGACGAGACGACCGTCGACCGGCACCGATCACGACGAGACGACCGTCGACCGGCACCTCCGCCTGGTGGTAGCCCGCGGACGTGCCTGCCGCGACCGGTCGAACGTCGAGCACGTCAGCGCTCAGGTGGAGTGCCGTCTTGTCGCCGTGCCACAGGGAGGTGCCCACGCGGAGCCGGTAGCGGTGCGAGTCCGGCAGCGATGCGTAGCCCGATGCCGACAGGTGGCTGACCCAGACCGTGAGCGACGGGTCCACGACCGGGAGCAGGTCGGTGACCTGGCGGACATGGTCCTCGTCGCTTCCCGCCGTCGGCGGATGGATCGACACGCCCACCACGTCGAGGCCGTTCTGCCGGGCTGCATCGACGAGTTCGATCCCGGCGCCGAAGCGGTGCATGTCCGACTCCAGTTTCGCGACGACCCGGCGGCTCCAGCCTGAGTCGGCGAGCGCGGCGACGTGGTCGGTCGACCCCACGGTGAGGATCGGGTCGTGGTGCATGACGAGCGCCGACACCTCGGGCGACGCCAACGCCTCCGCGCCGACAGGCGTGAGCACCGCGACGTCCGGTCCACTCGGCAGGCCAGAGAGTTCATGGACGTTTCCGACGGCGATCGTGTCGGCGAGTTCAGCGGCGAGTTCGGCGAGTCGCACACGGCCGAACCCGTAGCCGTTGCCCTTCACGACCGGGACCAACCCGTCGACACCAGCTGCCATCCGCGCGATCTGGCTGCGCCACACCGCCGTCCGCACCGAGAGCCTGACCGTCACCGCCCCGACGGTACTGCCGCCACACCTCTCGAGGGGTGCGGTGACGACCCCACATTTCTGCCGCCATCTTCTGCGTATTCTTTGCCGTTGTATCGAACATGTGCTTGCTTTTTGGCCTCAAGGTGCTACGGTGTGTTCATGGGAGGGGTCTCGGGCGACACGCTGGTCACGGCTTCGGCCGACATGGCATTCGTCGATGACGTGTTCGACTCGACCGCCGGCCATCTGAACGTGCAGCACGCACGACTCGTGTCGGCGGTGGTGTGGATGCTCGACAACGTGCGCGAATGGCAAGGCGACGGACTCTGGACCCCCGAGGCGTACGTCCGCTGGCGCACCGGCGTCTCGCCCGCCACCGCCACCAAAGTGGTCGCCGTCGCCACACGCGCTTCGGAGTTCCC
>JBBSOH010000341.1:0-3130 GCA_038259945.1 Acidimicrobiales bacterium
CGACGCTGCTGCGGGCATCGGAAGAACTCGGGCGACCCACGGCATTGTTCGCCGGCCGGCTCTTCTTCACCGACGACGACGAGCTGTTCCTCACGGACGGCACCGCCGCAGGCACATTGCCCGTGACCGGACTCGGCGGTGCCGAGGTCGACGCGCTGTACCCGAGTGACACGCAGTTGGTGGCGGTCACCAGGACCTCCGGTGGTGTCGTGACCGTGTCGAGTGCGCCGGAGACGAATGCGGTGGGTTCGGGTCCCGGGTACTTCCTCGTCGGCGCCGATGGGGCGGCTCAGTCGGTAAGGCTGCCCGGCAACCTCCCGATCCAGCCGTTCGCGCTGCTCGAGAAGCGGCGGTTCGCCCCGACTGCAACGACGACATCGTTCCTGCTGCCGGTGATCGTCGGTGCGCCCGACGGTGGCGCGACGTCGCAGACGAACTCGGCGGGACCGGCAACTGCGACGTTGCCCCGCGGGGTCACCTCGGCACTCGCCCGCATCGACGGCACGACCATGACGTTCGACGTCGTGTTCGGCGATCGGTACGTCATCTGGGCCGGTGAACACGACGGCGACTCTTTGTTCCTCACGTCGGCGCAGGAAGGGCTCAGGGTGTCGACCAGAGCGGCCGAGGTCGCAGCGGCGTCATCCGCCGACAGCGAGGGGTTGGCACTGTGGCGTACCGACGACTCGGCGTTCGGAGCCGAGACGCTCGCCGACTACGCCTCGGCCGGGTTCTTCGACAGCGAAGGCGCGAACGTCATCGACGACACGCTCTACATGGCTGCTCGCAGCGACGCAGTCGGCTCGGAGCCGGTCGTGTTCGACCTGGCCGCCCAGACGCTTCCCGACCCCGACCCGGTTCCGTCGGGTCCCGATGTGGTGTCGGTGGTTCCGCAGCGTGTGTTGGAGTCTCGTCCGGGTCAGGACACGGCTGATGGGTTGTTCGAACTCGGTCGTCGTGTTGCGGCGGGTGAGACGGTGATGCTCGATGTGCTCGGTCGTGGTGGTGTGCCTGCGAGCGGTGTGGGCAGTGTGGTGTTGAATGCGACGTTGATCAATCCGTCGGGTGGTGGGTTCGTGACGGTGTTTCCGTGTGGGGAGCGTCCGTTGGCGTCGTCGATGAACGCTCCGTTGGCTGGTGGTGTGGTGGCGAACGAGGTGATCGCGAAGGTGAGTCCGCAGGGTCAGGTGTGTCTGTACACGTCGGTCGAGACGCATCTGGCGGCTGATGTGACGGGGTGGATCCCGTCGGTGCCGGGTGTGGTGTCGGTGAATCCGCAGCGTGTGCTGGAATCCCGTCCCGGTCAGGACACTGCGGACGGGTTGTTCGAGTTGGGTCGTCGTGTGGCTGCTGGTGAGACGGTGGCGCTCGATGTGCTCGGTCGTGGTGGTGTGCCGGCGTCGGGTGTGGGCAGTGTGGTGTTGAATGCGACCTTGATCAATCCGTCGGGTGGTGGGTTCGTGACGGTGTTCCCGTGCGGCAATCGTCCCCTCGCCAGCTCGATGAACGCTCCTGCCGGCGGTGGCATCGTGGCCAACGAGGTGATCGCCAAGGTCAGCGCGCAGGGTCAGGTGTGCATCTACACCAGCGTCGACACCCACCTCGCCGCCGACGTGACCGGCTACATCACCACCTGAAACCAAACGGTGTCACCATTTGGTTGCCAAATGGTGTCTGACACCATTTGGTTGGCGTGCAGACTGGCGGGCGTGTCACAGCCGGTTCCGTTCGAGCAGTTCATGGACGAGGCCCTGTACGGGTCGGACGGGTTCTACACCCGGTCGGGCTCGGCGGGTCGGCGAGGCGACTTCCTCACGTCGCCCGAGGTCGGGCCGCTGTTCGGAGCGGTGCTCGCCCGGCACCTCGACGCCGAATGGCGCCGCATCGGCGAACCCGACGTGTTCACCGTGGTCGACGCCGGTGCCGGACCGGGCACCCTCGCCCGCTCGGTCCTCCTCGCTCGGCCGGACTGCTTCGAGGCGATGCGCTACGTCGCCGTCGAGGTGTCGGCGATGCAGCGCGAACGCCATCCGGACGGAATCGAGTCCATCTCGGAGATGCCGAGCGGGCCCTTCGACGGCGTGATCATCGCCAACGAGTTGCTCGACAACCTCCCGTTCCGCCTGGCGGTGTACGACCAGGGTTGGCGCGAGGCCCTCGTCGAGGTCGGAGCAGACGGCGGGTTCAGCGAACGGCTCGGAGATCGACTCGACCCACAGCCGCCGGTGCTCCCGTCGACGACGTCACTCGGTGCTCGCGCCCCGATCGTGGACCGGGCGGCTGTGTGGGTCGACGACTCGCTCGCCCGCCTGCGATCCGGTTCCCTGCTGGTCATCGACTACGGCGTGGCCCGTACCGTCGAACTCGCCATGCGACCCTGGCGCGACTGGCTGCGCACCTACCAGGGCAACCAGCGAGGGGATCACTACCTGCGCGAACCCGGGACCCAGGACATCACGACTGACGTTCCGTTCGACCAACTCCGCGAGCCCGACTCGATGCGGACGCAGGCGCAGTTCCTCCAACTCCGCGGGATCACCGAGCTGGTGGACGAAGGTCGGCGGATCTGGGCCGAACAGGCCGCACGTCCCGGCCTCGAGGCGATGCGGATGCGCAGCCGGGTCGCCGAGGCAGAGGCGCTTCTCGACGTGCACGGACTCGGCGGATTCCTCGTGGCCGAGTGGAGAGCGTGAGCACGACATCAGGGATGGGGAGATGTCCCCACCGCAATGTTGGCGCCCGGTTACCGGCTGACGCGTATATTTCCCTGCATGACCGAGCCGACGCAGCCAGACAGGCAATCGCCCGCAGTGCCACCCCGATTCGATGAGCGGTCGACGGGCCAGCATCACACCGGTGACGATGCCACGACGCCGGGCGACTCCGCGTCACCCGACCCGACACCGGAGCGGGCACAGCGGCCTCCTGACCCCCAGACCGTCGAGCGGCCCGCCACGAACACGCCTCCGGCTGACGCGACGGTGGCCTTCCGGCCCGGCGGTCCCGTCGGTCCGCCTCCGGGAGCGCAGCCGGGTGCGCCGGCCGGCCCGTTTCCCTCGGCCGCTCAGAATCCTCCGCCGGGTCCGTACTCTCCAGGCCAGCCGCCCAGCCAGTCTCCGTCGAACGAGTA
>JBBSOH010000342.1:0-3070 GCA_038259945.1 Acidimicrobiales bacterium
AACCCGTCGCCCGTGAAGCGTTCCACGTTGTTGATCGGTTGCAGTGCCGTCGCCGCCACGCTGGCCGCCACGTTCCAGTTCGCCGGCGGGTTGGGCGGCGACGCTCCCGCCGTCGGCGGTTCCGACGTCGTCTCGACGATCTCTCGACCGGTCAGCACGGAGTCGACACCGGCCACGTCCTCGTCGAGTGCCTCGTCGCCGTCCAGCACGACTGCCGCAACCGAGGTGACGGTGGTGCCCGATCCCACACTGCCGGAGGCGACCGCCACCACGACCACGATCACGACGGAGACCACCACGACGGAACCCGGCCCGACGACCTCGAACTCGCCGCTTGGCGACGTCGTGCGCGACGTGTTGGAGGTCCTCGCTGGGTTGACCGTCGCCAATCCTGATCCCAGTCGCCCGGCGTACGACCGCGACACCTACCAGCCCGACGGCTGGGCCGACCTCGACGGAGACTGCATCTCGGGTCGCCACGAGGTGCTCATCACGCAGTCCCAGATCCCGGTGCTCATGGACCCGTCGGGGTGTTTCGTCGAGAGCGGATCGTGGACCGATCCGTACACGGGGACCGTGGTGGCGCAGGCGGCCGACATCACCATCGATCACGTCGTCCCGCTCAGTGCGGCGCATCGTGCCGGCGCGTGGCGGTGGGATCCGGTCACGAAGATCGCCTTCGCGAACGACGAGACACCCGGCGTGCTGGTGGCCGTGGTGGGCTCGGTCAACCAGGCGAAGGGCGACAAGACACCTGACCAGTGGCTCCCTCCGCGCCGCGAGTACCACTGCGCCTACGCTTCGAACTGGGTGACCACCAAGGCGCGTTGGCAACTGTCGGTCACCGTGCCGGAGGCCGCTGCACTGGAGCAGATCCTGTCGTCGTGCGCGTCCGCCGACATCCCGACGCGACCGGTGAGCGAGCCGGCGGTCATCGTGCTCGCCCCGCCCGTCACGTCCACCACCAGTGGCGCCGTGGTGGTGCCGCCGATCGAAGGACCGGGAGGCGGAGACGTCCAGATCGCGCAGTGTCAGCGGCGCGAGGAACGTGTCGTTCTCGTGAACCCCACGGCGAACCCGATCTCGCTGACCGGCTACGAACTCCACGACGAGGAGTCCCGCCACTCCACGCCGCTGGACCAGTTCGGGTCGATCGAGGCGGGCGCGACCCTCGTGGTCCTCACGGGCGAGGACGCGGTCGAGACGCCGGGTGAGGTGGTGTGGAAACGACAGAACGTCTGGAACAACGACGGCGACACGGCCTTCCTCGTCACGCCCTCCGGGTCGGTGACCAGCGCGAGGTGTTGAGGACGACGTCGACCATCACGGTGGTCGACGCATCTCGTTCGGAGATCCATGTTCGCCACAACCGACGGCGGTCGTCTCGGCGACGAGGGAGGTTCATCGCTGGGCCGCTCGGGCTCGGATGATGTCGATTTGAGCGGGGGTCTGCGGAGCGGGCCGGTGGGCCTTGCGCGTGACGGACCGTCGGCGGTCGATGTCGGCGAGAGCCTCGTCGGCGTCGAGGCCCGATTCGACGAGGAGGCAACCGACCACGGTCGAGGTGCGTCCGATGCCGCCCCAGCAGTGCACGTAGACGCCGCCTCGCCCGCGAGCGTTGCGGATCGTGGCGAGGATCGGGTCGTAGCCGTCGACGTCGATCACGTCCATGTCGGGGATCGGGTGCTCGACGCGTCGCAGGTCGAGGCCCCGCCGGGCTGCCGCGCGCTCGACGTGTTCCGCATACGGCTCGAGGCGGTCCTCGGGTGTGGTGAGGTCGACGAAGGTCCGGATGCCGTGGTCGACGAGCAGGTTCACCCTCGACGCAGCGACTTCCGGGAGTCGGGCGCCCGGATACTCGCCCGCGAGCACGACGCCCGGCTCGATCCACCAACCGTGGAGGAACTCGTCGTGTGGCCACCGCAGCTCGTCCTGGTCATCGACTCCGACCTCGCTCTCGGCACCGACCTGGGACCCGGGGATGCGCGTCACTGCGTTGGCGCAGTCCTCGCAGGTCTCACCGATGTGCGTTGCGTCCATGTGGACCGTTCTACACGACGGGTACTCCGGAGTTTGCGACGAGTTCATCGGGTGGTCCGAGGATGCCGGCAACATCCGGATCGAGGGAGTGACGCCGTCGACCGGTCCGTCCTTCCCCGCTGACCAGTCACCTGGTTCGCTCGGCTGACTCCGTCGACGATGCGGGCAGATGGGCCCGCGCCCGGGTGAGCGCAGCGATGGCGTCGTCGATGGCGGACTCGGTGTCGGAACGCTGGACGAGGCCCTCGGTGAGGAGTCGGCGTGCGGTCTGGGACACCGACTCCGAGTTCATTGCGGCAGCAGCCTCGAGTTGCGCGTAGAAGTCGTCGGAGACACGGATGGACACGTGTCGACCCTTCGGCTCGGATGGCATGTTCTCGGGCGGGTCGAGCGTCTGCCCGGTCTGCTCCTCGAGCCACAGAATTCCCCGTGGTTTGCTCATTGTTCGCTTGTTCCTTCCACTGCCCGCTCGATCGCTCGTGTCAGCACGAACGCTGCTGTGACGATGTGCGCTCGATTGGGTTCGTTGTCGCTCGTGCCATTCACCAAGGCACGCAACGCCTCGAGAATCGATGCGAGTTCGTCCCTGTTGAGGTGTGCCCCTCGATCCGGAAGCCAGTCCAATCCGGGCGGGCTCACGTGTCACACAACGTAACACGCATCGGTGTGCGACGGCGGGCGTCGGGACTCAAGAAGATCTCGAGGCAGACCGATGACACCACAGGCCCGATCTGGGAGGAGGTGGGCATGGCACATTTCATTCCGACGATTCCGGAGTGCTCGCCACGAACCGGATGGCTCAACGCGGGAGAGGTTCGCGTCGCCGCCGCCCTCTCGACGCTCGACCACGGCTGGACCGTCTACGTGCAGCCGCGAGACGGCATCCATCTCAGCGACGCCGGTTACGAGCGCTGGGAGACACTCATCCAGCCCCTGCTCGACCCTTCGATCTGATCACGGGTGGGGTCTGAAGTCTGCGGGGGTCGAGTCAGCCGGTGGTTCGAAGCAGCCTGGCTCGGGCATACCGGTC
>JBBSOH010000343.1:0-2972 GCA_038259945.1 Acidimicrobiales bacterium
GCTTCCAGCAGGTGTACGTCGGCGAGCCGAGCGTGGAGGACACGATCGGCATCCTGCGCGGTCTGAAGGAGAAGTACGAGGTGCACCACGGCGTGCGCATCCAGGACTCCGCGCTGATCAGCGCCGCCGTGCTGTCGGACCGGTACATCACGTCGCGCTTCCTTCCCGACAAGGCGATCGACCTGATGGACGAAGCGGCGTCCAAGCTGCGCATCGAGATCGACTCGCTGCCCACCGAGATCGACGTCGTCCAACGCCGCATCCTGCAGTTGGAGATCGAACAGGTCGCGCTCGAGAAGGAGAGCGACACTGCGTCCAAGGAGCGTCTCGACGCCCTGCACGACGAACTGGCCACGTTGAACGTCCAGGTCGGCGCCATGAAGGAGACGTGGGAGCGCGAGAAGCAGGCGATCGAAGCGATCCGCGAGACGAAAGAGGAACTCGAAGGACTTCGTGCCCACCTCGACCGCGAGTCCGATCTGGAACTGGCCGCCGAGATCCGGTACGGGCGCATCCCCGAGCTCGAGCGGCGTGTCGAGGACGCAACGGCGCACCTCGCCGTGCTGCAGGAGTCGGGCGCGATGCTCAAGGAGGAGGTCGACGCGGAGGACATCGCCGAGGTCGTCGCCAAGGCCACCGGGGTTCCGCTCACCCGCCTGATGGAGTCGGAGACCTCCAAGCTCGTCCACCTCGAGGACCTGCTGCACCAGCGGGTGATCGGCCAGGAGGACGCTGTGGTGTCCGTTGCCAACGCCATCCGGCGCAGCAGAGCGGGCCTGTCCGATCCCGACCGTCCGATCGGTTCGTTCATGTTCCTCGGCCCCACCGGCGTCGGCAAGACCGAACTCGCCCGGGCACTCGCCGAGTTCATGTTCGACGACGAACGGGCGATGGTGCGCATCGACATGGGCGAGTACATGGAGAAGTTCTCCGTGTCCCGCCTGATCGGTGCGCCTCCTGGTTACGTCGGCTACGACGAGGGCGGCCAGCTCACCGAGGCGGTGCGACGACGCCCGTACTCGGTGGTGTTGCTCGACGAGATCGAGAAGGCGCACCCCGACGTGTTCAACACGTTGCTGCAGTTGCTGGACGACGGTCGCCTGACCGACGGGCAGGGCCGCACGGTGGACTTCACGAACGTCGTGGTGATCATGACGTCGAACCTGCCGGGCGATCCGGGTGAGTTCTTCAAGCCCGAGTTCATCAACCGGGTGGACGACATCATCCGCTTCCGGACGCTGACGGAGGTCGATCTGGAACACATCGTCGGGATCCAACTCGAACGCCTGCGCAAGCGGCTCGAAGCGAAGCGGATCACCCTCGACGTCGACGAGTCGGCCATGGCGCAACTTGCTCGCGAGGGCTACGACCCGGCGTTCGGCGCTCGTCCGCTGAAGCGGATCATCCAGCGCGAGATCGGCGACCCTGCGTCGATCCTCATCCTCGACGGCAGCGTCGGCGACGGCGGGGCGATCGTGGTCACCGCCGGCGAGGGACGACTCTCGGTCTCCGGCGTGGCGGCGTCACCCGATGACGCCTGATGCCGGTGAGCGTCCAGCGAGCGGATCGGTGTCCTCGCCGGCGGGTGTCGGCTGTCGGGGACAGGAATGGGGAGGTCGGCACGGTCGACGACCGACTTGAGCGATCCGAGTACTTCTTGACGATCTCTTGACCCGACGGTGTCGGTCGTCGTGCTTGAATGAGGTCATTCCTTCCGTTGGAGCCCCGGGCAACACCCGGGGCTCCGGCCGTTTTCGGGCGGGCCCTCGTCAGTTGCGTCGGGGTGTCGCAGCGAGAGCGGCGACGACGATGTCGTCCTCGCTGACGAGGACCAGGTTGGCAGCCGCCCCGAGCGGGATGAACGAGTCGGCGGCGGCGACCCGCCGAATCGAGCCGTCGAACCCGGCGTCGACGAGTTCGGCCACGATGCCTTCGCCGACGCCGCCGGTCCGGCGCGTCTCGTCGACGACCAGCACGTGCCCGGTCGCCTCGGCCTCGCGGAGCAGATCGTCGACCGGCATCGGCGCGATCCAGCGCAGGTCGACCACGCGCACCGAGACGCCGTGGTCGCGCGCCAACCGACGCTGAGCGCGCAGTGACAGATACAACCCGTTGCCGAACGTGATGATCGTGAGGTCGCCACCCACACCACCACCCCCGACGGCGTCGCCGCCGCTCGGATCGTGGTGTGTCCGGGCCCGACCGAGCGGCACGGGAGTCGGGTCGTACACGGCGGTCCATCCGCCGTCGCCGACAGCGGGTGGGCTGGCGTCGTGCGGGTCGGCATCGTGCAGATCGACCTCGTGGTAGCGGGCGATCGGTTCGAGGAAAGTACACACCGCACCCGTCGAGCGCGCCAGCTCGACGCAGGTGTGCAGCATCCCGGCTGCGTCGGACGGGTGGCTCGGCGATGCGATGACCAGGCCGGGGATGTCGCGCAGCACGGCGATCGAGTTGTCGTTGTGGAAGTGACCGCCGAATCCCTTCTGGTAGCCGTAGGACGCGATGCGCACCACCATCGGGTTGAGGAACTGCCGGTTCGAGAAGAACGCCTGCGTGGCCGCTTCGCCGCGCAACTGGTCCTCGGCGTTGTGGAGGTAGGCGAGGTACTGGATCTCCGGAATCGGCAGGAGCCCGTCGAGCCCGGCGCCGAGCGCGAGTCCGAGGATCGACTGCTCGTCGAGCAGCGTGTCGAACACGCGCTCCGCTCCGATGCGCTGCTGCAGCCCGCGAGTCACTCCGTACACGCCGCCCTTGCGACCGACGTCCTCTCCGAACACCAAGGTCGACGGGTCTGACGCGAGCACGTCGCCCAGCGCGCGGTTGATCGTGCGTGCGAGGGTCAGCCGTTCGCCGTCGCCGATCGCAGGGTCTGGTGCCGAGCCCGACGCAGGATCAGCGGACCGGTCCGACGCAGGATCAGCGGACCGGTCCGACGTCGGAACCATCGACGAAGGTGATGCCCCGACGAC
>JBBSOH010000344.1:0-2908 GCA_038259945.1 Acidimicrobiales bacterium
CGGGGGCGCCTCCGCCCTGCACCACCACGACGCTCATGCCAGCACTACCGTAGGCGGCGAATGGACATCGATGCGTTCGTTGCGACGCACCAGTACTCGTGGACCCGCCTCGGCGACCTCACGCAGCGCGCCCGCAAACTGAAGTCCGTCTCCCCCGACGAACTCGACGAACTGGTCGGCCTCTACCAACGGACGAGCAGCCACCTCGCTCACGCCCGACTCGCCTACGGCGCGGACGACGCGATCGTGGGCCGGCTCACCTACCTGGTCGCCGGTGCGAACGGGATCCTGTACGGACGCCGCGAGACCAACATCCGCCAGTCCGTCACCCGCTTCCTGGCACTGACCTTTCCCGCCGCCGTGTGGCGGATCCGACGCTTCATCGTCGTCGCCGCACTCCTCACGATCGTGCCGTGGGCCGTGATGCAGGTGTGGATCGGCGTCTCCCCCGAGGCGTTCGACCTGACCGGCGACGCGGCGATCACCGAGAGCTACATCGAGAACGACTTCGAGGCCTACTACTCGAGCCAGCCGGCCCAGAACTTCGCCGGTCAGGTCTTCTTGAACAACGTTCGCGTCGGCATCCTCGCGTTCGCCGCAGGCGCACTGCTGTGCGTGTTCACGGCGTTCCTCCTCGTCTACAACGGCGCGAACGTGGGCATCGCCGGCGGATTGTTCACGCACGTCGGCGAGTGGGAGCGCTTCTGGGGTCTGATCCTGCCGCACGGGTTGTTGGAGATCTCAGCGGTGATCGTGTCGGGCGCAGCCGGCCTGCGGATCGGGTGGACGGTCATCGCGCCGGGCGACCAGACCCGCTGGCAGGCGCTGTCGGCACAGGGGCGCGATGTCGGCAACGTCGTGATCGGGCTGGTGATCGCATTCGCCGTCGCCGGGTTGATCGAAGGGTTCGTCACCGGTCGCCCGTGGCCCACCTCGATCCGTGTCGGCATCGGTGTGATCGCCTTCGTTGCGTTCTGGGGTTGGACGATCGTCTACGGCCGACGCGCCGACCAGATCCTCGCCGACGAATCACCCGACCGCTGACGAAACCCACCTCGACGTGAGCGACGCCCCGCCCTGGTGCGGGATCATCCTCACGTCGAGCGGGAGTTGGACCTCGACGTGGGGACCGTGCGAGATTCGACAGGATGATGTGGTGCACACGCCACTCTGTGCGCCTTGAAGGGCGAATGGACGTGACCGAGGAGCAGACGACCGACACCGGCGCGAGTCGCGCCGCGTTCGAGTCGTGGTTCCACCGGTCCGAGCCGCCGTTGCGTGCAGCACTGGTGGCGACCTTCGGCGCCGAACTCGGTCGTGAAGCCACCGCCGAAGCACTGAGCTACGCATGGGAGCATCGCTCACGGGTGCTCCAACTCGACAACCCGATCGGGTACGCGTTCCGGGTCGGTCAACGTTGGGCCCAGCGCCAGCAACAGCGGAGTCGACGACGGTTCGGGCTCCCCTCCGACGAGGGTCGGGCACCGGGCTTCGAGCCAGCGCTCGCCGCTGCGCTCGATGCGCTCCCACTGCGTCAGCGTCAGGTCGTGGTGCTGTGCATCGGCTACGGCCTCACCCACGCCGAAGCGGCCGGGCTTCTCGGCATCGCGCGCAGCACCATCCAGAATCACGCCGAGCGAGGTCTTCGGCGTCTGCAGAAAGAGGTCGGAACATGACCACGATCGAATCGCGACTTCGCCGGCACATCGATGCGATCGCACCACCAGTCGAACCCGACACGGTGGTCGACGGGTCGGCGCCGAATGGCGGTCCGGGCCGGGACCGCACGCGCTGGCCCCTGAGAGTTGCCGCGACGACACTGCTCGTCGCGGGGCTCGCCGCCACCGTTGCCCTCCTGGTGGACCGACCCGCCTCGGCACCGGTCGCCGGGCCGCCCAGCACCACGCCCTCCGCCGACACGACTGCGGCCACCACGATGTCGACGGCTCCCGTCGCGACCATCCGGTTCATGGTCGACGCCGGCGACACCGTGGAACAGATCGGCGAGCAGCTCGCCGACTCCGTCGACACGATCGGCGCTGCCGACTTCGGCCGGTCAGTCGAACAGGCGGCTTCGGAGTCCGACTTCGTCGTCGACGGCACCTCGTCGCCCGAAGGCCTGCTCGCACCGGGCACCTACGACATCGCTCCGGACGCCTCGGCGACCGACGTCGTCACACAGATGGTGCATCGGATGAACGCGATCGGCGAACAGAGCGACATCGCCACTCGCGGAGCAGCACTCGGACGCTCGCCATACGAGATCCTGATCATCGCGTCGATGATCGAGCAGGAGGCACTCGTGGCGGGCGACCGGGCCCGCATCTCCCGTGTGATCCACAACCGCCTGTTCGTCACCGCCAACGATCCGGAGGAGCCATTCAGCCTCCAGATCGACTCGGCGGTCCTCTACGGACGAAGTCAGGAGGACATCGATCCGGATCTCCCGTTCAGCCAGTTGCGCACGATCCCGACCGACTGGAACACCTACCTTCTGCCGGGCCTTCCGCGCACCCCGATCGCCGTGCCGAGCCGGGAGTCGATCGAGGCCGCTCTCGAACCCGCACCCAACCCGACACCCGACGATCCGATCTGTCGCGATCTTTCCGAACCGAAGGACTGCTTCCTGTTCTTCTACGTCATCGCGGAGGAGGACGGTGCGATGGCGTTCGCCGCAACCGCCGAACAACACGAGTCCAACGTCGAACGTGCACGGCTGCTCGGCGTGATCTGAACGATCTCGGCCGCTGACGACGACGATCTCGACGTGAGCGACGCCCCGTCCTGGTGCGTGGTCATCCTCACGTTGAACGGGAGTCGGGCCGCGACGTTCAGCGCGCGATGTCCATGGCTCGGAGCGCAGCCGGATCGACCACGCGCGTGCGTCCGCGACCGAGTGCGATCACAC
>JBBSOH010000345.1:0-2881 GCA_038259945.1 Acidimicrobiales bacterium
ATGCTCGACGGCCGCCTCGAACGCCTCGTCCAGATGTTCGACGAGGACTTCTCGTTCGACGTGCGCCAGGTCGAGGGTGGAGGCGCGGCCGGCGGGCTGGGGGGCGCCCTGGCGGCGCTCGGCGGTCGGCTGATCCCCGGCGTGGAACTCGTGGCCGACGAGGTCGGCCTGTTCGATCACCTGGAAGTCGGCTCGGGTGGCGGCGACGATCAGCTCGCAATCGACCTCGTGATCACCGGCGAAGGGCGTCTCGACCGAACCAGTTTCGACGGCAAGGTCGTGGGCGGCGTGGCGGCTTTCGCAGCCGATGCCGGCATCGCCACCGCCGCCGTGGTCGGGTCCGCCGACGCCGATGTCGTCGACGATCAGAGGGTGCTCGTCGACGTCTCGGTGCTCAGCGATCGTTTCGGTCTGGATGCGGCACTGCGCGAACCGAAGCGTTGCATCGAAGCCGCTGTGACCGAACTGCTCGGCCGACGGTGCTGACTCCGACCCGATCAGGAACCGACGGCACCGACCGGTGTCAGGTGTTCCAGCGTCGGGACTTTCGCCGTGGCGTGTCAGCCTGCGCCGTCGTCCTCGCCTGCCCCCACGCCGGTGACGGCGTCGGTCGTTCCGGTCTCCGTGTCGCCGCCAGTGGCAGCGTCGGCCGGAGCCGTGACGGGTACGTCGCCGCCCGAGGGAGCAGGAGCAGCTGCTCCCCCTGCTGCGGACTCGGCAGCGGCCGGAGCCAGTTCTTCGAGGGTCTTGCCCGCCTCGTCGTCACCGAGCAGGACGAGCACGCCGGCCTCGCCGAGGTCGCCGTTGGCGGTGGGTGCCGGCGTGGACACGGGCAGCACCTCCACCCCTCCGAGATCACGTGCGACCGACCGCGCCACGGCTTCGGCGCCGTCGGCCGCCGAGTAGTAGACGATCGATGCGGTGATGTTCGCACCGCTCGCATTGACCGGGTCGATCACGGTGTAGCCGGCGAGTTGGAGCGTGTTGGTCATCGTGCCGGCAGACCCACCGACGGTGTTGGCGTTCGCTACGACGACCGACGCACCTTCGACGGTTCGTACGACCGTGGTCGTGGTGGTGGTCGCCTCGGTGACGGGGATGCTGATGTCGACGAGCGGGTCGCCGGGGGTGCTCACCGACGACTCGTCGTCGCCGACGGCATCGGCCGGCGAGACCGAACTCGAGTCGTTCGTGATGTTCCTCAGGATGAGGAACCCGGCGACCACCGCCACGACGGCGAGGACGATCGTGAGCCACGAACCCACGGGGGATCCGCCGACACCCTGGCGCGGCGTGCGGCGACTGGCGCCGAGACCTGATTCTTCGTTGCTCATGCGTGATGCCCTTCTCCGACGCCCGATGCCACCTCGGCAGCACCGTGACGCAGTTTGCGTGCCCGCAGACGGAGCCGCTTGAGACGACGCACCACGAGCGGGTCGTGGTCCATCGCGGCCGGATCGTCGAGCACAGTGGTCAGTTCTGCATGGTATTCGTCCGGCGAGCACTGGAAGCGCGCGCGGATCACTTGGTCACGAGGATCGGTGTTCTCCCACCATGAACGTTCGAAATCGAGCATGGCGGCATGACGTTCGGACAGCATCACCCGACAGGTTGGCCTGTGAGGGGTGCGAATTACAAGCATGGGAGCAACAAAATCCGGGGCCGGATCGCGCAACTCCGAGCCGTCGTAGGCTGGCGCGCGTGACGAAACCGTTCATGATCGGCGTGGCCGGCGGGAGCAGCTCCGGCAAGACCACGATCTCCGAGCGCCTCGTGGAGCTGACCGGAGAGCAGCATCTGTCGCGGATCGAGCTCGACTCCTACTACAAGGACCGCAGCGACGAGACATGGGAGGAGCGCAGCCAGGCCGACTACGACCACCCCGATGCGTTCGACTGGAACCTGCTCAACGACCACCTCGCGGCGCTCGCGAACGGGGCCACGGTACCGGTGCCGATCTACGACTTCGCCGACCACAACCGGTCGGGCGAGACGCGCGAGGTGCATCCGAACCGGATCGTCGTGGTCGACGGCATCCTCGTTCTGTACGACCGTTCGCTGCGCGAACGCTTCGACCTCAAGATCTTCGTCGACACCGCCGCCGACATCCGCCTCATCCGTCGAATCCAGCGCGACGTCGCCGAGCGCGGCCGCACCACCGACTCCGTCATCGACCAGTACCTCACCACGGTGAAGCCGGCACACGAGCGCTTCATCGAACCCAGCAAGCGCCACGCCGACGTGATCATCCCCGAAGGCGGACTGAACCGCCCGGCGATCGACGTGCTGCTGGCACGAGTCCGCGAACTCTCCGTCGAGTGAAACCAAACGGTGTGCAGACACCGTTTGGTTTCACATGTACCGCTCGACGGGGACGAGGGAGCTGTAGATCACCTTGACCTGGGTGTAGTGCTCGATCGCGTTGGCGCCGTTCTCGCGGCCGACGCCCGACTGCTTGTATTCGCCGGACGGCACCGAGGCCGGCAGCGTGCCGTAGTCGTTGATCCACACCGACCCGGCCTGCATGGCGTTGGCGACCCGGTTCGCCCGGGCGAAGTCCTTCGAGAAGACCGCCGCCGACAGCCCGTATGGCGTGGCGTTGGCCCGCTCGATCACCTCGTCCTCGCTGTCGAAGACCAGCACGGACATCAGGGGACCGAACACCTCGTCGGTGACGAACTCCATGTCGTCGGTGCAGTCGGCGAACACCGCCGACATGACCCAGTTGCCGGAAGCGAGGTCGCCCGTCGCAACCTCGCCGATGGTCGGGATCTCACCGCCCACGATGTGGCGGGCACCCGAATCGAGCGCGATCTTCATGTAGCGCATGACCTTGTCGTTGTGCTCGGCACTGACGAGCGGCCCGATCACGGTGTCGGGG
>JBBSOH010000346.1:0-2796 GCA_038259945.1 Acidimicrobiales bacterium
CCTCGGACGCACCATCGACGAACTGTTGACCGGCGACCTCGCACGGTTCCACGCCGACGACGCAGTCTTCGAGATCGTCGGGCGACGGTCCCGGTTCGTGAAGCCGCTCGGTCTTCGCATCGATCTCGACCACATCGAGGACCAGTTGCGTTCCGAACTCTCGACCGACGTCGCGATCGCCGGCGACGACGATCGCCTCGTCGTTCTCGCCCCCGGCACCGATGCCGGTCACGTGGCCGAGCGAGTGCGTGCAATGACATCGCTGCCACTCCCGATGGTCGCCGTCGTCACCGACGTCGCGATTCCTCGCACCGGAACCGACAAGGTCGATTACCCGGCGATCAGCCTCGAGGCGCTCGTCGAACCCGCATCGTGCGCCCCGGATGAATCCGTCGCTTCGACGTTTGCGTCAGTGCTCGGTCGCACAGCGATCGGACCCGACGACACGTTCGTCTCCCTCGGTGGCGATTCGCTCAGTTACGTCGAGTGCTCGATACGCCTCGAGCGTCTACTCGGCTCGGTGCCGACGGACTGGCACCTCCTGTGCGTCGGTGACCTCGAGTCGGTCCCACGCTCCACGGCACCGAGACGATGGTGGTCCACCACTCGCACCGACACGACGGTCCTCCTGCGAGCCATCGCCATCTGCCTCGTGGTCCTCACACACATGCGGATCATGTTCTTTCCCGGTGGCGCACACCTGCTGCTCGGCGTCGTGGGCTTCAACCTCAGCCGCTTCCTCCTCCCGATCCAGTCGACGGGTGATCGAATCCGAGCGGGACTGCGAACTGCTGCGCGAGCCGCCGTCCCCGCCGTTGCCTGGGTGTCCGTGGGGATGGCCGCCTTCGGCGCCTACAGCCTCGGGACGCTGCTTCTCGTCAACAACTACGTCGGCCCACCCGGCCACCGTGGCGACCTGTGGCACTTCTGGTTCATCGAGGTCTTCGTGCACGTCGTCGTGCTGGCCACGATCGTCGCTGCGAGTCCCGCCGTCCGCCGCCTCGACAGCCGCTTTCCGTACGGCCTCCCATTGGCCGTCCTCGCCGTCCTGCTGTTGCCCCGTCTGGAGTGGGCATACATGGAGAGTTGGTACAACCTGCGCTTTCGCACGCACGGGGTCGCATGGCTCGTCGCGCTCGGTTGGCTGATCCATCGCTCCGACACGACTGCGAAACGAGTCGCGACGTCAGCGAGCACGTTCGCCGTCGTCGTCGACTTCTTCGACTACCTCCCCCGGGAGTTGTTCATCGCTTGCTCTCTCGTGGTGCTGATCTGGATGCGTGATCTCCCGATCCCTCGTCCGATGGTGCCGGCGATCGGCGTGATCGCGTCGGCGAGCATGTGGATCTACATCACCCACTTCACCATCTGGCCACGGCTGACCGATGTGATGGACGAACGGATCGCATACATCGCCACGATCGCGTCGGGCGTTGCGATCTGGGTGGGCGTCGAACAGGTCGGGAGAATCGCTTCACGAAGCTGGTCCAGCCGACGAAGAACCACCAACCATCTCATGAGGAGCACACGTTGAAATCCCACCATCACAGCCGAAGTCGTTGGACCGCGTGCGCCCTCGGCGCCGTTGGCGTCGCTCTTGCTCTCGGGGCATGTTCGAGCGACGACGGCGAGACCTTGAAGGTCTACAGCGGACGCCACTACGGCATCGAAACGGCGTTCGAGAAGTTCACCGAAGACACCGGCATCGACGTGGAGTTCCTCACCGGCAACGACGGCGAACTCCGCGAACGAATCGCGTCCGAGGGAGAGAACACCGATGCCGACGCATACATCACCGTCGACGCCGGAAACCTGGTGCAGGCTGCACAGGACGGCCTGTTCCAGCCGATCGACTCCCCCGTTCTCGACGCTGCGATTCCGGCCGAACTCCGCGATCCGGACGAGAACTGGTTCGGTCTCACCATCAGAGCACGCACGATCATCTACAACTCCGATCTGCTGAGTGTGGACGAAGTGCCGACGACGTACGAGGAACTGGCCGAGCCCGAGTGGAAGGGCCGTCTGTGCCTGCGCAACTCCCTCAACGGATACCAGCAGTCGCTCGTTGCCAGCCTGATCGCCGAGGATGGCGAAGACGGTGCACGAGATGTGCTGCAGGGCTGGAAGGACAACGCCGAGATCCTTGCCAACGATGTCGTCATCATCGAATCGGTCGCCGATGGCCTCTGTGAGGTCGGCGTCACGAACCACTACTACCTCGGACGTGCACTCGAGGAGAATCCGGATCTGCCCGTCGATCTCGTCTGGGCGAATCAGGCCGATCGAGGTGTCCACGTGAACATCTCCGGTGGCGGTGTCACGAGGTACTCCCGACATCCGGAGATGGCGCAGCAGTTCCTCGAGTGGTTGGCGACCGACGGTCAGGGGATCCTCGTCGACTCGAACCACGAATACCCGGCGAACCCGTCGGTGCCGGCCGAGCCGTTGATCACCGAAGAGTTCGGCACCGACTTCACGCGCGACGACCTCGGCGCCGACGAACTCGGCCGCTTGAACCCCGATGCGATCCGATTGATGGACGAAGTCGGCTACGGCTGACCGAGATCGGACTCGAAGAAACCGACCGACACGTCGTTGCGGAGCTGGCGGCGCCGATACGCCCTCGCCGAAAACGAGGAAAGTCCCGGTCGGAGGAAACAACCTCTGACCAGGACGTTCTCGTGTCGGGCTGACAGGATTTGAACCTGCGACCCCTTGTCCCCCAGGGGCTCGCAGAGGCCACAAAAGACCTGCTAGAATGGCATCGTACCAGCGTGGGGGTTCTTCGGGGGGTTC
>JBBSOH010000347.1:0-2776 GCA_038259945.1 Acidimicrobiales bacterium
GGCACCTCGTTGGAGTAGTCCACGTCGTCGCCCGCCTCGAAGGACGCGACCGACGCAATGATCTCGAACGTCGGAACCACTGTCGACCCGAAACCCTCGTACTGCGCTGCCACCTCGGCCGCCTTCTCGATCGAGCCGGCGATGTCGTTCTCGCCGAGCACGCCGAGACGGTCGGTCCCGATCGATCCGTACAGCGCGACGTAGAGGACCTCGCTGTCGTAGCCGTGATGGATCGGGACCACATCGTCGACGAGGGCCGACTGCCCCGCAGCAGAACTCGGCGGACGCTCGATCGTCGACGCATCAGCCGGCGTCGGGACCGAATCGTCTCCGCCCGACGCGGCAACGATCGCACCGACACCCGCTGCGACGACCGAGAGGACGACGATGCCCGACACGATGCGTCGGCGCGCGTAGTTCGGTGCGATGTCGTGCCGGATCGGCAACGGACGCCGCAGATTCCTCGTGGTCGCATCGTCACCCGAACGATCCCCGTGCTGCCTCATCCGCGACGACTCCGTACGCCCGTCGAGCGGGGCACCGCATTCCTCCGTCGCTGCACGCATCGACGGTACGACATCGCGACCGTGGTGCGAACACTCGGGTGTCGATCCCCCCGAACAGGTGATGCCCTCTCCGACACCAGCAACTGACGCTGCTCGCCCGACTACGGTCGAAGGATGGACGACGCAACGCAGATGCAGGCCGAGTGGACCACCGTGATCGACGGGATCGACTTCGGCGAGGGCCCTCGTTGGCACGACGGCCGCTTGTGGTTCAGCGACTTCTACCAACAGACGATCTCCTCGGTCGAGATCCACGCTGACGGCACCGGCACCCGCCATGTCGAGCTGGAATACGACGGTCGGCCGTCCGGCCTCGGCTGGCTGCCCGACGGACGTCTGCTGTTCGTGTCGATGCTCGATCGCAAAGTGATGCGTCGGGAGGCTGACGGTTCCGTCGTCGAGCACGCCGACCTGTCCGACGTCGCCGGTGGTCACTGCAACGACATGGTCGTGTCGTCGACCGGCATCGCCTACGTCGGCAACTTCGGTTTCGACTTCGAGGCCGGCGATGCGGTGAAGACCACCACGCTGGCGATCGTGTATCCCGACGGCCGCGTGGTCGCGGACTCGCACGAACTGCTCTTTCCGAACGGTGCCGTGATCACTCCCAGCGAACGCACGCTGATGGTCGGCGAGACCTTCGGCGGCCAGTACACGGCGTTCACGATCGACCACGACGGCCTGCTCACCGAACCGCGGGTCTGGGCCGAGGTGGAGGGCACGGCGCCCGACGGGTGCACTCTCGACGAGGAAGAAGGCGTGTGGTATTCCGATGCGGTCGGCAAGCAGGTCGTGCGGGTGATCGGGTCGGGCGACATCGGCGACCCCTCCACCATCCGAATGGGCACACCGAACAACACCTACGCATGCATGCTCGGAGGCGACGACGGCCACACTCTCTTCGTGCTCCTCGCCGACGACTCGAGCCCGGACGTCGTTGCCGGCACCGCCACCGGTTCGATCGTCAGCACGAGGGTCGACGTCGCCCACGCCGGCCGGCCCTGACCGCTCCGTTCACGCGCCCACCCGAGTGGGCTCAGCGCATCGCGCTCACAGCACCTTCATGCCGTACATCTCTCCGAGCGGGTCGTTGATGATCTCGATGCGCTCACCGTCGGGCCCGGCGAAGTAGAGCGACGTGTCGCCCACGATGTACGTGTCGACCCCGGCGGCCTCGAGCTTGGACTTCAACCGGTCCCAGTTCGCCGGCTCCACCGAGATCGCCAGGTGGTGGTGGCCTCCGAGCACCTCGGCATACTCCTCCAGGCCGAGGCCCGGGAAGTCGAAGAATGCGAGTGCGTTGCCGTTGCCGATGTCGAAGAAGAAGTGGGTCGACCCTTCGTAGTCCCGGTTCTCGAAGAGTTCGGTCAACGGGAACTCGAGGAGCCCCTGGTAGAACTCGATCGTCCGCACGACGTCGGAGGAGATCAGCGCCTGGTGGTGCTGACCGCGCGCCGATGAGGGTGCCCGGTGCTCGGGAGGTGTGATGTAGCGATTGCGAAGCGACTCCCACTCGTCGGCTCGGTCCGGGTTGTCACCATCATGATCTGTTCCGAAGGTCGGGATCGTTCCAGAGTCGCTTGCCATCGCAACAGTGTCTCCCACGCACTTCGAGTTCACACCTCGCTGCACCCGACTCGCATCTGGGAGTATCTCTGCGACGGACGAGGTTCGTTCCGACGAGAAGGGGCCGCCTCCATGACCATCACCGAATCCGACCGCATCGACACGGCGTCGAGTTCCTCGGGAATCTCGATCGCTCCGATCACCGTCGATCCGCAATCGCCGACGATCGGCGCCGAG
Source organism: Acidimicrobiales bacterium (assembly GCA_038259945.1). Classification (GTDB taxonomy): domain Bacteria; phylum Actinomycetota; class Acidimicrobiia; order Acidimicrobiales; family Ilumatobacteraceae; genus Ilumatobacter_A. Next base: position 2,370 of record JBBSOH010000347.1, read on the forward strand.
ATCGGCAACGTCACACTGTCGGGCGACCTCCCCGACGACACCATCGCCGACATCCGTCAGGCGCTGCTCGACTGGAAGGTCCTGTTCTTCCGCGATCAGGACATCAGCACGCAGGACCACCTCGACTTCTCTCGACGTTTCGGCGAACTCGAGGTCCACCCCTTCGCTCCTTCGAGTCCCGGTCACCCCGAGGTGCTCGCGATCACCCACGACGAGAAGTCACCGGGTCTGGAGAACGGATGGCACTCCGACGTCACCTGGCGTGTCGAGCCGTCACTCGGCTCGGTCCTGCGCCTGCTCGACGGGCCGACCGTCGGTGGTGACACGCTCTTCTCCGACATGTACGCCGCCTTCGACGGGCTCCCCGACGACGTGAAGGAGCAGGTCGAAGGACGTACCGCACGTCA
>JBBSOH010000348.1:0-2770 GCA_038259945.1 Acidimicrobiales bacterium
CGTCGTGAACGGATTCGTGGACTAGATCCACCGACGCGAGTTCCCCTGAACGATGCCGACGCACCAAACCTCTGTTGTCTGATCCGGGAGCGAACAACAGAGGTTGGTCGCAGCGGCGGTGCGGCGCGGTGCGGCGCGGTGCGGGAGCCAGCGTCTGCGAGGCGCGGCCATCTTCGTGGCATGTCTGTTGCGGAGTTCATGTCGGACACGCACCCCGACATCGTCGAGATGATCGTCGAGCGGTGGCGGGATCTGTCGACGAGTGATCGCGTGGCGACCATCGAATCGTTGCATCGAGATGCGGAGGCCTTCGCGCTCAGCGGAGTGAAGGCGAGGCATCCTCATGCGTCGGCAGAGGACAACCGTCTCCGTGTCATCGCGCTGCGCGTTCCGCGGGCCTTGATGATCAGTGCATATGGGTGGGATCCCGACGAACAGGGTCGCTGAGAGTGTTCAGCAGGTTGCGACCGGTCGTCGAGATCCTCGACGCGCTGTCCGTGCCGTGGATTCTGGGTGGGTCGATGGCGAGCATGTTGGTGGGCGAGATGCGGTTGACGACCACCTCGCGATGTCGCCGGGATGATCGCCGTCGCCGCTGGCGGCCTCGACACCGACTACCTGCGATCGGTGGCGGTGGAAGCCGGTGTGCTCGATCTGTTCGAGAACGCATTCGGCTGAGCAGCGACCGCACGGCCGTCTGCGTCCCTCTCGTCTGACTTCTCGGGTTCCGATGCTCGAGGAATCAGACACGAACGTCGTGAGCTGGGAGAATCTGATCGAACTTGCGTTCGTAGCACATACGTTCGATACTGAGGTGGATGGGATTCAACAACCCGTCCTGGACGTGGGGCGAACTGGAAGGTGCGCTCTCCGACCGGGGCCGCACCCCGCAGGCGCCACGCACCGGCCGAGACGGGCGCGCCCCCGGTTCGCCGTCGTGGAACGGTGGCGGTGACAGTCCGGCGTGGAGCCGCAAACGTCAGCCGTTCGAACCCCCCGAAGATCTGAAGACCCGCACCGACGAGACGCAAGAGAGCCTGCGTGGCTCGGGAACGCCTCCCCTGGAAGGGACGACGACTCCGTATGCCGAGTTGCACTGCCACACGAACTTCTCCTTCCTCGACGGTGCGTCGCATCCCGAAGAACTGGCGGTGGAAGCCGCCCGGCTGGGGTTGGAGGCGTTGGCGGTCACCGACCACAACGGCTTCTACGGCGTGGTCCGTTTCGCCGAGGCAGCCCGAGCGGTCGGGTTGGCCACCGTGTTCGGCGCGGAGATCACACTCACCGCTCGACGTGACGGCCGACTGCTCGAAGGAAGCGTTGCCCGTTCGGAAGCCGACACGCTCTTCCAGGTCGACACCGGACTCGTCCCCGACTCCCACGCTCCCGACCCGGCCGGCACCCACCTGCTGGTCCTCGCCGACGGGCCGACCGGGTACGCACGTCTGTCGCGGATCCTGAGCCAGGGGCACCTGGCAGGGGAGAAGGGGGCGCCGCAGTTCGCGTTCGACGACCTGGTGGGTGGCGGCGACTCGGGTCTGGTCGGCCCGACCGGCACCCACGGCTGGGTGCTGACCGGGTGCCGCAAGGGTGCGGTCCCTGCAGCACTGATGAACCACGGCGTGGATGCTGCCCGACGTGAACTCGAACGCCTCGTCGATGCGTTCGGGCGCGACCGGGTGCTCGTCGAACTGTGGGACCACGGTGACCCGGCCGACACCACACGCAACGACGCGCTGTACGAGATCGCCCGGCGGATGGGCGTGGCGTGCGTGGCCACGAACAACGTGCACTACGCCACCCCCGCACAGCGCAGGCTCGCCACCGCACTCGCCGCCGTCCGCTCGCGACGCAGCCTTGCCGAGATCGATGCGTGGCTCCCGTCGTCGGCCGGCGCCCACTTGCGCTCGGGTGCCGAGCAGGCCACACGCTTCGCCAGGTATCCAGGTGCGGTCGAGACATCGTTGGAGATCGGTCGGGCGGCGGCGTTCGACCTGTCCCTCGTCGCCCCCAACCTGCCACCCTTCCCCACCCCGTCCCTCCGGGTGTCCGACACCCACAGGGACGCAGACGTCGAGCCGGACCCGGCGTCCCCGCCGGCGTCTGACACCCACGGGGCCGCACGGATGTCGGAGATGGAGTACCTCCGTCAGATCGTGGCAGAGGGGGCCGCCCGTCGCTACGGCACACGCCCTCCTGACGGGGAGGATCTGTCGCTGCGGGCCCGGGCGTGGAAGACGATCGACCACGAACTCGCGCTGATCGATCAACTCGACTTCGCCGGCTACTTCCTCATCGTGTGGGATCTCGTCGAGTTCTGCCGTCGCTCGAACATCTACTGCCAGGGACGTGGAAGCGCGGCGAACTCGGCGGTCTGCTACGCCATCGGCGTCACCGCAGCCGACGCGGTGTCGCTCGGTCTGCTGTTCGAACGGTTCCTCTCCCCGGAGCGCGACGGGCCGCCCGACATCGACATCGACATCGAGAGCGACAGGAGAGAAGAGGTGATCCAGTACGTCTACACGACGTACGGACGCCATCACACGGCGCAGGTCGCGAACGTCATCACCTACCGGTCGCGCTCGTCGATCCGCGACATGGCCAAGGCACTCGGCTACGAACCGGGTCAGCAGGACGCATGGGCCAAGGAGGTCGATGCATGGGGCAACGTCGCCGCCACGGCCGAGCAACCCGGCTGCACGATCCCCGCCGCCGTGCTCGCCCTGGCTGCGGAGATCGAGGACGCACCACGCCACCTCGGCATCCACTC
>JBBSOH010000349.1:0-2706 GCA_038259945.1 Acidimicrobiales bacterium
GACGATGTCGAGATCGACATCGAATTCCTCGACTGAGGCCGCCCATTTCTTCGCAGGCTGCTGCTTCGAGAGGCCCGAAGCCGCCACCCCAGGGGTGGTTGTCCATCGGTCATCTGCGCCGTCCGCACGGCCTGCAGGGCGACATCTTCGTGCAGTTGACCACCGACCGTCGCGAACGAGTTGTAGCGGGCGCACAGTTCCACGCCCGTGACCGTCTGATCACCGTCACGTCGAGCCGGGTGCTCGGCAACGGTCGGATCATCGCTCGTTTCGACGTGTTCGAGGACCGCACACAGGCGGAACGTTGGACCAACGTCGAATTGTTCGCCGAGCCGATCCACGACCCTGACGCGCTGTGGGTCCACGAGATGATCGGCAAGCAGGTCGTCGACCAGCACGGCGTCGCACGTGGGGCCTGTGTCGTGATCCTCGCGAACCCGGCGGCCGAGATCCTCGAACTCGACTCCGGCGCTCTCGTCCCGACGAACTTCGTCACCACGATCGAGGGCGACACCATCTTCGTCGAGGTCCCCGAGGGACTGTTCGAACTGATCGAGGACTGAAACCTGGTCGGCGTGCGCATCGACGTCTTCTCCATCGTCCCGTCGCTCGTCGACGGATTCTGCTCCGAGAGTCTGCTCGGCAAAGCGCGTGCAAGCGGTCTGCTCGACCTGCGATGCCACGACATCCGTGAGCACACGACCGACGCTCACCGCACGGTCGACGACGCACCGTTCGGCGGAGGTGCCGGCATGGTGATGAAGCCGGGGCCGATCTTCGAAGCGGTGGAGGCCGCCGATCCGCCCCGTCCGCTGATCCTGATGAGCCCGGGTGGGCGACGATTCGATCAACGCGTTGCCGAAGAACTTGCGGCGCTCGGTGACGCCTCCGGTCCCGACGACGCGCACGGAGCATCCGGTTCGGTTGGGTCCGACGAAGGCGTGCGTCGCGGCGGCTTCAGCCTGCTGTGCGGCCGCTACGAGGGTGTCGACCACCGGGTGGTGCGCCATCTCGTCGACGAGGAGATGAGTGTGGGTGACGTGGTGCTCAGCGGGGGAGAAGTCGCTGCGTGCCTGGTCATCGAAGCCGTGACCCGCTTGCGGGAGGGGGCGATGGGCAACGCCGTGAGTCCGGTCACCGAGAGTTTCGGCTCGGCCGGGTTGCTCGAGGAGCCGCAGTACACGCGCCCGGCGGACTTCCGCGGGTGGTCGATTCCCGACGTCCTGCGCAGCGGAGACCACGGCCGGATCGAGCGCTACCGCATCGCTCAGCGCCTCCACCGAACGGTCCGGGAACGTCCCGACCTGATCGAGGCGCGCGGTGGTGTGACGGCGGATGAGGCCCGGCTGTTGGAAGAGTTCCCCGCAGACCCGTATCATTGACCGGCCTCTCCCGAGAGGGAGTGCCACGCCAGCGACCCGACGGTTGCGGGCCCATTTCGATCCCCAGCAGGTAGCCGCCATGCAATCCACCGACTTCATCGACAACGATTCGCTCCGCGACGACATCCCCGACTTCCAGGCCGGCGACGAACTCAAGGTCCACGTGCGCGTCATCGAGGGCGGCAAGGAGCGCATCCAGGTGTTCCAGGGCGACGTCATCGGACGCCAGGGCGGCGGCTTGCAGGAGACCTACACGGTTCGCAAGCTCAGCTACGGCGTCGGAGTCGAGCGTACGTTCCCGCTGCACGCACCGACCGTGCAGAAGATCGAACTCGTCAAGCGCGGCGACGTGCGTCGTGCGAAGCTCTACTACCTGCGCGATCGCAAGGGCAAGGCTGCCAAGATCCGCGAGAAGCGCGACTTCTGATCATCCGCTGATCGGATCGGTGCGCTCACCCGCACCCCCTCGGCCCGCTTTCGGGCCCTCGTCATCAACTCGCGACGAAGGGCCATCATGCGCGCCACTCCTCAGCAACCACACGAACCGGCAGCCACAGGCTCGCCTCGATCGGGTCCCGGTGTCGACCGGTCGAACATCGCCCGAGGCAGGTGGGGTGAGAATCTCGCTGCCGCGCACTATCGGCGACTCGGGTACGCCGTGCTCGATCGAAATTGGCGATCCGGCACCGGCGACCTCGACCTGATCGTGGAACTCGACGGCGTGGTCGTGTTCAGCGAGGTCAAGGCCCGTCGCACCGATCGCTACGGGCCGGCCGCCGCAGCGGTCGGGCCGACCAAGCAGCGCCGCATCCGTCTGCTGGCGCTCGAATGGCTCGAGCAGAACCGTCCGGAACGCAACGGCATTCGCTTCGACGTGGTGGCGATCACCGGGACCGAGGTGGTGCTGATCGAGTCGGCGTTCTGACCGTCGATGGGACACGCGTCGGGTTCGGGCGCGTGGTCGCCACCCGGAAGCCGTCAGCCGAAGAACGCCCAGGCCACCAGAGCCACTGCGACCAGTACCCCGGCGACCACGAAGACGTAGTCGCTGGGCTTGGCACGGAACTTGCGGTACGGATTGAACCCCACGGCCGCAGTATCGCAGTGCGCTGTCGGCATCGCGCCGATCCACGGGAGGTCAGCGCGAGCCGAACCACGTGTGACCGGCGCCGCCGGCCGTGTGGCGTCGGATGCCCGCAGCGGCGGCTTCGAGTTCGTTAGCCTCCGATGCCATGAAGCGTGCTCGGTGGTCGACGTGGTGGAGGGGTGCGCTCGTGGCGACTGCTGTCGTCCTGATCCCCGCTGCGCCGACGTTCGCCACGCC
>JBBSOH010000350.1:0-2699 GCA_038259945.1 Acidimicrobiales bacterium
AACCTCGGTTGGGCGACACGCCCGACCGCGGGGGTCGGTGAAGCACCATCCTGACCGCACCACCGACTCGGGAGAGCCCAAGCCGCCCATGCCCACCATCGCCCAGCTCGTCCGCAAGGGTCGCCACGACAAGGTGACCAAGGCCAAGCGGCCCGCCCTCAAGGGCAGCCCGCAGCGTCGTGGTGTCTGCGTGCGCGTCTACACGACGACGCCCCGTAAGCCGAACTCCGCGCTGCGCAAGGTCGCCCGGGTCCGGCTGACGAGTGGCATGGAGGTCACCGCCTACATCCCGGGCGTCGGCCACAACCTGCAGGAGCACTCGATCGTGCTCGTGCGCGGCGGTCGTGTGCGCGACCTGCCCGGTGTGCGCTACAAGATCATCCGCGGCGCGCTCGACGCCGTCGGCGTCAAGAACCGCAAGCAGGCCCGCAGCCGCTACGGCGCCAAGAAGGAGAAGTGACCCGACATGCCTCGTACAGGACCCGCACCCCGCCGCGATCTGGTCGCCGACCCGATCTACAAGTCCGTAGTCGTCACGCAGTTGATCAACAAGGTGATGCTGCACGGCAAGCGCAACGTCGCCGAGAAGATCGTGTACGACGCGATGGAGATCATCCAGAGCAAGCTCGAAGGCGAAGACATGGCGATCGACACGGTGAAGCGTGCGATCGACAACGTCAAGCCGCCCCTCGAAGTGCGCAGCCGCCGTGTCGGTGGCGCCACCTACCAGGTGCCCGTGGAAGTGCGGCCCCGCCGCTCGACCACACTGTCGATCCGTTGGCTCGTGGACTTCGCCCGCAACCGTCGTGAGAAGTCGATGGCTCTCTGCCTCGCCAACGAACTGATGGACGCAGCCAACGGCCTCGGCGCCGCGATGAAGCGTCGCGACGACATGCAGAAGATGGCCGAATCCAACAAGGCATTCGCTCACTATCGCTGGTGAGATCCAGGCGCTGGTGAGATCCAGGCGCTGGTGATCCAGGCGCTGGTGAGAACCGGCATCTGATGATCGACCGCCTCTGGGCGATCACCACCGAATCGAACGGAGCCCGGGCCTCGTGCCCGGGCTCCGGCCGTTTTCGGGTCGACGGGATCCCAGACGAGCGCACGGGACGTCGAGAGCCGGGAGCTCACCCGTGGCGACGCTCGGTCCCCGTCAGCCCCGACCGGCAGGAAGGTCGAACAGAACCCGGGCGTTGTCGCCGATGAACTTGGCCCGGTCCTGCTCCGGGAACGACGCCACGAGGTCGTTGAGGTCGTGGACGTACTCGGGCGTGTGATCGGCGTGCGGGAAGTCCGACGCCCACAGGAACCGATCCACGCCGAACCGCTCGGCGAGGGACGGGATGGTGCGTTCGTCGGGATCGCAGCTGATCCAGATGCGTTCGCGGAAGTAGTCGGACGGCTTGTGCTCGAGCGGCACCCGTTCGCCGATGAAGGTGTGGCCGTACACCGCGTCGATCCGATCGAGCCAGTAACCGATCCACCCGCCGCCCGACTCGAGGACGAGGACCTTCAGAGTGGGGAACTTGTCGAACACCCCGTAATCGAAGAGGGTCGTGAACTGATGACGTACGCCGTCCGATGCCTGGACCGATGCGAGCAGTCGCAATTGCTTCACGTTCTTCCAGTCACCCATGCGGGTGCCCTTGGTCCACTGCGGCTCGAAGGTCGGGTGGATCGCGAAGGGAACACCGAGGTCCTGTGCCGCGGCGAACACGGGATCGTGGTCGGGGTGTCCGAGGGGGAGCCCGGCGTGGGTGAACGGGCACACGTAGGCGCCTTTCGCACCGGCCTCGACAGCGCGTTCGAGCTCGCGTGCAGCGGCGACCGGATCGCTGAGCGAGATGTGAGCGGTCGGCACGAGCCGCGGTGAGTCGGCGCAGAATTCGGTGATCCAACGGTTGTACGCCTTCGTGTAGGCCTGGGCGAGTGCCGGGTCGGTCACTTCGGCCTCCCAGAGCAACCCGACCGTCGTGTAGAGGATCGCGATGTCGATGTTCTCGGCGTCGAGCATCGCCAGCCGCTCGCCGGCGTGCATCGTGCCGTACGGGGCTTCGGCGAGGTAGGTCCGCTCCGGATCCTTCTGCATGGCCGCCAGGTCGGGGTCGCCCATGGCGCCGAGGGTCGACGGCATCCCGTTCCTGGCCATGACCGAACGTCGGCCGTCGAGTTCGAGTTCCTCCAGACCGTTCTCGTCGGTGACGATCCGCAGAGCCCGGTCCTGGAACTTCGGGTCGATGTAGTCCTCCCACAAGGTCGGCGGTTCCAGGATGTGCCCGTCCGCGTCGACGGCGCCGCCGACCGCGATGCGATGCGTCTCGTGGAGCGGTTTGCGTGACTCGATGAAGGTCGTCGTCATCGACTCATGTTCACCGACCGGCGCCGACGATCGTGAGTCGGAGCTCGCGGACGGCTTCGGTGCGGCGGTCCGTCGGGCATTGTCGCTCGGTGATCGCCCGGGTTGATCGTCCTCGCCGGGTCGGCGGTCTGCGATCATCGGTGATGGCTGTCATCGACCATCTCGTCCTCGCAGTTCCCGATCTCCCGTCGGCGGTCGAATGGTTCGAGCGGGCCACGGGAGTGCGACCTGCGATCGGTGGTTCGCACGAAGGGCTGGGGACGCACAACGCTCTCGTGTCGCTGGGGGAGTCCTACCTCGAACTGCTCGCTCCCGACCCCGACCAACCCGAGCCGTC
>JBBSOH010000351.1:0-2699 GCA_038259945.1 Acidimicrobiales bacterium
ATCGACGTCAGGGTCACGCCGGCACCGACGAGGACGAGCAGCAATGTCGCGGTCACGAGGTCCGAACTCCAGCCGAGTGGGACGAAGAAGCCGCACATCAGCACGACGCTCCCGGCGAGTGCCAGCGCCAGCCGGCGTCGTCCGACGAGGGCGAAGCTCACAGCAGAGCCGATCAGTCCGCCCGCACCGAACCCGGTGAGCAGCACGCTGACTGCGGCGTCGTCGCGACGCAGCACGTCGATCGCGATGGCCGCAGCGCCCACGTCGAGCGCCCCGGCGATCCACGAGGTCGTGGCGATCGCTCCGGTCAGTGTGCGGACCTGGGCGTCGCCGCGCAGGAGACGGAGGCCGGCGGACAACTCCACGAGCGCTGACCGTCGTGCCGGGTCGTCGGCATGGCGAAGCGACGACGGCGATGCCGGCGCGCCACGCCTGATGGTCGAGAGAGCGCCGAGCGCCATCAGCGCGCCGATCCACACGAGTACGGCACCCGGCGACGCCACGGTGAGGATCGCTCCGGCGAGCAGCGGCCCGGCGACCGTTCCGGCTGTCTCGGTGATCCCCGCTGCCGTGTTGGCAGCGGTCAACTCGTCGGCGGTGGTCGCGACCGTCGGGATGATCGCCGCCGTCGCGGGACGGGCGAAGGTCAACAGGATCGAGAACACGATCGCCAGGCCGTAGGTCACCGCGATGGGCGCACGCCCGAGCATCGCAGCACCCGTGGCGATCGACGTGGTCGCAACGAGCGCGTATCCGACGGTGAGGACGCGGTCCCGCGGGAACAGGTCGCTCGACACCGCCACCAGCGGCGCCAGGACAGCAGTCGGCACGAGCAGCATCACGGCCACCCAACCGACTTCGCTGACCCCGCCGCGCTCGTAGGCGAACAGCAGAATGGCGAGCCAGCAACCCTGCTCGGTGATCGCGAAGGCGAACAACCCGCGTAGGCATCGCGCCAGGCCTCGGCTGCGTGACACGGTACGCAGCGCCGCCAATCGCCCGGTGTCGGGCAGTGCGTCGCTCCCGACGGATCGAGCGGGTTCGGTCACGAGTCGACGGCGATCGCTGAGCGAGGTCGACCGGTCAGGCGATCTTCGTGTAACTCGTGATCTTCGGGTCGGCGGCGAGGATCTCGGGGGCGGCGCCGAGTGCGGCGGCAATGTGGTCGCTGCCCATGTGGCTGTCGATCGCCGCCTGGTCGGTCCACTCCTCGACGGTGACGAACTCGGTCGGGTCGTCGTTCGACTGGAACAGCTCGTAGCTGATGCAGCCTGCCTCGTCGTTGGTCGGTGCGACCAGCGACGACAACGCCGCCTTGGTCTCCTCGACCTTGTCCGACTTGGCGATGAGTGTGGCCATGACCTTGATCATTCGATGTGCTCCTGGAGTCGACCCGACGCGTGACGATCAGGTGTGGGTGCCGTGATCGTAGGTGGTCGGCTCCGGCGACTCTGACACGGGCACTGTCGCCGGTTTCGGATCAGCTGCGAATCGGGGTACTGGCGAGCGCGACCGGCATGACTGGCCCGCTGCCTGCTCGACGCAACACCCGCCCCACCTCGGTGAGGGTCCAACCCGAATCGATCAGGTCGTCGATCAGCAACACGGCGCCGGAGCGCACGTCGTTCGTCGTGGCGAATGCACCGTCGACATTCGACTGCTGGTAGGCGCTGTTCGCCATCTCCTCCTGCGGCGGGCGATCGGCTTCTCGCGTGACGGCAGCATGGAACGGGAGGCCGAGCGATGCCGCGACCCGCGCCGCGACGTCGGGTACGAGGTCGCCGCTGCGGTGGGACGGGACGGCGGTGACCCATTCGATCGGCGTGTCGGGCGCCCAGTCCCGCACCATCTCGGCGACCGCCTCGGCCAGTTCGTCGGAGAAGCGGCGGTCGCGATACTTGCCGCGCTCGACGTGGCGACCCCAGCCGTCGTCGCCCCAGACGGCCAGCGCCAGGCCGGGCTCGCTGCGTTCGCCGGCGGCGACGCCCATCTTCTTCGGGGCCAGCACGATCGGCCGGTTGCGCAAGAACCGCGCCGCCCGTTCCAGTGCAGCGGGATCAGGATCGAACGCTGCGAACACCCCGGAGTCGACGAGTGCGTCGATCGCCGACTCACCGTCGGCGAGGCGTCCGGCGCGTCGACAGTTGTCGCAGATGCCGCACGGGTCGTCGGCCGGGTCGTCGAGCAGCGTGGTGAGGAACTGCATCCGACAGCCCGAGGTCTCGGCGTAGTCGAGCATCAACTGCTGCTCGAACTTGCGGGCCTCGGTGACGTTGGCGACCCGCTCGGTGGGATAGATGAACGGTTGCCCGGTCCGCTCGTACGACTGGCCGCGGGTCCGCTTGACCGCACCCTCCACGTCGAGTTGCTTGAGGATCGACTCCAGGTCGCCCCACTTCACGTTCACCTCGCCCGCGATGTCCCGCACACCGATCGGACCATCCGACGCATCGACGATCGCGAGCACCTCGCTGACCTGTTCGGGCGGCGGGAACGCCCGGTCGATGAAGTGGTTCTGGATCTGCAGGTCCTCTCGTCCGACCAGCAGGATCGCCGCCGACTGATCGAGCGCTCGACCTGCGCGCCCCACCTGCTGGTAGTAGGCGATGGGGGAGCCGGGCATCTGGAAGTGGATGACGAAGCCGAGGTCGGGCTTGTCGTACCCCATCCCGAGCGCGCTCGGGGCCACGAGCGCCTTC
>JBBSOH010000352.1:0-2567 GCA_038259945.1 Acidimicrobiales bacterium
CCAGCCCCTTCGATTCCACTGCCGATGCGCTGACCGTGTTGTCGCTCGGAGCGCTCGCTCTCATGGCGTTCGCGGCATGGAAGAAGCGTCTCCCGCTCCCCTGGATCGCATTCAGCGTGGTCATCGTCGCCCTCATGCTGATCCCCGAGACGGTCACAGCGCGTCCGCGGTTCGTCTTCACCGCCTTCCCGCTGTTCATCGCCGTTGCGGCGTGGTGGCCACAACCCGGCGGGCGTGCGGGAGTCGGCGCGGACCCCGAGGTCGAGCCGGGCGACGACGCATTGAGCTGGGAACACCAGAGCTGGAACTTCGTGCTGGTCGTCTGTGGCGCCGGCCTGGGCATCCTCACGAACCTGTACGGCGTCTTCGGCGCGATCCCGTGATGCGCACGCTCGTCGTCGTGCCGACCCACGACGAGGCCGACAACATCGCCGACCTCCTCGACGGGCTCGAACAGCACGTGCCGGATGCCGACGTGCTCGTCATCGACGACGCCTCGACCGACGCCACCCGGTCGATCGTGCGCGCCCGACCCGACTTCGGAGGTCGGCTCCGCATCGTCGAACGCGACGAGAAGAAGGGTCTGGGCGACGCCTACGTCCACGCCTTCCGACTCGCACTCGCCGACGGATACGACGCCGTGGTGGAGATCGACGCCGACCTCTCCCACGACCCTGCAGCGCTCCCGATGATGCTCGATCTTGCCCGCCGCGACATCGACGTCGTGATCGGTTCGCGCTACATCCCGGGCGGCTCTGTGGTCGGTTGGCCACGTCGGCGCACGTGGTTGTCACGCTGGGGCAACCGCTACGCGGCGATCGCCCTCGGGCTCGCGATCAACGACGCCACCGCCGGGTATCGCGTGTACCGGGCCGACACGCTGCGACGCATCGATCTCGGCGCGATCCGCGCCGAGGGGTACGGCTTCCAGATCGAGATGACCTACCGTGCGGTTGCCGCCGGGTGCAGCATCGTCGAGGTTCCGATCGTGTTCCGTGACCGGGTCGCCGGCGCATCGAAGATGAGCGGCAACATCGTGCGCGAGGCATTCCTGCTCGTCACCTGGTGGGCGGTCAGCGACGCTGTCACGCTCCGTCGACGTCGGCGGGCGTATTCCGACCACGACTGAGCATCGGCATCACGACGACAGCGTCGTGTCGTCGGGTGGTGCAGGGTTTCCGATCGTCATGTCGACGTCGAGCGCCTCGCCGAGCAGCTCCGCCCGTTCTCGGGCAGCGTAGATCTCCAGGTCGAGATCCAGGTCCGGGTCGGAGCCGACCGGCTCGATGAGGAGCGAACCGTGGCCGATGATCGCCCGGACGGAGCGGACCGATCCGGCGTGGCGACGGTCGAGGCCGATCGCGATCCGCAGCATGCCGGCGAGGATTTCCACGAGGCGTCGGTCCTGGGGCGACAGGGAGGCGAACTCCGGGTGCTTGGTCTTCGGTCGACTCTTGCGGTGATAGCGAGCGATCACGGCGATCATCTCGACCTCGTGCTCGGTGAACCCGGTCAGTTGCTCGCTGTGGCGAACCACGTAGTACGTGTGCTTGTGGTGGCTCGAGTGGCTGATCGACAGACCCACGTTGTGCACGAGCGCCGCGGCGTCGAGGAGTTCGCGGGCGTCGTCGCCGAGGCCGTGCAACTGTGTCGTCCGGTCGAACAGCGACGTCGACAGGAGTGCCGTGTGTTCGGCGTGTACGGGATCCGGATCGAGTTGGTGCGCGAGCCGCAGGAGATTGGTCCGACGCAGATCGCTCAGCTCCTGACCGGCAGCCCGCCCGAAGCGATCGAAGAGCACTCCTTCGCGCAGGGCGTACTCCGACACGGTCACCTCCGACACGGCGAACGCCGTCAGGATCTCGGCGAACAGGATCGCACCGGCGACGATGATGTCGGCACGCTTGGCATCGAGCCCCGAGAGTTCCAGTCGCTCCGCCGCGGTGCGCGAGGTCAGGGCGACCACGACCTCGTCGGCCTCTGCGGCCGTGAAGATCGCGCCGTTCAGGTGGCGCGGCTTGTCACCTCGCGTCGCCAGCGCCATCGCCGCGATGGTCGAGATCGTCCCCGAACAGCCCACCGTCATCTCCGGTTGGTGGCCCCCGAGGTCGTGAGCAACGGGAGCGAGAGCCGATCGGACGTAGCGGCGACACGCCTCGACAGCCGATGCCGAGATGGCCCCGTCGCCGTGGTCGACATCTGTGAAGAACCGCTGCGTCAGGCGGATGGCGCCGAGTTTCATGCTGCGCGCCTCGATCACCTGGTCACCCTTGCCGACGCACAACTCGGTGCTGCCGCCGCCGATGTCGACGACGAGCAGACGGCGATCGAACACCGGCAGGGCCTGGAGCACGCCGAGATGGATGAGACGGGCCTCCTCGAACCCGGTGATCACCTCGACCTCGATGCCGACCTCGCTGCGCACCCGCCGGATGAAGTCCGCCCTGTTGGTCGCCTCGCGCACGGCACTCGTTGCCACTGCCACCAGTTCGACATCGCCGTAGCTGCCGGCCACCTCTTTGAGGCGGGCCAACGATGTGACGCCGCGGTCGATCGCCTCGGCGGAC
>JBBSOH010000353.1:0-2552 GCA_038259945.1 Acidimicrobiales bacterium
AGGAGTGTCGGACTGTGGTGCGTTCGCAACCAGTTCGTCGATCCTGGTCTGCATCGACAGGACGACCTCGGCAGCATCGCCCACATGCCCGGTGGCTGCGCCGAGTTGTTCGATCTGGGCGTAGGTGTCGTCGAATGTCGTTGCTGATGTGCCGACCCACGTCGCGATGCCGAGGTCCTCCAACTGGGCGACTGCGCCGTCGCTGCTCAGCACGACGAGGTCGGGCTCGTACGCCGCGATCGCCTCGATGTTCGGCTCGAAGCCGGACAACTCGTTGGGCAGTTCGAGTGCCTCGGCGGGGAAGTTCGAGAAGTCGTCGACGGCGATCACCTGGTCACCTGCGCCGATCGCGAAGAGGATCTCGGTGTGGGTCGGGCTGAGCGACACGATGCGTTCGGGCACCGCCTCCGCAACTGCATCGTCCTCGGCCGGTTCGGCCGGCACGACTTCGTCGTCGTCCATGTCTGGGTCCATGTGGACGTCGTCGTTCATGTCCATGTCGGTCGTGGAGACGGCTCCGTCATCGACCGGTGCCGGCTCGGAATCGCTGCCGCACGCGGCAACGACGAGGGAGAGACCGGCGACGAGGCCGATCAGTGTCCGGGTCGGACGGTGGTGGTGGTGTGTGTGCATGGTTCCTCCATGTGAGTGGAGGACAAGCTGGGTCCATCGCAGGCCGAGGCCTCCGGTGCGAACCGTCCCTTGCCTCGAGGGATTGTCTGTCGCGTTCTCGACCGAGGCGACCGGACTCGACTCGGCCGTGAGGCCGGGTCATCACCGTTGCGGGACAGTGCCGGGATCACACCGGACTTCGCTCTGACGAGAACAATTCGACACACTACTGCGCGCTGCGTAGCCTCCCCCATTCCATGACCGATGCCCCCGACACCAACGCCACCTCGCCCGACGCAACGATCGACCCCGAAACCGGCGAACTCGCTCCCCGCGACGACCCACGTCCCGACGGGTTGCGTCGTGCCGATTCCCTCGTCGTGGTCAACACGGGCAACGGAAAAGGCAAATCGTCGTCTGCATTCGGAATGATGATGCGAGCGCTCGCACGCGACTGGAACGTCGCCGTCGTGCAGTTCATCAAGTCGGGAAAGTGGAACACCGGCGAGGAGAAGATGGGCAAGCAACTCGGCGTCCACTGGGTGTCCTGTGGCGACGGTTTCACCTGGGATTCCGACGACCTGAGCAACGACAAGCGGATCGCCGCCGAAGGGTGGGCTCAGGCGAAGGAACTCCTCGCGGCAGGCCAACATCAACTCGTGATCTTCGACGAACTCACCTACCTCGCAACGTACGGATGGCTCGACATCGACGAGATCGTCGGTCCGATCCGGGACCGCCCGCGACACGTCAACGTGATCGTCACGGGCCGCGATGCCCACCCTGACCTGGTGGAACTCGCCGACACGGTCACGGAGATGACCGAGATCAAGCACGCCTACACGTCCGGGATCCGCGCTCTGCGCGGCATCGACTTCTGAGTCGATCGGGTCGTCGCACATGTCGCTCACGCTGCTGATCGGCGGGGCACGCAGCGGCAAGAGTTCACTCGCGGTGGACATCGGCCATCGGCACCACGCCGCCGGGATCGCCGTCACGTACATCGCCACCGCTCCTGTGCTCGACGAGGACATGGCCGACCGCGTCGAGCGCCACCGTGGCGAGCGGCCCCCCGAGTGGTCGACGATCGAGGAGGAGGTCGATCTGGTGGGCGCACTCGCTCGCGTCGAGGCCGGCCTCGCCATCGTCGACTGCCTCACACTCTGGACCTCGAACCTGATGTGGCGCGACCTCACCGACGACGAGATCCGGTCCCGCTCCGTCGAGGCGGTCACCGCTGCTGCGACGCGAGGCGAACCGACGGTCGTGATCACCAACGAGGTCGGACTCGGCATCCACCCCGAGACCGATCTGGGTCGCCGCTACCGCGACGTGCTCGGCTGGGTCAACCAGCAGTGGGCCGAGGCGGCCGACACCGCACTCCTCCTCGTCGCCGGCCAGGCCCTCCCTCTCACCGACCCCTGGTCGCACCTCTGACCCCGAGTTGGTCTTCCTCGTTCAGAACCAGGAAGACCAACTCGACCACCGACAGCGGTTGGTCCGATCGGTTCCGAACCGGACGGACCAACTCGTTGAGCGGCGGACCTGGCACACTCGCCTGCGATGAGGTTGTTGGCGGATCGACTTCGAGAACTCCCGATGCCGGACACCGTGGCGATCGAGGCAGTACGTGCGCGAGCGTCGAACGTCCTCCGACCGCCCGGGGCGCTCGCGTGGCTGGATGACGTCGCTGCCTGGAAGGCCGGGTGGCAGCACTCGGCGACACCCACCGTCGATCGGCCCGCCGTCCTGGTCTTCGCCGGCGACCACGGGGTCGCAGCGGCGGGGGTGTCCAGCTACCCGAGCGATGTCACCGCGGCGATGCTCGACGCCACCCGGCAGGGAAGGGCCACGATCAACGCATTCGCACGATCGGCCGGTGCGTCGGTCACCGCCGTCGACGTCGGTGTCGGTGAACCGACCGGCGACCTGCGCCCCGC
>JBBSOH010000354.1:0-2541 GCA_038259945.1 Acidimicrobiales bacterium
AGCGTGGCGTCGTCGTGGCATGCGATGCGCGTCGCAAGAGCGACGTCTTCGCGCTCGACACGTGTCGGGTGCTCGCCGCGCTCGGAATCCGTTCGATGCTGCACCCGGGCCTCACTCCGACTCCTGTGCTGGCCTGGTCGATCACGGGACTCGACGCCGCGGCCGGCGTGGTCGTCACGGCGTCGCACAACCCGCCGGCCGACAACGGGTACAAGGTGTTCCTCGAAACGGGTGCGCAGATCGTCACGCCGATCGACGCCGACATCTCCGAGCGCATCGGTGCCGTCGACCCGCTCGACGTACCGCTGGCGGCGGAGGACGACCACCTGATCCAGCGCCTCGACCTGTCGTGGCAGGAGGCGTACGTGGCCGCCGTCCCGCAGGTTCGGCTCCGCCCCGACGTGGCGGGCGTACCGGTCGCGTACACCGCGATGCACGGCGTGGGTGCCGAGACGATCGAGATGGCGTTCGCCGCCGCCGGCTTCGACATCCCGATCCCCGTCGTGGAGCAGCACGAGCCCGATGGCACGTTCCCGACCGTTGCGTTCCCGAATCCGGAGGAGCCGGGAGCGATGGATCTCCTGCTGGCCACGGCGGCTTCGTCGGGCGCTGCGATCGCCCTGGCCAACGATCCCGATGCCGACCGATTGGGTGCAGCGATCCCGCAACCCGACGGGTCGTGGCGGCGGTTGAGTGGCGACGAAATCGGATGGCTGTTCGCCGACCACATCCTCACCAACACCTCGGGTGACGATCGCCTCGTCGTCACGACGCTCGTGTCGTCGTCCCTGCTCGGACGGATCGCCGAAGCGCACGGTGTGCACTCGGCCGAGACGTTCACCGGGTTCAAGTGGATCGGCAAACTCGCGCTCGAGCGAGCGGAGATCGGCCAGCGTTTCATCTTCGGGTACGAGCAGGCGCTCGGTTATCTGGTGGCGGACCGGCCGCTCGACAAGGACGGAATCACGGCCGCGGTGCTGATGGCCGAGATCGCCGCGTGCGCCGCTGCCGACGGTGTCACGCTGCAGGGTCGACTCGACGCGCTGGCCGACCGCTTCGGTCGATACGTCACCGCCGAGTTGTCGGTGAGGATTCCGCCGTCGGAAGGCGCGACGTGGGTTGCGGCGATCGAGGCCGATCCTCCATCGGAGGTCGGTGGCGTCGCCGTCGTCGGCGTCGAGTCGTACCCCGAAGCGAACCTGGTCCGCCTGAAGCTCGACGGCGGCACCCGCCTACAGGTGCGCCCGAGCGGCACCGAGCCGAAGGTGAAGCTCTACGGCGAAGCCGTCGGCATGGACCCGGCGCAACTCGAAGCCCTCCTCGAATCCCTCGCCGCCACCCGCTGATCGAGCGCCGGGCCGGTGTGCCAGGGGTCGGAGTCCGTATCGGGTCTGACCCACTCCAGCCGTCCGCCGTATTGAGTCCGTATCGGGTCTGACCCACTCCGGCCGTCCGCGGTATTGGGTCTGACCCACTCCGGCCGTCCGTCATGCGGCGTGGTCACGCGCCGCATCCCCGGTGTCGAACAGCCAGAGTTGGAGAGAATCGACGGCTTTGTTGACCGACGGGTGCAGTTCGGCCCGCTCTTCGAAACGTCGCCAGGCCTTGCGGACCTGACCTCTCGAGTCGAGTCCAAGGTGTTCGAGGAGAAGCCGCTGGTTCGTGATCCCGAGGCGCAGGCTGAGACCGACCTGGATCGTGCGGGCCAGCCGGATGGGGCTGACATCGTCTGACACGTGCGAGTCGATCATCAGACTGGCGACGTTCTCGACCAGGCGGACGTCGATCCGCTGAGGCTCGACCGCCTCGACGTCCCGACCGACGAACTGCGCGTAGCCGTCCACGGAATGGAACCACGACAGCACCGTCTTGGTGTCGAGCCATTCGGGGCCGTTCCGGAGTCCGAGGTGGGCTCGGACGCTCGACCAGCGGTACGCGTCGGGTGACTTCACGCCATCGATGTCGAGTGAGTTCCGTTCGATGTAGCGAAGAGTGCCGAGTCTGTATGTGTCCGTCGAGAGCGGAGCGGACCAGAATCGAGCGCCGAACAGATGGCCGACGCGACCGTGGACCGCATTGAACCACCCGGCGTACTCCGAGCCGATGAACTGCATCGACTCCGAGAGCACGGCCTCGGGGCAGTGGATCATCAGGTGGTAGTGGTTGTCCATCAGGCAGTACGCCTGCAGCGTCACGCCGAACCGATCGTGTGCCGAACCGAGGATCAGACCGAAGCGAGAACGGTCGCGGTCGTCCAAGAAGATCGGATTGCGGTCGACGCCACGGTTCACGACATGGTGGGTGAGCTCGGGAAGGTCGATACGTCGTCGTCGTGCCATGGTCACATCATGACGAGGGGGTGCTCCAGAGTTCTCCGACCGGCCGGAGTGGGTCAGACCCGATACGGCCGTCACCGGTCCTCCAGGATTGTGCCTGGCACAAACCTGCACGTCGGTAGCGTGGGGTCATGTCGACGGCTGAACTGATCGCACGGGCGCCCAAGGCGCTGCTGCACGACCACCTCGATGGCGGGCTGCGCCC
>JBBSOH010000355.1:0-2519 GCA_038259945.1 Acidimicrobiales bacterium
AAGAAGTCCCAGGCATTGCCGTCGTGGGCTCCGTGGACGTCGGTGGCGTCGGGCCAGAACGCCGACTTGCAGGTGTCGACGTCCAGACGGTCGATGCCGTACGAGTACCGGCGTGCCGCCTCGCGGCAGGCTTCGGCTGCCAGGAGGTGCTCCACGGTGGGTGTCGGATACGTGTCGTCACTCATCGCAGGTCGAAACTTACCAACCGGTCAATTCCACGGTCCCATCGAGCGACCGACGAACGAGCAGGGCATGCTCCGTCACTCGGGGCGTACGACCGCGGGGTTGCCGTCGGTCCACATCACCACCAGAGCGCGATGGGTGATGCGCCAGCCGTCGGCGGTCCGGGCCAGATCGTCCTCGTAGCGACCGGCGACGATGTAGTTCGGGCCGCCCGCCGCAGCGCGGCGGATGTGTTGAGCCTGGAGGTAGCAGCGGTGTGTGGCGCTGCCACCATCGACCTCCACCTGGTGGTTCCCCACGAGGTGCTGGCTGTCGTCGAGTGGCTCGAGCGCGGTGCGGATCCGGTGGGTGATCGCATCGATGCCGACCAGTCGGTCGGCGGTGCCGAGGTCGGCGGTCGCATCGGGAGCGAACACGTCACGCAGATCGTCCCACCGGTGCTCGTCGAGCGCCCACGTGTACGCCGTTGCGACCGCGACGACGTTGCGTTCGTCGATCAGTCGGTGCAGGTCGGCCGAGGAGATGCTCGTCATATCAGCGTCCATCCGCCGTCGACGGCGAGGTTCTGGCCGGTCACGTAGCTCGATGCGTCCGAGACGAGGAACAGCACGGCACGTGCGATGTCCTCGGGCGTTCCCTTGCGGCCGATCGGCACGTTCGAGGAGCGCTGCTTCATCAGCGGGCCCATCAGCCCGGTGACCGAGGAGTCGGTCGGCCAGAGCGGATCGAGTTCGCCGGAGTGGATCCGGTCGAGAGTCGGCACGGGGACCACACCCGGGCTGACCGCATTGACCCGGATGCCGTGCGGTGCGAGGTCGACCGCCAGGCTCCGCGAGAAGTGGATCGCGCCGGCCTTGGCCGTGTCGTAACCGGTACCGAGACACGGCAACAGCCCGTCGACCGACGCGATGTTGACGATCGCACCGCCGTCGCCCTGCGCGACCATCCGCTGCGCTGCGGGCTTCGAGCAGTTGAACAGGCTGGCCATGTTGATGTCGATCGAGCGCTGCCACGACTCGACGCTCTGGTCCAGGATGCTGCCGGCCTCGTGGTACGAGCCGGCGTTGTTGACGAGGATGTCGAGCCGGTCACCCACGGTCGCCAACGCCTCTGCGCAACGATCGGGGTCGGTCACGTCGAGGTCGAGCGCCGTGCCGCCGATGTCGTCGGCGACGCGCTGGGCCCCCACCCGGTCGATGTCGGCGACGACGACGTGCGCGCCTGCAGCGGCGAGCACCGTGGCGATTCCCTCGCCGATGCCCGTGGCGGCCCCGGTCACGACCGCCGCTCGACCCTCGAGGTCGAGCAGGGAGGCGATGTCATCGTTCATGTGTGACTCCGTTCGGTGATGTTCGATACGTTCCGGCAATGACCGACGACGCAGCAGAGCGCCCGATGTTGCCTGGCACGCTCGGTCGGTCGATGAGTGCGCCGGTGCAGCTCGCCTACGCCGTCGACGACGTCTGGGAGGCAGCGGCCGGGTGGGCGCCGGTCGGTGTGGGGCCGTTCTTCGTGATGGAGCACATCGAGTTGGGCGAGACGCGGATCAACGGATCGCCTGCGACGTTCGACCACTCCTCGGCCTACGGATGGTGGGGCGACGTGATGTTCGAGTTGATCTGCCAGCACGACACCGCAACAACCGACGGGCCGGCCGACCGGATCGTGGGAGCGGGCGGGTTGCACCACGTCGCCCACTTCGTGGACGACCTCGACGCCGTGTCCGCGACCCTGGTCCACGATGGCCACGCCGAGGTGCTGCGCGCCGAGACCTCGGGAGGCATGGGGTTCGCGTTCCACGACGGCGGCCGTGCTCGCGGACACCTCATCGAGATCTACGAACCGGTGCTCCGGTTGCGGAAGTTCTACGACATGGTGCGCGACGCATCGATCGGCTGGGACGGCTCCGACCCGGTCCGCACCCTCTGACGTCATGTGATGCGACCGGCTTCGTGGAACTGGCGCGATGCTCCGGTGTTGAAGCGTTGCGGCACCATGCCCGCCGTGGTCTGGCCGGCGTCGACCACGAGGGTGTGGCCCGACACATAGCGGGCGTCGTCGCTGGCGAGGTACAGCGCTGCAGCAGCGATGTCGTCGGGCGTACCGGCGTAGCCGAGCGGTGACCCCGATGCGATCTTCTCGGTGGTCCCTTCAAGGTCATCGGCGTTGCCGGTCGTCACCGCCGCGGTCATCGCCGTCACGGTGTTGCCCGGAGAGATCGCGTTGACGCGGATGCCGAGCGGGGCGAGTTCGTTGGCCACCGACTTGGTCAGCCCGATCACCCCGTGCTTCGCCGCCGTGTACACGTGGGGTCCCAGACCCCCGAGGATGCCCGC
>JBBSOH010000356.1:0-2440 GCA_038259945.1 Acidimicrobiales bacterium
GGCGACACCGCAACCATCACAGGCGGACCGACCGTCGACGGCGAGCAGGCATGTGGCGCCCTTGCAGAGGAGGACGTACGCACCCGCCTGATCGAGGGGGCGCCGGTCGACCCAGGTGTGCACGGAGATCTACGGTGGCCCGGACGTCGCCACGATCGACGGAACTCTCGACGGTGAACCGGTGAGCACCACGGTTGATCGCAGCAACGGGTGCGGCATCGACGACTGGGACCGTCTGCTGGCCGACATCCTTCCGTCGGCCATCGGTGTCATCGAACCTCTCGCCGAATGACGGATCGAATCATCCTGACAGCGCGCTCGATGTCCAACGCCCGCAACTGCGGGCCAATGCGTTCAAGATGTGGAGTGACCCGATGGCGAGCAGCGCGCCAGCGGGAACGAGCACCCAGGACCATGGCCATGAGGAGCCCACTCGTTCGAGCGTGTCGCTGAGCGGCCACTCGCCCCATCCGTCGTCATCGAGCCACAAGTAGAACGGCGTGTACGCAACCGTTGCGGCCACTGTCGGGAGGGTGACCGCAATGGTGAATGTTGCGACCCCCGCCGGGAAACGGAGGAGGAGGTAGCCGAGTTCGCGCCATTGTCGCCGGTCGGTCGACACGTGTCGGAGGCGTCGCCAGACTCCGGTCGATCCCGTCGGCATCGGGGCGAGCGGAGCTACATCGACTCGGAGCATTTCGACAGCGACGGTCCGCTCGACCACAGCGAATCCGTGGATGGCGTACCACGATCCGAGGAGCATCGGAAGACCGATGAGCGCGACGACCACGAGGCTTGCGGACACGGTGAGCAGCGTGACGATCAGCGTGAACCACAGCGTCCCGATCGGGAGCCCGAGGAGGAGGTAGAGCACATTGAGGTCGGTCTGCGCTTCGGTCACGACTCCGAAGAAGCGTTTCGTCCACGACCTCACGTCGTCGCCTCGATGACGTCGATGATGACCTTGCCGCGTGCCCGCCCGGTTTCGACGTAGCGGATTGCTTCCGCGGCGTCGGCCAAGCAATACCGTCGGTCGATCACCGAACGCAGTTCACCGCGATTCATCATGTCGATCAGTGCGCAGAGGTCGCCGGCGGTCTCGTCCGCGAACACCGTTGCCGCACGCTGCGACGACACCGCGAAGGTCGCGTGCGCAGCGACCATCCGCTTGACAGGTCCGAAAATCTTGCTCGCCTTGGGTCCGCTGACCATCACGTAGACGCCGGTACGTGCGAGGACCTGTCGACATGCTGACAGTGGCCGGTTGCCGACGGTGTCGAGCAACACGTCGTGGCGGATACCTGTGGACGTGAAGTCAGTGGTGGTGTAGTCGATGACGTGATCCGCGCCGAGCGACCTGACGAGGTCGACGTTGGCAGCACTGCACACCGCAGTCACCTGGGCGCCGATTGCCTTGGCGATCTGTACGGCGAAGGTGCCGACTCCTCCCGATGCACCGTTGACGAGTACCGACTGACCAGATCGGAGGCTGCCGTGGTCGCGTAGTCCCTGGAGCGCGGTGATCGCCGCCACGGGAAGGGCGGCGGCGTCGACCAGGTCGATGTCGTCGGGGACGAGTGCGGCGCGCGATGCCGGTGCGGTCGCGAGTTCGGCGAAGGCGCCTCCCGATGACGCAACGACGCGGTCGCCGACGTCGAAGCCGGTCACCGAATCACCAACAGATTCGACGACGCCAGCCATGTCGGCGCCCCGCACGATCTGTTTCGGGCGACGCAGCCCCGATGTCGGGCGAACCAGGTACGGAGTCCCGGTGAGCAGGTGCCAGTCGAGCGGGTTCACAGCGGCGTGGTGGACGCGAATGAGGAGTTCGTCGGCGCCGACGGCCGGGGCCGCGATGTCGTGGTATCGGAGCGCGTCGGGTCCGCCGTAGAGGTGGTTGATGATTGCTTTCATCTCATCGTTCCTTTCGTGGTGGGTGCGTTGTCACGCGGCCGCGAGTGAGTCGAGGACGCGGAGCCGTGCTGCTCTGCGGGCCGGGAGAGTCGCGGTGATGGCACCGGCGACGGTGCCGATCGCAGCGATGATCGCAAGCCGGTCGAAGGGCACGATGAGCGTGTTGAAGCCCTGGTCTTCGAGCGTGCGCAGGACCGCCCACCCGAAGAAGGTGCCGATGCCGATGCCGACGGCCGTGCCGAGGAGAGCGACGATCATTGCTTCGTCGCGCACCATCGTGCGGATCTGGCGTTGCGTCGTTCCGATGGCTCGGAGCAGTCCGATTTCGCGGGTGCGTTCGAAGATCGCAAGCGACAAGGTGTTGGCGACACCGAGTAGAGCGATCAAGACCGCGAGGGCGAGTAGGGCGTAGATGACGGCCAGGAACTGCTCGATCGTGCTGCTGACGGCGTCGGCGAACTCGGCCCGGTCGAGCACTCGTGTCCCCGAGTACTCCGCGGACACCCGTTGCACGGCAGTGTCGTCA
>JBBSOH010000357.1:0-2373 GCA_038259945.1 Acidimicrobiales bacterium
CTGATGCTCGGCATCGGAATGCGGATCGCCGCCGCCAGCGGTGCACTGCTCCTCGTGTTCATGTGGATGGCCGCCCTCCCGCTCGACAACAACCCGTTCATGGACGACCACCTCGTCTACGCCGTGGTGTTGATCGGTCTCGCAGCGGTTCACGCCGGTGACGTCGTCGGATTCGGACACCGTTGGGCACGCACCGATCTCGTCGAGCGCCATCCCGTCCTCCGGTGACGGCCGACGCCGCGACCGCGACGTGAACCCCGGGGGTGCTGCCGCCGATCCGGTGGCACCCCTGATCCTGCATTCGCTTCGCTCGGTAGGTTGAAGGCGTGATCGACGGGCACAACGACCTGCCCTGGGCGATGCGGCGACACTTCGACGGGGATCTCGACGTCGCCGACCTGAGCGGGTCGGTCCCGGAGGTGCACACCGACATCCCTCGCCTGCGCAGCGGCGGAGTCACCGGCCAGTTCTGGTCGGTGTACGTACCATCCACCCTGCCGGGCCCGACGGCGGTGTCGACGACACTCGCGCAGATCGACTTCGTCCACCGGATGATCGAGCGGTACCCCGACGACTTCGTCCTCGCGCTGTCGGCCGCTGACGTCGAGTCGGCTGCATCGTCGGGTCGGATCGCATCGATGCTCGGGATGGAGGGCGGTCACTCGATCGACGAGTCGCTCTCGGTGTTGCGGATGATGTTCGACCTGGGCGTGCGGTACATGACCCTGACGCACAACCACAACGTGTCCTGGGCCGACTCGGCCACCGACGATCGGGTGCTCGGCGGGATGAACGACTTCGGTCGCGACGTCGTCCGTGAGATGAATCGCATCGGCATGATCGTCGATCTCTCGCACGTGAGCACAGAGGTCATGCACCAGGCGGTCGAAACGAGCGTCCGGCCGGTGATGTTCAGCCACTCGTCGGCCCGTTCGCTGTGCGATGTCACGCGCAACGTGCCCGACGACGTGCTGCACACGCTGGCCACCAACGGTGGGATCTGCATGGTCGCGTTCGTCGCCGACTTCCTCTCCCCGGCGTTCGCCCGCTGGTTCGAGGAGTCCCAGGAGATGGTCGTGGCCGAGGGCGGCGATCCGCGGCTCTCCGCCAACGTCGATGCCGTCATGGCCCGGCGCAGTCGGACGGACCCACCGCCGACGGTCACCGTCCACGACGTCGCCGCGCACATCGAACACGTCCGAGACGTCGCCGGCGTGGATCACGTCGGGATCGGCGGCGACTACGGCGGTTCCACCCTGATGCCGGCCGACCTGCACGACGTGTCGACGTATCCGTTGCTGTTCGAGACGCTGCGGACGCGCGGTTGGTCGACACCAGATCTGGATCGGCTCCGTCGCGCCAACATCCTGCGCGTGATGCACGACAACGAACCGTCCTCACGCTGAGCCCGGATCAGCAGGCCGATCGGTCGCGCGTTCAGTGGTCGTGCAGGACCGTGGCCACGTACGGCGATGTGGCGGCGCGCAGCAGCGCTGAGTACCCGGGCGCGAAACGGACCGTGTCGCCCGGAGACATCTCGGTACTCGTCCGCAGGATCAGGTGATCGCTGCTCGCCCCGAGGACGGTCACGTCGTGCGATGGGCTGAGGTCGTCAGGGTCGATGTCCTGTCGACCGGCGGCGACGATGGTCTGCCAGATCTCGTCGGGAAGATCGACATCGTCCACTCCGATCGGGTCGTCCGCGACGACGCCGAATGCGGACTGACCGGCGTGGCCGCGAGGCCGGGTCGGCTTGCGCTTCGACTCGATCACTTCGGCGACGAGCGTGACGGCATCGGTGTGCAGCCCGGCGATCGAGTCGCGGGTGAGCGGGTTCCGTCCGAGCAGGATCGACTCGCCGAGGCGGAGATCGTTCACCCGCCCGACACTCGCTGTGCTTCCCAGCCAGTCGAGATTGGCCGAGTTGCCGCCCGACACGATGTCGATCCCGATGCCGAAGGTCTCCTCGACGTCGTCGACGAGACCGGAGAGTTCGGCCATGTTCTCGTCACTGGGTTCGATGCCGTTGCGGCACGCCAGGTTGGTTCCGATCCCGCGCAGTCGCAGCGTGGGCAGCGCCAGGACGTGGCGCACCGTGTCCTGCAGTTGGTCGGGCATGACCCCGTCGCGCAGATCGCCGAGCTCGACCATGATGAGCACGTCGTGGACCCGACCGGTTCGCCGAGCTGATGCCGCAAGCGCAGAGAGCACGGCGCAGTCGGTGTCGAAGCTGATGCTGTTCGACTCGACGACCCGATCGACCTGGCTCGGCATCGGCGACCGGATGAGGGACATCGGGGCGTCGACACCGGCGTGGCGCATCCGTTCGATGTTCTCGATGCGCGAGTCGCCGATCCCACGCACGCCCGCTGC
>JBBSOH010000358.1:0-2335 GCA_038259945.1 Acidimicrobiales bacterium
ATGTCGATATCGACATCGTCTTTGCTGGCAGCGGCACGAGTGACGGTGCGGATGCTCGCAGCGGTGCGCCCGCGACGACCGATGACGCGACCGAGGTCGCCGTCACCGACGCGCACGTTCAGCGCCGTGCGCTGGCCGGACTCGTCGACTTCGACCGTGACCTGATCGGGATCGTCGACGATCGACTTGACGATGTGCTCCAGGACCGCAACGGCCGTGGGTGCGACGTCGCTCACTTGGACGCGGCCTTGGCAGCTTCGAACTGCTCCGGCGCGCCGGAGATCTTGATGATCTTGGCGACACGCTCGGTCGGCTGAGCGCCTTCGGACAGCCACTTGACGATCTTGTCGTTGTCGACGTTGATCAGCGAGGGCTCCTCACGCGGGTTGTACTGCCCGAGAATCTCGATGAAACGACCGTCGCGAGGCGAACGTGCGTCGGCCGCCACGATGCGGTACTGAGGTTGTTTGGTCTTGCCCACTCGGGTGAGGCGCAGCTTGACTGCCATCGTTGATCGTCACTCCTGGATCGATTTGAGAACGTGGGAAGGTTAGCGCCAGCCGCAGCGTTCCCCTCCGCCGGGGGGACGGCGAGCGTCACGCTTCGGCAACGGTCGAGCGAACACGTTGCTTCGCGGCGCTCAGATCGATGACCGAGCGTTCGACGGCGCCGCCCGTGTTGCAGAAGACGAAGCGGCAATCGACGACTTCGAGTCCGGTCGCCACTTCCAGAGCGACGGCGTAGGCCGCTCCCTGGAGTTCGTAGGAACCCACCTTTGCATCGATGGCCGCCGGCGTGTCGGCCGTGTCGGTCTTGTAGTCGACGATGACCAGACCGTCGGGCGTGTGCACCAGCAGATCGATGTAGCCCTCCACCACGACGTCACCGAGCGGTGCTGCCACGTACATCTCTCGATACGAGCGATGTCGGCGCGCCAGCGCAACCGCATCGGATGCAAGCGCCGAGCGAACGAGCGCCTCGACGACGTCGACATGATCGATGATCGCTTCGAGGTCACATTGACGTACCACCAGCTCACGCAGGTTGTTCGGATCGGCGAAGTCCACGTGTTCGAGCGTTGCGTGGACCGCCCGACCGATCGACGAACCTGCTCGCCCCTTGCGTCGTACGATCGGCGCAGACACGCTGCGGCCCCCCGCGTCGTCGCCTTCTCGGGTGTCGTCGTCCACATCGATGATCGAGGCGTCCAAGGCTCCGGCGATCGCTGTGGCCGACATGGCCGAGGGCCGCTCGAACGGCGCCAGCAGCGCCTCTCGGTCGGCCAGCCACGTCGCACGCCGTACCAGAGCTTCCTCGGCCGCGGCGGAAGCGGGAACACGGTCGGGAAGGGGTCGGGTCTCGACATCGGGGTCGGCTGTCGCCACCTGATCCGGGAGCGCAGCGATGTCGTGTGGCCGACACAGTGCGACGTGGTCCGCCGCGAACGCGGAGAGACGTGTGGCGAACGTGGCATCGGGCTTCTTCGATGCCTTGTGGTGCCCCGAGACGACGAGGTGGTCACGGGCTCGTGTGGACGCCACGTACAGGAGCCGCAGCTTCTCGTGCTGCCCCATCTCCTCTTCGAGGTCGGCGCGGGGCTGGTGCGCAGAGGTGCTCACGCCGCTGCGGAGCTTCACCTCTGGTGGCCCCGTCTCGTTCCACAGCACGCTCACCCCGCCGCGGTGGCCGCCCGCCTGGGTGGTCATGCCGGACAGGATCGTGATCGGGAACTCCAGGCCCTTGGAGCCGTGCACCGTCAGGATCTGCAACGCGTCCTCGTCGGTTTCGGGCAGCATCGGTTCGTGAACACGCGCTCCGTCGGCGCTCTGGAGCGATGCCCACTCGAGGAATGCTCGCAGGTCTCCCCCGTTCGACTCCTCGAAGGACCGGGCCTGGTCCTGCAGGAAGCGCAGCCGTCGCCACACCTCGACCGGGCGCTGGTCCCCGTAGGCGAGCAGGAATGCTCGCCGCTCGCGTACCACCCGATCCATCAACTGTGCCGGGCTGGACCACCAGCGCTGATCCCACAACCCGCGGAGATGTGCGAGTGCGTCGACGACCGGATGGTGGTCGTCGAGCCCGTCCGGCGTACTCGCACGGAAATCCCACTGGCGATTGGCCTGGTGATACGTGAACAGATCGACGTCGGAGCAGGCGTACAACGGTGATCGCAGCGCGGCGACGAGGCTCAAGGTGTCGTTGGGGTCGTCGATGGCACGCAGGACCGAGAGGAGGTCTCGCACCTCCTGTGTGTCGTACACCAGGGTTCCGGTGGCCAGGCGGTACGGAACTGCGCTGCGATCCAACGCGTCGCGCAGGAACGGCAACGACGTGC
>JBBSOH010000359.1:0-2334 GCA_038259945.1 Acidimicrobiales bacterium
ACGTGAGGTCGCGGCCTCCCTCGAATCTGCGCTCCTCGATCAAGTGAACAGCATCGGTCGCAGTGCGCCAGTCGTCGGAGGTCGCAACGAGACGGAGCGCTCGGAGGTCATCGGCGTCAGCTGGGCGATTTGGGTCGTCGCGAGCGAGCAGCTTCGTCGCGATGAGGTGGCCCGTGGTCGCAACGGGCACCGTGATGTCTCGGGTGACCTGGATCGGCACGGCCGACTCGACGATCTCACACTCGATTCCGCTCGACGCGAACAGCAGATCCGAGACCAGACTTCCGTCGCTCGGATGAGTGAGACGGACGGTCGCACGCCGTCCGACAGCATCCTGCTCGACGATCGCTCCCGCTCGGTAGCCCAGGGCGGCGAGGCGCAGGATCAATTCCTCGGACTGAGTGTCGTCGTCGGCGGCGACTGCCAGATCAGCGTCGCGTGTGAGTCGTGGTTCGGCACGAACCGAGACAGCGAGCCCACCGACGAGGGCGAAGCGATGGCCGACTTCGTCGAGCGAGGAAGTGATCCGACGGAGCGAACGTTCGAGCGGAGTCGTCAACGAGGAAGTGTGACGACTCGACCAGGGCTGTCTCCGTCGGGAGCTCCGGGCCGGTCCGACCACCAGGAGTCCACGGCGGCGAGGACCTCGTCGTCGGTGGCGGTCGGATGCTCGCGACGGAACTTGGCCTCGACCATGCGCGCTGCGAAGTCGGCGAGTTCGAACGCCGTCTCGAGACCGCGGGTCGGGGCGTCGCGCATCGCTCCTTTCTACGCGATTCCCGACAGCACGGTGTTCGGCGCCGATGTCGCGGATGGTCGACCGGGGCCGGCGCGCCCCGAAGGCGGGGTCGGCTACCAGTCCGACTCGGCCGGGTGGTCCGTCACCCAGGCGAGTTCCCAGTGGTCGGCCCACGGCCCCCACCCGTCGTGTTCGACGAGCGCGTCGAGATCCAGTTCCTCGTCGACGGTTCCGGCACAGAGCAGCGGGATCGCCGACGTCGGAAGCGGCACCCACGCCGGGCTCAGACGGCTGTCCAGCCGCGCCACGTCGACCTCCGGCAACTCCCTGGCGACGAGTGCAGCGAAGTTCACGAAGGCGGCGACGGACCGCCCGGTCGGTATCCGGGGTGCGAGACGCCGCAGCGCCAACTCGGCTGCCTCGTTGATCTGCAGTGGACTGACCACTCGGTCGACGTAGCGACTCATGGGGCGCGGCTCCACCCGGTGGCTCAGCGCGAACCACTCCCGGTCGTCGGTGAAGCGCCATCCTGCGACCCGATCGGATCGAGCGACGTCGATCGCCACCACCAGCGTCGGCAGGTCCAGCCCGACGCTCGGCGCGTCACCGAGGGCATCGGTCGACCACGAGGCTGCGCTCGTGTGGACGTTCGCCTGCTCGAATGCGGCGACCGCGTCGAGACGCAGTCGTTCGCGTGCGTCGGCGTCGCCGAATGCAGCCGAGGAGAGGAGGTCGCGGCGTCCTTCCGCAGCGTCCAGATCGCCGGTGAGCCGGTCGATCTCGCTCAGTGCCCATCCGAGCGAATCACCGACAGCGTGTTCGGCGGTGGCCCGATTCGCCTCGGCGACGGCCCGATCGATGTGGGAGTCGACGACCCAGAGGCGAATGCCCCTCCTCTTCGCCTTCGGTGTGACGCCGAGATCGCCGAGCACCTCCCGCAGCTCCTGAGCTCCGAGGATCAGTGCGTCGGCCGGATGGTCGGCCGTGCGACTGGACCGCATGAGCGGATGGTGGGCGCTCCAACCTTCGAGGTCACCATCGCGTGCGACCCGGACGACGAACTCGGCAGGGATCTTGGCGGCGCGGGTCGCCACATCGAGTGCATCGAGCAGCGCCGCGGCGTCTGCCTGGCCCAAGCCGTCGCCGCCGTCGACCCGCGTGCGCAACTCTCGAAGTGTCCAGGACTGCATCCTCCCAGGCTCCCAGCCAATCGACCTTGGATTCCAGGAGGTTTCGCGTGCCGTGAGTCGGCGATCGGGTGGAGGCGGGTGCGGAGGGTGGTCGGCCACGTGGGACAGGGCCGGGCCTCGGCTCGGTGGGCGTGCTCGCATCGGCCGTGATCGCGTGCTCGAGGCGCTCGAAATCGTAGGATCCCGGTGCCGAGATGGTCGACGTCCGACCAGCAGCGAGGCCCCCGAGATCACCATGCGGAAACCCACCCACGCCCGCGACGGAACCCGTCGCCCGTGAAGCGTTCCACGTTGTTGATCGGTTGCAGTGCCGTCGCCGCCACGCTGGCCGCCACGTTCCAGTTCGCCGGCGGGTTGGGCGGCGACGCTCCCGCCGTCGGCGGTTCCGACGTCGTCTCGACGATC
>JBBSOH010000360.1:0-2312 GCA_038259945.1 Acidimicrobiales bacterium
CCAGTTGCGGGTGAGCGGCGGAACCGACGTGATCGTGGTCGGCTACCAGAGCGAGGACTACCTGTGGTTCCGGGCCGACGGCACGGTGCTCGAGAACCGGAACGCGCCGAGCACCTACACGAACGACGATCGCTTCGGTGGAGCGGTGCCGCCCGCCAATGCTTCGGTGGATGCCGAGCCCGACTGGCGGGAGGTCGCCACCGGGGGCCAGTACTCGTGGCACGACCACCGCGCGCACTGGATGCAGAGCATCCGACCGGCTGGCAAGCAGGTCGGGGATCAGATCGTGGAGGGCGTGATCCCGCTCGTGGTGGATGGTTCCGAGGTCGACGTGACCGTGATCAGCACCTGGCAGCCCGAACCGTCACCGGCATCCGCCATCGGGGGCGCGGCGGCAGGAATCGCTCTCGTCGGCGCAGCGGTGTGGGCGTGGCGCTCGAAGCGGCGCTGGGTCGTCGCAGCGGTCCCGCTCTCGGTGCTGGCGCTGGTTGCCGGCGTGCTGCAGTACGTGAGCCTGCCGTCGGAGACCGGCCCGCGATTCGTGTGGTGGGTGCTCCCCGCGATCGCCGTCGCCGCCGCCATGGTGGGCGTCGTGGCCGAGCGCCGCGACGCAACGTTCGCTGCGAAGGCGGCGGCGCTCGTCGTCGGCGTGCAACTCGTCGTGTGGGGTGTGATCAAGCGTGACGGCTTGACGGCTGCGTTGATCCCGAGCGACGCACCGGGATGGCTCGACCGCCTCGCCACCGCATCGGCCATCACCGGGGGCGCACTGCTCACCGCCTTGGCCCTGTTCACCCTCTTCGGACCGCTGCGTCCGGGTTCGAGCGGAAGCAGTGGGAGCGGTTCAGCGACGACCTGACCGGCGTGGTTCCGGGAGGACGACGACGTCAGATCAGCGGTGCCAGGGGGCGACGGGGCTGGCGGCGCCATCGCCACCCGTGAACACTTCGGCGTCGCCGTCGGTGACCATCAGCGTGTGTTCGAACTGGGCCGTGCGCTTGGCGTCGGAGGTGACCGCGGTCCAGTCGTCGTCCCAGATCTTGTAGTTGATCGAGCCGAGCGCGATCATCGGCTCGATCGTGAACGTCATGCCGGGCCGCATGATGACCTTGTCCTGGCGGCTGTCGTAGTAGTGCAGCACCTGGGGCGGCGGATGGAACTGCTCGCCGATGCCGTGCCCGACGAACGCCTTGACCACCCCGTACTTGTAGGGCTTGACGTGCTCCTCGATCGCCCGACCGATGTCGGACAGGGGCCGGCCGGCCTTGACCGCTTCGATCCCCTTCCACATCGCCTCTTCGGTGACCTTCACCAGTTGGCGGCTCTCGGGGCTGACGTCGCCGGCGAAGAACGTCGCGTTGGTGTCGCCGTGCACGCCTTCGATCCAACCGGTGACGTCGATGTTGCAGATGTCGCCGTCCTGGAGGGGGCGCGAGTCGGGGATGCCGTGGCAGATCACTTCGTTGACCGACGTGCAGCACGCCTTCGGGTAGCCGTGGTAGTTGACCGTGGACGGGTACGCACCGAGTTCGATGAACCGCTCGTGGACGAAGAGGTCGATCTCCTCGGTCGTGATCCCGGGGGCGACCATCTCGCCTGCTTCACGCAGCACGGTCGAGGCGACCTTGCCCGAGCGACGCATCCGCTCGACCACGTCGGGCGACTTGACCATCGGTTCGTCCCACGGCTCGTACTCGCCGGTGTCGGCGTACGGCGGGCGGGCGATGTGGTCGGGCACCGTGCGCATCGGGGTGATCTCACCGGGCAGCACCCGACCTTCGAGCTTCTTGTGGCAGCGCTTGTACTTGCGTCCGCTGCCACACCAACAGGGTTCGTTGGCCTGTGGAAGGGCGACGGGAGCCGTTGCGATGCTCATCCGGTCAGGTTACGGCGCGAATCCGTTCGGACGCAGGGCCGTGCGCCGCGTGACACACTACGAGCATGTCCATCACCGACGAGAAGTACGTCAGCTTCACCACGTTCCGCACGGACGGAACTCCGGTCTCGACTCCGGTGTGGATCGCCGATCTCGGTGACGGCACGATCGGCTTCACGACGGCGTCGTCGAGCTTCAAGGTGAAGCGCATCGGCAACGATCCGAAGGTGACCGTGCAACCGTGCAATTCGCGAGGTGTGGTCACGGAGGGGAGCGATGCCGTGTCCGGCACCGCCGAGGTCCTCACGGGTGTCGAAGCGGAGCGCGTCAGGAGCATCGTCAAGAAGAAGTACGGACTCCAGTTCGCAGGGATCACACTCTTCGGCAAGATCGCCAAGCTGTTCGGCAAGGGCTCGGGCGTCGACTGCGCGATCAA
>JBBSOH010000361.1:0-2246 GCA_038259945.1 Acidimicrobiales bacterium
CGCCGTCGCCGCAGCGCTCCAGGCGACCGACACCGTCGGTCTTCCCGACCGGTCGGTCGGCGGGTTGTCCGGAGGGCAGCGCCTCGATTCGTTCAGCAACATCGTCGAGCACCATCGTCGAGCACCCGGAGGTCGGCCTGATGTTCATGATCCCTGGCATGCTCGAGACGCTGCGCCTCCGAGGCGCAGCGGCGCTCGTTCGGGATCCGCAGGTCCTCGAGGCCTGTGCGATCGACGGCCGGATCGAGGAGCACGCCGGGCCTCGACGTCGAGGTCGAGGCGATCGAAGCCAATCTCACCGACGACTACGACAACCACATCTGGGTCGTCGGCGGCCGCAACGACTGATCCTGCTCGCCCACTTCCACCGCGTCCGCCCATCGAGGAGGCACGCTGACCGATCGCCATTCCTGGCGGGCCGAAGGTGGTCCGCGCCGCCGACGGTCAGGTGGAGTCGGGCGGTTGGGCCCAAAGCGCCGGCAGGTCGTCGATGCTGCGGGCGTTCTTCTCGCGGCGATACCCGTCGAGTTGCTCGGGCGACTGTCGTGCAGCCCATTTGGTGAGGACGTCACGCTCCCCGACGTACTCGAGATTCGGAATCGAGAAACCACAGCTGTCGGCGATTCGTTCCACGTCGACGGTGATCACCGCCCGTGCGCCGGGTTGATTCGCGAAGTGCATCGCCAGTTCCTCGTAGTCCGCGTCACCGAGCGTCGTCACGACACCACGACCGGAGAACCGCACGATTCGTGGTCGCCCGGCGAACGCGCAGAACATCAACGTGATCCGTCCGTTGTCACGGAGGTGAGCGGCGGTCTCGGCACCGGACCCGGTCAGGTCGAGATAGGCAACCGAATGATCATCGACGATCCGGAACGTGTCCAACCCCTTCGGTGAGAGGTTGACGTGACCGCCCTCCGACGGCGCGGACGCCACGAAGAACACGTGCTGTTCGGCAACGAAATTCCTGATCTCGTCACCGATGCTCTCGTACGTGCTGCCCATGTCGCGCTCCTCCTGTCGGGTGCCCATACCATGCCACCTCGGCACGCACGATGGTCATGCGCGGCTTCCCGCGTGATTCCTCCTGCCCCTCCAGCCGAGCGGATTGCCGGGCACATCGAACGGACGC
The DNA here is from genome assembly GCA_038259945.1 of Acidimicrobiales bacterium. Lineage (GTDB taxonomy): Bacteria > Actinomycetota > Acidimicrobiia > Acidimicrobiales > Ilumatobacteraceae > Ilumatobacter_A. The sequence goes on from JBBSOH010000361.1 coordinate 1,133, forward strand.
CCACGCTCCGAGACGCTGACCCCGACATCGGTCGAACGATCGACGGATGTCCGACGACGAACGGCGTCAGGGAGTCGACCATCTGGATCGCGCGGTGTCGTCCGGCGAGGCGGATGGCATCCCAGAGACCCGGTGACACGTCGCGAACGCCGTTGGTGCGAGCGTTGCCTTCCACGGTCAGTCCGACGGGGATTCGGCTGCCTTCGCCTGGAGTTCGGCAACGATCGAGGAGTCGGCGAGCGTGGTGGTGTCGCCGATGTTGCGTCCCTCGGCCACGTCACGCAGCAGGCGACGCATGATCTTGCCGGACCGGGTCTTGGGGAGGTCCGGCGTGATGAACACCCGCTTCGGCCGGGCGATCGCACCGATCTCGGAGGCGACGTGGGCGCGGAGTGCCGCCTCGTCGGTGTCCTCTCCACCACGCAGGATCACGTACGCGAACACGGCCTGGCCGGTCGTGTCGTCGGCGGCCCCGACGACCGCCGCCTCGGCGACAGCAGGGTGCGACACCAGCGCCGACTCGACCTCGGTGGTGGAGATGCGGTGGCCCGACACGTTCATCACGTCGTCGACGCGACCCAACAGCCACAGGTAGCCGTCGTCGTCGAGCTTCGCTCCGTCACCGGCGAAGTAGCGGTCGGGGAAGCGCGACCAGTAGGTCTCCTGGAACCGTTCCGGGTCGCCCCAGATCCCGCGGAGCATTCCCGGCCACGGACGGGTCAGCGTGAGGTAGCCGCCTCCGACCGGCACGACGTTCGCATCGTCGTCGACCAGTTCGGCGGACACGCCCGGCAGCGGGAACGTGGCCGAACCCGGCTTCGTGGTGGTGGCACCGGGGAGCGGGCTGATCATGATGCCGCCGGTCTCGGTCTGCCACCAGGTGTCGACGATCGGGCACTTCCCCTTGCCGATCACGTCGTGGTACCACATCCATGCCTCGGGGTTGATCGGCTCACCGACGGTGCCGAGCAGACGCAGCGACGACAGGTCGTGCTTGTCGGGCTCCTGGGCACCCCACTTCATGAACGTGCGGATCGCCGTGGGCGCCGTGTAGAAGATCGTCACGCCGTACTGCTCGATGATCTCCCACAGCCGGTCGTTGTCCGGATGGTTC
>JBBSOH010000362.1:0-2233 GCA_038259945.1 Acidimicrobiales bacterium
CACGTCGCCCGGTTCGCCGGACAGAGCCGCCGACACAGCGATGGTCCGCAGCACCGTGGTCTTGCCCGATCCTCCCGACCCGAACACGAGGAGGCCACCACCGGTCTCGAGGTCCATGAGTGCCGGCGACTGGTCCTGGCGCTCGGGCGAGTCGAGCATGCCCATGGCGATGATCCGACCGGGCAGTCGATGCGCTTCGGCCGATCGTTCGTCGTCGAGCACCGAGCTCAGGGTGACCACGTCGGGGAGCACGTCGCGCCACGGTCTGCGCGGCGCGGGGAGATCCAGTCGTTCCGACGCTTCCGAAACTGCAGCGAGCACCGCGTCCAGCTGAGTCCGGGCGCCTCCCGGTCCGCTCCCCGATCCCCCACCCTTCGGTGAGTCGTCGGCCCGGTCGAATCGAGCCGTGAGGATCGGCGTGTCGATCTCCTCGGTCGTGAGCGGTGCGCCGCAGAACGCACTCTGGAATGCCACGAGTGAGCGGGGGCCGAGTCGGGCGTACGCGCGACCCTTCAGCGGCACCGGGATGTCGGCCGCGTCAGGGCTGCTGATGACCGAGTTCGATTCGCTGCGATCGAGCATCCGCAGAGAGATCCGCAGGTTTGTGTTGGCGAGGATGTTGTCGTTGACCGACCCCGACGGACGCTGCGTCGCGAGGATCAGGTGGATCCCGAGCGATCGTCCTCGCTGCGCGATGTCGACGATGCCGGCCACGAAATCGGGCACCTCCTTCACGAGGGTGGCGAACTCGTCGACGATGATCACCAGCGACGCCGGCGCCTCGTCCGGATACAGGTCGAGCATCTCCTCCAGATCCTTCGCCTTGCCCTCCATCACGGACATCCGCCGGTTCAGCTCCGCCCGCAGGGACGTGAGCGCACGCATCGAGAGTTCGGCCGACAGGTTCGTGACGTAGCCGACGGTGTGTGGGAGCCCACCGAACACGTTCGACGACGCGCCGCCCTTGTAGTCCACGAAGAGGAAGTTCAACCGGCTCGGAGGGTGGTGGACCGCGAGCGACGCCACGATCGACTGCATCAGCTCGCTCTTGCCGGCGCCCGACGTGCCACCGATCAGTGTGTGCGGTCCGTCGGTGACGAGGTCCAGCACCAGCGGACCGTCGGGGCCCATCCCGACGGGGAACGAGAGTCCGTACGCGTGTGGCGAGTTCCACTTGGCGACCACCCAGTCGGCGGTGGGCGTGCCGACACCGAGCACGTCGAGCAACGGGGCGACACGTGGGATGGAACTCGCGAGCGACGCTGCCGAGGCATCGCGGAGTGGAGCGAGCGCCCGGGCGACACGTTCGGCGATGTCGAGGCGGATCTGCTCCACCTCGATCTCTCGATCCTCGAGTCGCGGATCGGTCGACCAGATCGTTCCGACGAGCGACGCGCTGGGGCCGTGGCCGGCGACGAGGACCTCGGTCGCCTGGCGCGGGATCGCGGCGGCGTTCTCGGCCATCCAGACAACGCTGATCCCGGCTGCCGGACACAGGTCGAGGAGTCGGGCGACGTCGGCCGGGTCGGGCTCCAGCGTGGCGTCGACGACGGCGAGGATCCACGGCCAGCGGCGGTCGATCCGGCTGTTTCCCGGCGTCTCCTCCACACGGAACTCGGCCACCTCGAGCAGGCGCCCGATCAGGTTGTCGGCCTCGGCGAGATCGGTCGCCAGATGGGAACCGCCGAGCGGAGAGGTCACCATCCGCAGGTGCGGCAGCCACTTGAGCCATGACGCCATCGGGCGATGCCCGTCGACTGCCACGGCGATCGTCAGGTCCTCCGGACTGTGCAGACATGCTGCCTGCACGATCATCGACGACGCCACACCGGCCACGAGGTCACTCGGCCCGTGGAGCCCGAAGATCCCGTCCCGGGCGAGGTCGATCGTGATCGGGACGTCGTGAATGGTGTCGGAACCGACGAGCGCTGCACGGGCCTTGTCCAGCAGTTCGTCGTCGCCCTGGTCGCCGACGTCTGGTTCGATGGACGGTGCAGCCTCGCCGAGTCCAACGCGGAGCCGGAGGAAGTCCGGGGCGGCTCGCCCCCGTGCCCACAGCTGCACGGTGCGCAGTGTCGCCCGGCGACTCAGGTCGGCCAGATCGGGTGCCGATCGCAACCGTTCGATGCGTTCTCTCGACAGAGCGTCGTCGATGCGGGCTCGCCATGCGACCAGATGGACCTCGAAATCCGCCGACTCCTGAGCGAACTTCTTGCGTCCCGTCCGCCGATCC
>JBBSOH010000363.1:0-2231 GCA_038259945.1 Acidimicrobiales bacterium
CACTGCCCGACGCGATCGGGTCCGCTCATGCTGCGGGCTTCGACGCCGTCGAATGCCACATGCCCTACGACGAACCCGTCGAGCTGGTGTGCGCCGCGCTCGCCGACACTGGCCTGTCGATGGTGACCATGAACACCCGTATCGGGTCCCGAGACGGCGATCTCGGTGTCGCTGCGATCCCGGGTCGAGAGGTCGAGGCCCGTCGCCTCATCGACGAGGCGATCGACTATGCCGTCGCGATCGGCTGCCCTCGGGTGAGCGTCGTCGCCGGTCGGAGCGGCCGCACCGCCGAAGCGGAAGCCACGTACAGGGCGAATCTGTCCTACGCCGCCGAGCGGGCTGCATCGGTTGGATGCACCGTGCTGATCGAGCCGCTCAACACGAGCGTCGCTGACGACTATCACCTCGTCGACGCCGACGCGGGCGTCACGACGATCGACGCCGTCGGCGCGCCGAACCTGAAGCTGATGCTCGACTGCTTCCACACGGCGAAGATGCACGGCGACGTGAAGTCGGTGATCGATCGTGTCGTCGACCACATCGGCCACATCCAGATCGCAGCGTTCCCCGATCGTGGCGAACCGGTCGGTGGCGACATCGACTACGCAATCCTCCTGCCGCACATCGCAGCGATGGGCTACGACCAACCGTTCGGCGCCGAATACACGCCCCGTGGCGACATCGACTCGGGCCTGACCTGGCTCGAACCCTGGCACGCCTCTCGTCGACACAGCACAGGAGCACCGAGATCATGACCCGAATTGCCGTCATCACCGGAGGAGGGCGCGGGATCGGACGTTCCGTTGCGCTCGCACTGAGTCGCGAGGGATGGTCCGTCGTCGTCGCCGGCCGAACCCAGGTGACGCTCGACGAGACGGTCGACGCGCTCGCAGGCGACGGACTCGGCGTCGTGGCGGACGTTGCGGACGAGCTGAGCGTCGACGCGCTCTTCGCGGCGACCGTCGAACGGTTCGGGCGCGTCGACCTGCTCTTCAACAATGCAGGAATCGCTGCGCCGGCCGTACCGATCGACGAACTGTCGGTCGCTGCATGGCGTGACCTGATCGACGTGAACCTCACTGGGTCGTTCATCTGCGCACGCGCCGCATTCTCCGTGATGCGCCACCAGGATCCACAGGGCGGCCGCATCATCAACAACGGATCGATCTCGTCCGTGACGCCCCGGCCGTTCTCGGCGCCGTACACCTCGAGCAAACACGCCATCACGGGGCTCACCAAGTCGCTGGCGCTCGACGGACGGGCTATCGGGATCTCGGTCGGTCAGATCGACATCGGCAATGCGAGTTCCGACATGGGCGACAAGATGGCCGCCGGTGTGCTGCAGGCAAACGGGACGATGCTGGGCGAGCCGACGATGGCTGTCGACAACGTCGCACGGAGCGTCGTCTACATGGCTGGCCTGCCCCCTGAAGCCAATGTGCTCTCGCTCACAGTGATGGCCAGCGCCATGCCCTTCGTCGGCCGAGGCTGACCCAATCGACAATGTCGGCGCGTTCGGTCTCCGAGAGGTCGAGTGCTTCGGCCAACACTGGTCGTGCGGGTGCCGTCATGAGATCACGTTAGCAAGCCTCGCTGGACGTGGTGATCGCAGTAGCGGAAGGTGAGCGGGCCGCTGACCCAGGTAGTCGTCGCGAGTGATGTCGCCGAGGCGCGCAGCATCGAGGTCGGTGGTGAATCAGCTGCTGGCTTCGCAAGATCATGCGCTCACTGCGGCGCCACCTCTCATCAAGCCAGACGGACTGCTTCAGCAAGCGGCCGGGGGTGGGTTCGTCTTCGGACGCTGATGCCATCAGGCTTCCGGTTCACGGACCGCCCGGAACCCCGAAATCGTCGCCGAGGTGGAAGTAGATGTGGCCGAGGAGATGGTCGGCGTCGTCCACCGACGCCCGCCCTCGACCGGTGATGCGGTCGCCTTCGTCGTCGCCGTCCCACGCAAATGCGATTCGTTCGCTTGTTGAACCCGAATCTGGTTCCCAGTCGAGCTGACCGTGAACTGCGATGGCGGGACGAGGTAAGAGACGTCAGTCGTCCCAGCTCAGGAGACCTCTCACGCGGATACGCGGACCACTACCTCATCAGATGATCGGTGGATCGAGGTTCAGACGACGTCGCGTCGTTGCACGGCGATGAGTCTGATGGCTGCGGGGATGAGCAGCCCCCCCCCCTTACCCGACAGCCGGATGGGCACTTTCGCCCCGAATTCCCACGCG
>JBBSOH010000364.1:0-2223 GCA_038259945.1 Acidimicrobiales bacterium
ATCGGGCGTGACGATCTCTTGGCCCGGGTCGACTTGGTGGCGGTGTTGGACGGGTTGTCACCCGGCGAGGGCCAGGGGAGGGGTCGGCAGTGGCGTTGCCCGTCACCGACGCATGAAGATGCGCGCCCGTCGGTGAAAGTGTCGGTTGATTCGTCGGGGACGCAGCGGTGGCGGTGTTGGTCAGGTGGCGAGTCGGGCACGGCGATCGACGCGGTGATGGCGGCACGGTCAATGCCGGTAGGTGCAGCGATCCGCTGGTTGAACGACAACCACGCGCATCTTGAGGTGCTGCCGCGCCGTGCCGCACCGGAGTCGCGTCCTGTCGGCCAGCCTGCCCGCGAGGCGGTCGAGTACGTGCAGCGCTGCGAGAAGCTGCTGTGGACTGGATCGGGACGGGCCGTGCACGACTGGTTGAACCAACGGGGCTTGGGTGACGACGTGTTGCGGGCCAACAAGGTCGGCGCAGATCCGGGCCGGCGGTTCTTGCCGCGGCCGAAGGGGCTGCCAGGCGGGTGGCCGGCAGCGGTGTTCCCGGCCGTTGACCGTGCCGGCAACGTCGCCTACTTCCAGGCCCGATTCCTTGACCCGCCGGCGGGTCGCGACAAGTACGACAACCCGTCGCGCCGACACGCCGCGAACCCGCGTGTCGCGTGGACGTCGGTGCCCGACTCGGTCGAGGCCCGCCGCGGTGTGCTCGTCGTTGCCGAGGGAGCACCAGACGCTCTCACCGCAGCGCAGGCCGGGTTCGCGTCCGTCGCGGTGTTGGGTTCGATGTACCCCGACGGCCGAGTCGCTGATGCGATTGCCGGGTTCGTGCGTGACAACGACGTCGCGGTCGCAGTGTGTTTCGACAGCGACGTGTCGGAGTCGGGCGCGAAGGGCGCAACGAAACTGATTGGGCTGCTCGCCGAGCGTGGCATCGTCGACGTCGACAACGTGGTTCCACCGGACGGGATGGATCTGTCGGACTGGGCGGCAGTCACTGACGAGTGGACATCGGTGTTCGACCGGTCCGCTGTTGTTGGCGTTGATGCCGCGCCGTTGACGAACCTCGACGCCGGGTCCGGTATGGACCTGGGTCTCTGACTCACGCGTGGGGTGGCAACGCCGCCCACGTACCTGGATCGTTCTCGACGAACCACATCAGGTTGGCGTCTTCTTCTCCGTCGTCGTCTTCGTCGAGGAGGGTCAGCGCGAAGACATCGGCGTCGGCGAACTCGGCGACGAAGGCGGCGATGGGCGGAATGATGATCGTGAACCGTCGTGGCGAACGGTCGCTGTCGCTTTGTGTGGCGATTGAGCAGAACACGACCACCGGACCGTTGACCGAAACGGTGCCGAGCGACCAGCTGATCTCGAGTGTGCGGCCGGGACCTGGGTCGAACACCTCAGCGACTTCGGGTGTGCGGTCCAGTACGAGAATGAGCGTCTCGCTCCAGCCACTCCTCGCTTTGCACAAGCCGGTCCCGAAACCGCACACCATCGTGCTCGGTCCGGGGTCTGCGTCGTCTTGGTCGACGAGAACCAGCTCGCTGGATCGCTGCATGACGTCGTCTGCGCGCAGGGGCCGACATGTGCGCGGGATGTCGGGGATTCCGGCGCTGATGGCAAGACGGTCGAAGTCGTCGTGTGCGTCGTTCATGCGAGGCTGATTCCAAGGTCGTGAGTTGGGGGCGGCGGCGCGAGGCGAGCCGCTACCGGTGTGAGGCGGGGTCCGTCGAAGTCGGGTGCGTCGACGCCGACTTGTTCTTCGAGCCAGTCGAGGCCACCGGCATCGTTGTGCTTGTCGGCCCATCCTTCGAGGGCACGGTCGACCGACGCAATGTCGTCGTAGCGGCCGAGTATCTCGGTGCTGTGTGTGACGTTGTTCGTGGCGGTGAGTTGGTGGGTGCCGGGGTTGTAGCTGACGCGGAAGCTGCCGTCGGCGGTGTTCGAGTTCCAGCGCATGCCGTAGTCGATTTCTGGTTCGGGGAGACGGTCAGGTGTGATGTCGGGGTTCGTGATGTTGCTGGTCGCTCGTTCGAGGCCGCGGTGGCCGAGGAACATGCCGGCGTCGACGCTTCGCGCGATGACTGGGTCGAGTTCGATGACGGTGTTGACGGGAGCGTTCATGGCCCGTTCGATGTCGCGTTGGTTGAGGGCCCGACCGGGTTCCTTCACGAGAACGATCTCGTCGGGGTTGGACGCAAGGACGCCGGGGTTCGAGAGGGCGAGGTAGTCGGC
>JBBSOH010000365.1:0-2142 GCA_038259945.1 Acidimicrobiales bacterium
TCTCGGGGATCAGCATGAGGGCGACGATGACCACACTGAACGCGACCCAGGGGAGCGGCAGCCGCTTCTTCCACGCTGCGAACGCCATGAGTGCGAGCGCTCCGAGCGACAGGACGGTGAGCGCATCGGCGGTGGAATCGAACGGGCTGGTGATGAAACTGAACGTGTTCTCCACGGCCGTCGCCCCGAAGCTGGTGCCCTCGGACCACGCCTCGGTCTGCACGCGGAACCAGGCCCCGCGCTCACCAGCGACATCGTCGACGTACAACTGGAAACCGATGAAACCGAGCGGTGCCAGCAGCACCGACAGCAACGACGACCACTGCCGCTTGGTCTTGATCGCGATCGCCGACGCCACCAGGCAGGCGAACACGATCGCCACGCCGTTCGGACGGGTTGCAGTCGCCAACGCTGCGGCGAGGCCGGCGAGCAGCCACTGCTCGTCGTACAGGAGCAGGAGGCAGGACGCAGCGAAGACGATGAACAGCGCTTCGGAGTAGGCGAACGACAGGACGAACGATCCCGGGAAGACAGCGAACAGCACCATTGCACGCGCCGCCACCGACGCCGAGAAGATGCGTCGTGCGAGCAGGCCGACCAGCACGACAGCGATGCCGCCCAACACGAAGTTCAGGAACAGAGCAGCGGCCGTGTCACCGCCGGGGAACACCGAATCCAGCACACGGACGGCCCCGGGGAACATGGGGAAGAACGCAGCGCGCGCCTCGGTCTGCTCGTAGGTGATGTTCGCCGGGATGCCGTCCGGGTAGCCGTTGCGGACCAACTCGAGGTACCACCGCCCGTCCCACGACGTGAACACCCCGGTGATCAGGCTGAGTGCGCTCTCCTCGGCTTCACCGTCCTGGCGGGCGTCGATGGTGACCTGTGACGCCCGGACGATCGCACCGCCGAGGACACACAGGCGCGACACCACGTAAGCGATCAGGCCCACGATCACTGCACGACGCCAGCGGAGTTCTTCGATGTCGACATCGATCTCCTCGACATCGATCTCCTCGGCAGCGGGCGATTCGCTCGGCGTCGACGACGCCGGTTCGGCATCGGGTGCAGGAGGAGGCAGGCTCTCGACGGACGTGTTGTCGTCCAGGGTGCTCTCGTCAACGGTGTCGGTCATCGGTGGCTTCTCGTGAGGGTCTGGTGTTCACCAGCGCGACATCGACACGATGCGTTGCTTGGGTCCGAACTTCGGTGCGCCGCGACCATGGGCCGTGACGGCGCGTACGACACGGCCGCGACGGCCCTCGTAGGGCGCAAGCAGTTCGAGCATACGCTCGTCGGTCGCACGGGCCTCGTCGGCGAGGTTCCAGCCGATGATGTTCTTGACGTGGAAGTCACCCACTGGAACCGCGTCGACGTCGCCCATCGCCGGACCCGTGACGCAGCCTGTGGTCCACACTCCGACACCGGGGATGAGCTGCAGGAGTCGGGCGGCCTCTGCCGCTTCGAGCTCTGCCCAGTCCCAGAACTTCGACGCGTGCCGGGCGACTTCGATCATCGGTTGCGCCCGCTTTCGCTCGACGCCCAGCGGGTGGAACCACCAACTCGGCTGGCGCCGCAACACATCGGGTGCTGGTGGGACGACCAGACCCGCGAAGGGGCCCGGAGCGTCATCGCCCAACTCCCGGCACAGGACCGTCCACTGGTGCTTCGCCTCGATGGCGGTGATGCGCTGTTGGAGGATCACCGGCAACAGCTCGTGGTACAGCGTGCCGCTCGCCCCGAAGCGGACGAACCGGTTCGCCCGAGCCGCGGCGGCCACGACCGGGTGGCCGTCGGACTCCAGTGTCGCGTCGCCGGGGTCCGATTCGCCGATCATGTGGGACACCCGTGCCAGGAGCCACGCCGCCCCCGGCCCCCATGCGTCCGCGTCGACAGCCGTGCCGCTCGACCAACGGAGTTGCACCGTGGCGGGTCCATCGGGTGTCCACGTCGCGCGCACGAACCGACCTGTGGCCAGTGGACCGCTCCCGATGCGATCGATCCATGTGGTGGGGTCGGTGCGGCCGTGGCGATACCAGGACAGCGTGGCTCCGAGATCGACCCGACGTTCCTGGCATCCGCGGTCGGGAATCGGCACCCCGACGCCTGTTGTGCCGTCCGCGACCTGTGTCCCGAGATCCA
>JBBSOH010000366.1:0-2139 GCA_038259945.1 Acidimicrobiales bacterium
GCATGGCCGACTCGATGCGTGTCCGGTCGGATTCGCTGGTCGAGAGCGCCAACAGCGGCGACGTCTGCGCGCTGGACGTGACGTTCTCGAGTGGCACCCGGTCAGGCTAGGCCGCGATCGGGCACCGGCCATCACGAAGCGCCGGGCTCGCGCCGTCGTGCGATCGACACGGTTCCGGAGCGGCCCGCTGCCGCAGATAGCGTCACGCCGGTGAACGAAGCCGTCGACGACCCGACCGTGCACGATCGGGCCGCATCAGACGGCTGGCCCGCGACCGATCCGGCGGAACCGACCGAGAACACCACCACCACGGAACCGGTGGAATCGAACGTCGGCGACGGAAATCGACCCGACGAGATCGATCTGGTCGGCATCGAGGCCGATCTCGACGGCGTGCAGGCGGCGCTCGCACGACTCGCCGACGGGACGTACTGGACCGACGAGGTCACCGGCGAGGCGATCCCTGCCGACGTCCTCGCAGCCGACCCGCTGGCGCGGCGGGCCTGATGCAGAAGCGGACCGTCGCGTCGATGGCGTCCATCGTGGCGCTCGCCGCCGGTCTCGCAGCCGCAGCTCAGACGGCGGGCAAGGACGCTCGCACCCAGGCCCGTCTGGCCACGGATGCGGCTCGTGATCGGGTCGTCGCGTCGCCCATCACCAACCGCTTCGGACGATCGGCCAAGATCTGGAAGCTCACGGCGCGCAACTCGGCTCGCTACGCCGTCACTCGGGTCCGCGGGATCGGCAGCGCCGAGGAGCGTCGGGCCGAACTCGACGAGCAGTTCGCCATCCGGACCGCCGAGGACGTGGCCAAGGAACTCGGCGAGATGAAAGGCGTGCTGATGAAGGCGGGCCAGCTCATCTCGTTCATCTTCGAAGCGCTTCCCGACGAGGCCCAGGCGGCGCTCGCCACGCTGCAGGCCGACGCCGCGCCGATGGCACCGTCGCTCGCCGCCGACGTCGTGCGAGGCGATCTCGGTCGGCCGCCCGAGCAGGTGTTCCTCGACTGGACCGACATGCCGGTGGCTGCGGCGTCGATCGGCCAGGTTCACCGCGCGGTCACCCCGGACGGCCGCGACGTGGCCGTGAAGGTCCAGTACCCCGGCGTGCAGGATGCGATCGAGAGTGACCTCGACGCCGCCGAGGTGATGTACGCGATGTTCTCGTCCATGATGCTCAAGGGCCTCGACGCGAAGGGCCTCGTCGACGAACTGCGCGGCCGGATGCGCGAGGAACTCGACTACCGACTCGAAGCGAGCAACGTCGCCGAGTTCGAGCAGCGCTTCGCCGGCCACCCGTGGGTGCGCATCCCGAAACTCGTCCCCGAGTACTCCACCGCACGCCTCCTGACCACCGAGTGGATCGACGGTCTGTCGTTCGAGGAGTTCCGTACGACGGCGAGCGACGCGACCAAGCAGTTGTCGGCCGAGGTCCTCTGGCGGTTCTCGCAGAACGCGATCCACCGGTACGGCATCTTCAACGGCGACCCACATCCCGGCAACTACCGGTTCCACCGTGACGGGAGCATCAGCTTCCTCGACTACGGGCTCGTCAAGCGGTGGGCGCCGAACGAGTGGGAGACGCTCAAGCCGGCGATGGACGCGATCATCGTCGATCGTGACCCCGAAGTCCTCGTCCGTCGGATGGAACACTCCGGGTTCCTCGGGTCGGGGCACGGGCTCGACGCGCAGCTGGTCTACGACTACGTGTCGAGTCCGTACACGCCATATCTCAGCGACGAGTTCACCTTCACGCGAGAGTGGATGCGCGAGACGCTCTCCACCATCTTCGACGTGCAGGGCCCACACGGTCCGGTGATCGAGAAGCTGAACATGCCACCCAGCTTCGTGATCCTCGATCGCGTCATCTGGGGCGTGAGCGCGATCCTCGGCAAGCTCGACGCTCGCGGTCCGTGGCGGGCGATGCTGCTCGAATACATCGACGACGGTGAACCGGCAACCGAACTCGGTGTGGCCGAAGCTGCCTGGCAGGCAACCCGCACCGGTCGCTGACGGTTCTCGCTTTCCACGTCCTGCGACTCGTGGGCCCCCCACGGCCGGGGGGACGACCACCGAGGAGGAAGTGGCACAGTGACCCCACGGCACGAACGGGAAGGGGGAACCCGCGCACCGCCACCCC
>JBBSOH010000367.1:0-2116 GCA_038259945.1 Acidimicrobiales bacterium
CGTCGACGTGAGGATGGCGCCCTTGCGGAAGGCGTGGGACAACACGAGAGCGCCCGACTGGGGAGACGCGACGAAACAGAGTGCGGTCTCGCCGAGTTCGTCGAGTCGGTCCAGATAGGGCTGCACCATGGCCGTGCGGCCCTCCGAGTGCAGCAGCGCCACGTGGGCCGAGACCTCGTCGGGTTCGCAACGACGTGCGCCGCTCGAACCCGCACCCACGGTCGGCTTCACCACATGCAACCCGGTGACGGCGGGTGGAGCGTCTCCCGGATCGACGAACACGGTCGGAGCAGTGTCGAGTCCCGCCGCTTCGAGGTCGGACAGGTATCGCTTGTCGGTGTTCCAGCGGATCACGTCGGCGTCGTTGATCAGCGCCGTGACGGCATCGACCCGAGCGACCCAGTCGAGGAACTCGGCCAGTCGGTCGGTGTAGTCCCACGTCGACCGGATGATCACGGCGTCGAAGGTCGACCAGTCGACGGAGGCGTCGTCCCAGGCCACGATCCGGACTCGGTCGTCTCCGAGACGCTCCCTCATCGCTGCACCGAGCGGGACGAGATCCGGATCGAGGGCGGCGGCCACCTCGGCTGTGACGAGACCCAACACGTCGTCAGCCTACGGAGCCCGATCGATCCGCCCGACCACCCCGCCAGGGACGAAGCCGCGGAATCATTCGAGGGGTGTCGGCGATGTACGGTGACCGCCATGAGCGAGAGCGTGCTGCCGCCACCCGGCACCGAGGCGGCGTCCACCCTGTTCGGCGTCGAACGCGACATCGCGCTCGATCCCGATGCCGACGCACCAGGCGGCGGCGGGCACGAGGTCGATGCTGCCGATGCGTCGATGGTCCGCAACGTGTCGACGGAACTCGTCGCCACGACACTCGTGATGCTCGCGGGTCCCGGTGTGCTCACGCTGACCAGCGGCGGCGTCGGTGACCTCGGCGCGGCGATCGCCTTCGGTCTGGCGATCGCCATCGCGATCGGAGTCCTCGGCGCCGTCGCGAACCCGATGTTCACGTGTGCGTTGCTCCTCGTGCGCGAGATCTCACCACGCGAGGCAGTCGGCGACTGGATCGGTCAGATCGCCGGCGGAATCCTGGGCGGCGCGCTGATCTTCGGCATCGACGACCTGACTCGCTCCCAGAGTGGCGCGAACGGATGGGACCGCGGCGGATTCGGTGCGCTCGGGTCGGTGATCTCGGCCGAACTGGTCTTCGGCGTGATGGTGGTCGTCGTGCTGCTCTCGTCGATCAGCAAGGGCCTGTCGACGGCCTCGATCGCCCTGTTCACCGGTGGCGCCTATGCGCTGGCGCACCTCGTCCTGCTGGACGTCGACGGCGGCGGGATCAACCCCGCTCGCTCGATCGGTTCGGCGATCTTCTCCGACACCGACCCGAACGCAATCGGCCAACTGTGGGTGTTCGTGCTGGTCCCGATGGTCGCTGCGCTGGCCGGCGTGTTCGTGTGGCTGGCGATCGACGACGCCGAGGTCGACGACACGATCTTCGACGGCACGATGGTCGACGACGCTCAGAACCGCGTCACCGGCGACACCGACTGAAGTTCAGCCGCCGGCGCCGGATCAGCCGCCGGCGACTGCGGGGATGATGGACACGGTGATGTTGTCGGCCACAGCGGTGTCGAGGCCGTCGAGGTAGCGCACGTCGTCGTCGTCGACGAACACGTTGACGAACTTGCGCAGAGCGCCCTCCTCGTCGAGCAGACGATCACCCAGGCCCGGGTGTGCGGCTTCGAGCGCTGCGATCACGTCGCCGAGGGTGCCGGGTTCGACCGAGACCTGCTTCTCGCCGCCGGTGATCGGACGCATGGTGGTGGGGATTCGAACGGTCGCTGACATGTCCAGAACGCTACCGTCAATCCCGACCGACCCGATCGGGATTCGGGGCGGTTCGAGTGCGGTCGACCCGAGTCCGACGAGATGAATGCCACGATTGCGGTGGAGAGTTCCACCTGCCCACAAGCGTAGAACGCAAGCTGGCCTGCCGATGCACACCCAGTCGAGCGGTGTTTCGGCAAGCATGCACCAGTGACAGGCGCGACCTTCACGACCGGTGTGACCTTCACGATGGTCCGGCCTTCACGACCGGCGCGAA
>JBBSOH010000368.1:0-2114 GCA_038259945.1 Acidimicrobiales bacterium
CGGCCAGGTGTACTTCTCGCCCGAAGGGCACGCCGCCTATGCCGCTCTCGGATTCGCCGAGTCCGCACGTGAGGCCGACGGCGTCGCGCTGCCGGACGGACCCGCCTACTTCACCAGTCGCGGCTCGCTCCTCGGCCAGGTGCGCGGGGAGGTGGTCGCCTCAGCGTTCGCCGTGTTCAATCCGGCGGCGGTGGTCCCGTCGGTCGACTTCGGCTGGTCCGTCACCGATGCCCCGACCGTCTGCGATGCGCGTGATCGCGGCGCGCTCGGCCAACTGGAGCGAACCCTCGGAGCGGAACCAGACGGACGGGATCGCGTGGAGGAACTGCTGGTGCGGGCAACGGATGGGCTCCGGGTGGAGGGCCGCCCGCTCGCGGCCGGCATCACCGCACTCCCCGACCCCGATCATCCGCTCGGCACGATCTTCCGTCGTGGCGACCTGCTGCGCGAGTTCCGGGGCGACTCCCACACCGCCGCATGGATTCGCGGCGGATTCGACGCCGTTCAGATCGGGCTGCTCACAGAGCTCTACTGGGGTCTCCCGCTGCGCAGCTACACACGCACCCGGGCCTGGAGCGACGACGACTTCGATCTCGCGGAGGAACGGCTCCGATCACGTGGGCTCCTCGACGCCGCCGGAGCGTTCACCGACTCCGGTCGTGGTGCCCGCGAGCAGGTCGAGGTCGACACCGACTCGATGATGCGTCCCGTCGTCGATGCGCTCGGCGACGACGCCGAAGAGCTCGTCACGCTGCTCGCTCCGTGGGGTGTGGCGATCCGAGAGGCGAAGGGCTACCTCTCCTCGGGTCCGCACGACCTCGCCTCGCGTGCGAGTTGAACCGGCACGCTCGACCGGTCGTGGCGAAAACGCACAACGCCGCCGACCCGGAGGTCGGCGGCGTTGCTCAGACTCTGGAGTTCAGAGTCTGATTGATCAGATGGCCCGGACGTTCTGGGCTTCGTCGCCCTTGCGTCCCTGACCGATGTCGAATTCGACGGTCTGGCCTTCGTCGAGCGACTTGTAGCCGTCTCCCGCGATGTTGGTGTGGTGGACGAACACGTCATCCGCACCCTCGCGTGAGATGAAGCCGAAGCCCTTCTCGTTGTTGAAAAATTTTACGGTGCCTTGCATTGGGTTTCACTTTCGCTTCGAGCACACCACTGTGACGCGCTCTGCGGGACACGCTAACGCGTGATCCGGCCATGTCGGGTGCATCCGGCCAGTTGATCACGGGTGTGACCTCAGGCCTCGATCAACCCGTGGCGTGCACCTTCACACGCTCGACACGTGCCGGACGTTTGAGAAGGGCGAACCTGTGGCAGGGTGGAGCCGTGGAGATTTCGATCGGTTGCCGTTTCCGATTCGAGGTGAACGAGCCCACGCACGCCGTGGTCCTCGTCGAACCGAACATCGAAGAGGAGTCGCGGGTGAGCAACGCGTCCTTCTCGATCCAGCCCGCTGTTGCATCGAGCACCTATCGCGACCTGTTCGCGAACCGCTGTCGTCGACTCACGCTTCCGGTCGGCACGGTCGACCTGGAGTTCGCCGCCACCGTCGACGCGACCGGCACGCCCGACGATCACGATGACTTCGCGCGGGAACTTCACCCTGCCGATCTGCCCGACGAGGCACTGGCCTTCCTCCTCCCCAGCCGATACTGCCAGTCGGACCAACTCGCATCGTTCGCCCTCGAACAGTTCGGGGGCGTGGTGCCGGACATGAACGGGGTCCACCGCGTGCGGGCGATCACGCAGTGGGTCCACGACCGCATCGGGTTCGACTACGGCGTGGCGTCACCGACCACCACTGCCGCCGACGTTCTACGTGACGGGCACGGTGTGTGCCGCGACTTCGCCCACCTCGCGATCGCCCTGTGTCGTGCCCTGAACATCCCGGCCCGATACGTCTTCGGGTACCTGCCCGACATCGGGGTGCCCGATCCCGGCTCGCCGATGGACTTCTGCGCCTGGATGGAGGTCTACATCGGCGACCGGTGGTACACGTACGACCCGCGCAACAACGAGCACCGCATCGGGCGCACGATCATCGGTCGCGGTCGCGACGCCGCCGACGTGGCCATGGTCACCACCTTCGGCGCCGTCACGCTCACGTC
>JBBSOH010000369.1:0-2099 GCA_038259945.1 Acidimicrobiales bacterium
CCGGGTTCGGCCTACGGGGACACGTGGGGCGCCGCCCGCTCTGGCGGCCGTCGTCACGAGGGCGTGGACATGATCGCCCCGCGTGGTCTGCCGATCTATGCGGTGATCGGTGGCGTGGTGACCTTCAAGTCGAACCGTCTCGGTGGCAACGCCGTCTCCCTCGTCGGTGACAACGGCAACCGCTACTACTACGCCCACCTCGACAGCTACGTCGGCGGAAGCCGCCGAGTCTTCCAGGGTGAACTCATCGGCTACAACGGCGACACCGGGAACGCGAAGTTCTCCACTCCGCACCTGCACTTCCAGGTGCACCCTGGTGGAGGTCAGGCCGTCAACCCGTATCCCACGGTTCGCGCCGCCGGCTGCTGATCTGCCAGGCTCGACAGCGATGTCGCAGGACCTGGAAGCACGGTTGAGCGCACTGCTCGACGATGCCGAGATCACGGACCTGACCCGACTGTCGGGTGGCGCCTCTCGCGAGACCTGGCGCTTCCGGGCGGACGGGATCGCACGCATCGTGCAGCGCCAGCGAGCCGGCGACGAGCGCGACATGATGATCGAAGCCGCCGTACTCGCCGCCGCCGGCGCCTCCGGGGTGCCCGTTCCCGCACTGCTCTGCGCCGACCCCGGCGACCCCGGGACCGACGGCATCGCCTCGATGATCGTCGAGGCCGTCGACGGCGAGACCATCGCCCGAAAGATCCAACGTGACCACGAGTATGCGGCCGCCCGGCCGATGCTCGCCGGTCAGTTCGGAGCAGCCCTGGCCGCGGTCCACCGGATCGACGTCGACGCCGTCCCTGCGCTCGATCGGCCCGATCAGATCGCGTACTACACCGAGGTGCTCGACACGCTCGACAAGCCGTACCCGATGCTCGAACTCGTCCGACGCTGGCTGATCGACCACGTGCCACCGAGCGAGGAACCGTGTGTCGTGCACGGCGACTTCCGACTCGGCAACATGATCATCGGACCCGACGGGCTGCGGTCGGTGATCGACTGGGAACTCGCCCACATCGGCGACCCGATGGAGGACCTGGGGTGGCTGTGCGTGAAGGCGTGGCGCTTCGGCCAGGCTCCGCCGGTGGCGGGACTCGGCGAGTACGACGATCTGTTCGCCGCCTACGAAGGGGCGGGTGGCCGGTCGGTCGACCCGGACGCCGTGCGATGGTGGGAGGTGCTCGGCACCTGGAAGTGGGCGATCATGTGCATCCTCCAGGCGAACGTGCACCTGAGCGGTGCGGCTCGCAGCCACGAACTCGCCGCAGTCGGTCGACGGGTCTGCGAGAACGAGCACGACCTGCTCACGCTGACGGAGTCGCGAACATGAGTCTGCACGGCACGCCGACCGCTGCCGAACTCGTCGAATCGGTGCGGGAATGGATCGAACGAGACCTCCTGCCCACCACGCAGGGTCGCACCAAGTTCCACGCCCGGGTCGCGGCGAACGTGCTGGCGATGGTGGAGCGGGAGATCCTGGCGGGCGACGCCCAACACGGTCGACACCGTGAACGGCTGGCGTCGCTCGAGATGGTCGACGACGTCGAGTTGGCCACGGCGATCCGTGACGGATCGCTCGACGATCGCCTCGACGACGTCCGCAAGGTGCTCGCCGCCGATGTCGCCGCACGACTGGCCGTGGCGAACCCGACCTACGCCGACGGCTGATCGACCGGGAGCTGTCGCTTCTTGCGGGTGACCTGCACGGCCTGTCCGGCCGCGAGCTGGCCGCACGCCGCGTCGATGTCGGTACCGCGATTGCGTCGCACCGTGGCGTTGGCGCCGAGCTTCTCGAGGTGGTCGCGGAACTCGTACACGCGCTTCAGCGGTGTGCCCTTGGTGGGATAGCCGGGTGTGGGGTTCAGTGGGATGAGGTTGACGTGCGCACTGGGACGGATCTTCCAGCACAGTGCGGCGAGTTCCTCCGCGTCGGAGGGACGGTCGTTGACCCCGTCGATCATCGCCCACTCGAAGCTGACACGACGGTTCTTCACCTCGAGGTACTCCGCGCACGCGTCGAGGAGCGTGTCGATCGGGTACCGCTTGTTGAGCGGGACGAGTTCGTCGCGCAACGTGTCGTTCGCGGCGTGGAGCGAGAC
>JBBSOH010000370.1:0-2094 GCA_038259945.1 Acidimicrobiales bacterium
GGGCCTCGTCACGGCTGCGGCGCTCGACGGCCTCGGCGACTCGAAGCGGGCCGCCCGGCTCCGGGCGGAGTGGCTCGAACGCCACGGTGCCGAGTACTACGAGCAGGCGCTGCGGAGGTTGCCATGAGTGCAGCCGCCGACCTGCTGGCCGGGGCCTTCGGCGGTCACTCCCAGATCGTCGTGCCGTGGCCGAGGCCGGGCCGACTCAAGGGGGTCCCGCTCTACGATCGAGACGTCGTCGCCCGCTTCGTCGCGGAACAGCCGCGACTCGTCGAGGTCGACCCGACGGATCTGTTCGCCACGCAGAACTGGGTGCTGCGCTCGCACGTCGCCTACTACCTGACCGGTGAGTGGGAGCGCACGGGCCGCACGTCCGCCGACATGCACCAGCGGGCCAACCGTTATCCGCTGATCTACCCCGACGACCGTGGCCGACTGTTGATCCTCGCCGGACACCATCGATCGATGGCCGCTCGAATCGAAGGGCGAACCGTGCAGGCTCGCCTGGTCGGCGCCACCCCCGATACGGGCGTGGCGGTCACGCCATCGGTGATCTGCGCCACGAAGGAGCCGGTAGCGCTCCGCGGTCGGCTGGCGGCCGATGGCTTGACCGACATCGAGGTCGACGAACGACTGCGCTTCGCGGGACTCGACACGTGACCCGACGTGTGGCGCTCGTTCTGCGAAACCCACCGCAGACGTCGAGCTCAGATCGACCATGATGATCGACCCCATGAGCACCTCGGCCACCGATCTGCGCCTCGCCGGAGGCGATGACGACGTGCGGTTCGGCGCGCCGGGGCTGCCGTTGATGTGGACCGCCGACGACGCAACGGCCATCAACGGGTTGGCTGCGATGGCACAGCGGGTGCTGGTCGCCGATGGCACCTACCCGATGACCGCCGAGGTCCGGGTCGATGGGTCCGTCACGATCGCCGACCTCGAAGCGCTCGGCTTCACGCTCGTGCGGATGCACCGCGCCGGCTTCGGCACCACCATCTTCATGACCGCCGACGGCGTTGCCTTGTCCGCCCTGATCGACCGACGGGACATCACGCTGTACATCGCCACGCACGACGTCACGTCCCTCGACGCAGCGGTCGCCCGCATGACCGAACGTTTCCCGGGCACCGCCGAGCCGACAGCGACGAAGATCCGTACCTGGTCGCTCGGGCGCTTCGGGGGCCATCCCACCGAGGTCCGCCACGACTTCCCGGACTGGGCATCCACACGGTCGAACTTCCCGGCCGCCACTTGCGAGGTGGTGGCTCGCCTCGTCGCGCTCGAACGGCCGATCGGCGGATCGGTGATGGTGTGGCACGGACCGCCCGGGACGGGCAAGACCACCGCGATCCGAGCGTTGGCGCGCGAGTGGCAGGGGTGGTGCGACCTGGAACTGGTGATCGACCCCGAATCGTTCTTCGCCAACGCCGGCTACCTGATCGAGGTTCTCACCTCGGGTCCTCTGGGCATCGACGAGGACACCGACGAGAACACCGACGCGATCGGTGACGATGCGAGAGCGGACCGACCGCAGCGTTGGAAGCTGGTCGTGGTCGAGGACTGCGACGACCTCCTGCTGCGTGCCGCGCGATCGGGTAGCAACGGTCAACTGAGCCGACTGTTGAACGTGTGCGACGGTCTGCTCGGCCAGGAACTGAACGTGATCGTGCTGTTCACCACCAACGCACCACTCGGCGCCATCCACCCGGCCGTTCTGCGTCCCGGTCGCTGCCTCGCCACTGTCGAGTTCGGTCCCTTCAGCGCGACCGAGGTGGCGGCTCGTGCGCCCGGCATCACCGCCCGCGAGATGACGCTCGCGGAACTCATGGCTGCCGAAGGCGGAATCCCCGACGTACTCGGGGCCGCCTCCGAGCCCCACGCCCGCGGCTACCTCTGACCCCTCGCGCACCCAGACGCGGCGACCGTGTCGTCCTTCGCAGTCGGGTCGACCAAACGTGGCGATGGCGCTCCCGTTGTTGCCCACACGTCTGAGCGCTCGACTGCGACGCGGGCCCACGAAACCCGCATGTCTGCGCCATGATGGGCGGGTGCTCGCGATCGTGGGGAGCGGTGAATACCTCGCCGGGATGA
>JBBSOH010000371.1:0-2035 GCA_038259945.1 Acidimicrobiales bacterium
ACCGCGATCATGGGACCGTCAGGGTCGGGCAAGTCGACGCTGATGCACTGCGTTGCCGGGCTCGACACACCGACCTCGGGGCAGATCATGATCGGCGACACCGACCTGCTCAGCCTCTCCGATCGAGAGCTCACGCAGCTGCGTCGAGATCGCATCGGGTTCATCTTCCAATCGTTCAACCTCATCCCGACCCTCACCGCAGCAGAGAACATCGCACTCCCGTCGCGCCTCGCCGGCCGCAAGCTCGACACGGCCTGGCTCGACCAGGTCGTCGCCACCGTTGGACTCGGGCACCGACTGAAGCACCGGCCATCGGAACTGTCGGGCGGCCAGCAGCAACGCGTCGCCGTGGCGCGTGCGCTCGCAGCGCGTCCCGAGATCATCTTCGCCGACGAACCGACCGGCAACCTCGACTCCCAAAGCGGCGCCGAAATCCTCGCGTTCATGCAACGAGTCGTCGCCGAATTCGCGCAAACAATCGTCATGGTCACCCACGACCCCGTCGCCGCCGCCCATGCCGACCGCGCCGTGTTCCTCAGCGACGGCCGCGTCGTCGACGACATCGACCACCCCTCAGCCGACAGCGTCCTGACGCGCATCCGCACGATTGGAACCTGACCATGTTCGCACTCACGATCAAGAACCTCGTCGCGCACCGCATGCGCATGCTGTCGACCGCATTCGCCGTCGTCCTCGGCGTCGCCTTCATGGCAGGCACCCTCGTGTTCGCCGACACGCTGACGGCGACCATCGACGACATCGTCGGACACGCCAACGAAAACGTCGACGCCGTCGTTCGCGCACCCGAAGCCATCGATCTGAACTACGGCCAAAACGGTCGACTCGTCGACACCGAACTCCTGGACACCGTCGCCGGCCTCCCCGACGTGTCCGAAGCCGACGTGCAGATCCGCGGCTACGCGCAACTCGTCAGCCCCGATGGGCAACCGGTCGTCGATCAATCGACCGCTGACTCCTTCGGCTACAACTGGTCGACCTCCGACGAGCTCAATCCGTTCCAACTGATCGAAGGGAACCAGCCCGCCGGACCCGACGAGATCGTCATCGACCACGCCGCTGCAGACTCAGCCGGCTACTCGATCGGCGACACCGCCGTCGTGCTCACCAGCCAGGAACCGCACACATTCCGCATCGTCGGCATCGCCGACTACGGCGACCGCACCTCCCAAGGCGGCAGCGGAGCAGTCCTGTTCGAACGTGACACCGCCGAGCAGTACCTGGCCGAGCCGGGCCGAGCGAACGCCGTGGTGGCAATCGCCGCCGACGGCGTGTCCCAGGAGGAACTCGTCGACTCGATCACCGGTGCCATCGACGCCACCACATCGGACGTCACGGGTTCGGCGGTGGAAGTGATCACCGGTCAGGCGCTCGTCGACGAGGACCTCGGCGGCGTGAGCGGCGCGATCGGCCCCTTCCGGACGTTCCTGCTCGTGTTCGCAGTGATCGCGATGTTCGTCAGTGCGTTCATCATCAACAACACCTTCTCGATCACCGTCGCACAACGATCCAAGGAGATGGCGATGCTCCGAGCGCTCGGCGCAAGCCGACGCCAGGTCACCACCACCGTGCTGATCGAGGCAGCCGTGTCCGGATCGATCGCCGCAGCGGCAGGGATCGGCGCCGGCATCGGCGTCGCCCAAGTGCTGCGCGCGCTGATCGAATTGCTCGGCTTCGAACTCCCCGCCGGCCCGATCGTGATCTCGTCGGGTTCGATGGCGACAGCCTTCGGACTCGGGGTGTTCGTCACCGTGCTCTCCGCCGTGCTGCCTGCCCGCGCTGCCGGGCGCATCCCACCGATTGCCGCCCTTCGCGGCCTCACCATCGAGGCGGTCGGCAGTATCCGTCGACGGATCGTCATCGGCGCAGTCGTCACCGCCGCAGGAGTCGGCGCACTACTCGCAGGCCTGTCGAGCAGAACCGTCGGAGTCGTCGGCCTCGGCGCAGTGGCGTCCTTCGCCGGTGTCGCAGTGCTCGGCCCGGCCATCGTGCAACCCGCTGCACGAATGGTCGGAGC
>JBBSOH010000372.1:0-2025 GCA_038259945.1 Acidimicrobiales bacterium
GCGGTACGGCTTCGTCGGAGGTCAGACCCATCACTGCGGGCCAGTCGTGGTGATGCTCGACGGGGAACTGGGTGGCGACGTCGTCGATCTCGACGCCATCCAGCCGGTCAGCATCTCCAACGTCACCCTCAAACTCGACGGTTCCGACCTGCTCGACGATCCCGAACTCCGCCAGGGGCTCGTGCAGTTGTGGCATGCCGAGGCCGAGGACGCAGGGCTCCAGATCGCAGCCATCCACCCGGTCCGCAGCGGGCTCGGCGTGCGCGACAGCAGTGAAGGATTCGCCCTGGCGGAGTTGATGGCTGCGGGCGAGCACTACATGCTCCGAGCGACGCGATGCGTCAGCGAGGACGCCGTCCTGATCTCCGCGACCCGCCCCAATCGCTGGCTGTTCTAGAGCGCGAGCCGGCGACAGCAGACAGGCGGCACCTCGAGCGTCAGACGCTCGGCGGCGCGAAGGGAGTGCTCGGCGGTGGGCTGATCGCGTCGGGCGACGGTGGAGGCGGCATCTGAGGTGCCGGTCGAGACAGCACGGGAGAGGGAGCGAGTGCAGGCTCCTGGGCGGTTGCTTCCCGAGACGCCGTGCGAGCGGATGACATCGAGTCCTCTGCGAACACCTGGTTCGGCCCCGTCCGGCCCCCCGCCGTGAGTGCCGCATCGGCGCGTTCGATCGTCGTCGCCAGGTCGCGACCCGAGCCGGTGGCCACGCCGACCGACACCGTGACGCGTGATTCTGCGAGCAACGGCATCTTCTGGACGTTGCCTCGGATGCGGTCCGCCACCGCGAGTGCGTCGTCGTCGCTCGTGGCCGGAAGCAGCACACAGAAGCTGGACGGTCCGTGGCGGTACACGACGTCGGTCGTACGAACGGTGGCCATGATCACCCACGACACGCGCTCCAGGACTCGGTCACCGGACGCCGCACCCTTCTTGCCGTTGTAGACGGTGAAGTCGTCGACATCGATCATCAGGGTCGCCGTCGGCTGATCCGAGGTGTCGATCCCCTGGGCGACGTACGCGTCGAGTTGGCGGCGATTGAACGCACCGGTCACGCGGTCGACGATCACGTCGTCCTGTTTGCGACCCCGTCGAAATCTGAAAGTCATGTCATGTCATCGACCGATCTTGCGCAGAACTTGAGCCTGGCGTCATGCTGAGTGGTCGTTCAGGTCATTCGGTGTCAGATCGGGTGAACGACACCAGGTGGATCGGTCCGACTTCACGATGCGCCGAGGTCAGCGTCTGCGACTCTCGGCGTCAGCGGGTGTCGACGACCCGGAACGCTTCGGCGCTGGATCCGGCCGGCAGACCGTGCTCCTCGGCGATTCCCTGCCACCATGTCCGCACACGAGCCTGCATCCCCTCCGGGTCAGGATGCTGGCTGGCATGGCACATCAGGGCGTCGATCTTGCGGTCGAGTTGGGCGGTGATGTCGACCACTCCGTCGGCGGACGGCCCGAACGCGATCCAGATCTCGTCGACGGACCAGTCGGCCACGTCGGTGATCGGTCTGCCGGCGAAGGCGAACGGGTTGCGGGCGTCGGGGTAGACCGCCGAGAAGGTCGCCTCGGCCGTGGCGATGTGGTCCGGATGGGACCCATAGGTGGAGTCGAGGCTGCGCATGGGATTCTGCGTGATGACCACCTGCGGGCGCACGTCACGGATGACCGCACTGATGTCGTGGCGCAGATCCAGGTCTGCCACGACCGATCCGTCCATGTGCCCGAGGAACCGGAGGTCGGTCACGCCGACCTTGGCGGCCGCCTCGGTCTGCTCCCGGCGTCGGATCATCGCCATCTCGGTGCGTGGGATCGAATGGTCGAAGCCACCGGCCTGGCCGTCGGTGACCAGGCCGTAGACCACCTCGACGCCCGCATCGGTCAGGTTCGCCACGGTTCCGGCCGCGGCGAAGTCGACCACCACCGGGTGCGCCATCACGGCCACTGCTCGTTAGATCGAGTCGGGCTGCACAAACACGACCTTGTTCAAGGGAGCGGGCCGCGTCGAGTCGTTGCCCCCCCCTTA
>JBBSOH010000373.1:0-2011 GCA_038259945.1 Acidimicrobiales bacterium
ACTCGACGACCTCCAGGCCGAGGCAGGACACACCGCGATGCCCGCAGGAGCGCCGACCGTCTACGGGGTCCTCGCGTTCTCGAACGGTGAACGCGTCGACGTCGACCGTTCGATCCTGATCGGACGCAACCCGAAGGTCGCCGGGGCGGTGGAGGGCGGGCTGCCGCACATCATGAAGTTCGACGGTCCGGGACAGGGCCTGTCGCGCACACACGCCGAGGTTCGGATCGAAGGCGGCGAGGTGCTGATCGAGGATCTGCAGTCGACGAACGGCACCGAGGTGCAGTTGCCGGGTCAGCAGCGCCGTCGTCTGCGCGGAGGCGAACCGGTGGTCATCGTGCCCGGCACGCTCATCGACTTCGGTGATGAACTGAACTGCACCCTCGAATCGGTGGGTTGACCCGCCCGTGGGTCTGATCGTCGAGTTCGCGGGGACCGAGATGGTCCCCGCGACCGGCGAGACCTTCGTGATCGGGCGTGAGGGCGACCTCGTCGTCGACGACAACAAGTTCCTGCACCGCCAGTTCCTCACGCTCACCGATCCGGGTGGGGTGTGGTTGCTCGCGAACATCGGTGACCAACTCGCCGCCACGGTGTCCGACCCACTCGGACGGCTCGAAGCGTTCCTCGGCCCCGGTGCCGTTCTCCCGATCGTCTTCGAGGAGACAGTGGTCCGGTTCACGGCAGGGCCGACGACCTACGAACTCCTGCTGCGTCACGACGAGCCCGCATTCCGAGCGAGCCCGCTCGACCTGGATGCGGTGAGCGACTCGTGTGGGGCAACCACGATCGGTCGGATCGTGCTGACCCACGACCAGCGTCTGTTGATCCTCGCGCTCGCCGAAGCAGGCCTGACCTCGGGAGGTGGAGCGTCGGCGGTGCTGCCGACTTCCGGGCAGGCCGCCCGGCGGCTCGGGTGGACGGTCACCAAGTTCAACCGCAAGCTCGACAACGTCTGCGACAAACTGAGCAAACTCGGCGTCCGCGGTCTGCAGGGCGATGTGGGCAGCCTCGCATCGAACCGCAGAGCTCGGCTCGTCGAGTACTCGCTGGCAGTCCGCCTCGTCACGCGCGGCGACCTGGACGTTCTCGATCAGGCCACGGTCGCCGAGGTGTGATCGAATCGACAGCGCGCATGTCGTCACGGTGGTCACACCGATCCCGGAGTGTCACGATTGTATGAGCGCCAGACTTCTCGCCCTGGCATTCGGCGGCACACTCGTCGTCGCGTCGTGTACCTCGTCGACCGGAACAGACGGCGAACCGTTCCCTGCTCTCAGCCCGGTGGCATCCGATCCAACGATGTCCGGCCCGGTGTCGGATGCTGCCATCGCGACGACGAGTTCGACACCCGTCGTCGGCCCAGCGACCGTTCCCGTCTCCACGGCGGGCTCATCCCCGGTCACCGCTGCGCCCGTGACGACGACCCACGGCGCCGCGACCCCGGAGGAGACCACCCCGACGACGACCGTGTCGACGACGACCGTGCCGACGACGACGCCGTACGTCATCCCGATCGCCCATGCGCCGGCGGGCGGGTGGGGTGACACGCACTCGGGGTATCCGGCCACCGACATCTTCGAGAACGGGTGTGGCAACGGCATCGTCTCACCCGTCAACGGCTCGCTGCTCGAGGTCCGTCGAGTCAACGGGTACGACCCGAACATCGACAATCCGGCGACGCGCGGTGGACGGTCGATCGCGATCCTCGGCGACGACGGTGTGCGGTACTACCTCGCGCACTTCGAACTGATCGAGGAACCACTCGAGGTCGGCCAGCGCGTCATGGCAGGCCAAGCGCTCGGGACCATCGGCACCACCGGACGGTCGGGGGCGTGTCATGTCCACTTCGGTATCTCGCCGCCGTGCCCGGACCAGGAGTGGTCGGTGCGTCGAGGGGTCGTGTGGCCGTACGTCTACCTGAACGACTGGAAGCGAGGCGGTCAGCTCACTCCGGTCGACGAGATCTCCGCGTGGGTCGCCGCCAACCCGAACGCCTGCGCCGAAGCCG
>JBBSOH010000374.1:0-1997 GCA_038259945.1 Acidimicrobiales bacterium
AGATCAGGGCGTTGCGTGGAGCGATGATGCCGACCACGAGGGGACGGTTCTTCGTGCGGTCCATCAGCGCATCGATGTCCCGGTCGACGTACATGTTCACGGCGCTGGCACCGCCTGCCGCGAGCGTTCCGCCGATGAAGGTCACCATGACCAGCCACGTCGACGGCCAGCCCTTCTCGGCGAGCACCATCGTGGGGATGGTGGTGATGAGCAACAGCTCGATGATCCGCGGCTTCGTGAGGGCGATGTACGCACCGACGACGGTCGTGGGTGTGCGACGTGGTGCGTGTGCTGCGATCCCACCCGGAGCGAGCCGGGAGGGAACGAGTGGGCGGGAGCCGACAGCCATGACCCTGCCAGGTTACGACCCCCAGGTTGATCGCGGCCAGCGCAACCGTCACTCCGAGCGCGCGACTTCTGACGGGTCGCAGCCCACCTGCGTTCGCTCCACGTGAGCGCGACCCCGCTCTGGCCCGGGGCGATCCTCACGTCCACCGATTCTGGACGGCGACTTCCGTACAATCCCTCCCGTGCCCACCACTCTCGAGCCGGTGCAGGTCCAGGAACCGGACCTCGCTGACGCAACGGCGTCCGACCGTCCGTGGATCGTGCTCGTGTGGAACGACCCGATCAACCTGATGAGCTACGTCACCCACGTGTTCCAGAAGCTGTTCGGCTATTCGCTGGAGAAGGCGACCGAGCTGATGATGGACGTGCACGAGAAGGGCCGAGCCGTGGTGGCGTCGGGGACGCGTGAGGAAGCGGAGATGCACGTGTTCCGGCTGCACGAGCACACGTTGTGGGCCACGATGGAACACGACGAGTGACGCGCCGATTCAAGCCGCCGATCTTCGCCACGACCAAGCGTGGGGTCACGACCTGGACGTTGAACATCGGCGAGGACGAGCAGGCGGTGGTTGCCGACCTGCTCGGGCAACTCCGAACGTTGTTGAACTCCGACGACGATCCGGACGCGCCGACGTCCCCCCTCCTGGCACGACTCTTCCCGAACGCCTATGCAGACGAGGAAGACGCCGAGAAGGAGGCGGAGTACCAGCGGCTGATGCGTGAGGAGCTGGTGGCGAGTCGCTTGTTCCAGATCGAGGCGGTCGGTGCGTACATCGCCTCGGGTGAGGAGCAGACCCTCGACGAAGGCCAGGTCATCGCACTGATGCAATCGGTGAACGCCGTGCGCGTCGTCCTCGGCACGATGCTCGACGTCAGCGACGACGACGACTCACTCGACGGGATCGACCCGGCGTCTGACGAGGAAGGAGACGACGACTTCGAGATCGAAAGAAGCCTCTATGCCTTCCTCTCCTGGTTGCTGGAGTGGATCGTCCGTTCGCTTCGATCGGCCTGAACTCGAGCGACCGTAGTGGCTGCGATTTCCCCTTTCCCCCTCGGGCGACCCACTGGACGGGTGTGCCTGCCTCCATCTTGCGATTCCGGTCCGCTCGACGTCGTTCGACGACTTCGAGCGGACCGTTCACACCACTCGAAGATGCCGTCTCGACCCCGGGGACCGATCCCCGTATCGGGCACTTCAGCGTGCAAGTAGCGTCTCGGAGCGAGGCCACTCCCGACATGCACACATTCGACGCAGCGGACCCGATCCGCACCCTTTCGACGAACGACGCAACCCGGTGGACCGTCTGTGGTGCAGTTGCTCGAAGCCGAACTCTCACGCTGGTCGTCGTGACGATCGTGGCGGTTCTGACTGGTGCGACGGTGGCGCATCCCGATGTTCCGGTCGCTGCGGCGATCACCGTGATCGCGATGATCCCGGCTGTTCTCGTCGACATTCTCGTCCGACGCCTCCCGAATCGACTCGTCGGCGGCGCAGCGCTTGCGGGCGGTCTGGCCGCCATCGTGTCCTTCGGGGTCGGCGGGCAGATCGACGTGCTCGACGTACTCGTGGGAGCGGCTGCGATGTCCGTTCCGCTCCTGCTGGTCCACGTGGTCTCACCGGCTTCGATGGGCTTCGGTGACGTCAA
>JBBSOH010000375.1:0-1953 GCA_038259945.1 Acidimicrobiales bacterium
GCGTCGGTCCGGTTCGTCTGGAGCCCGTCGGACGAGTCCGTTCCCGACGAGCATGCTGCGAGCGCGATCGCAGTCGCGGCTGCGCCCAGGAGGAGTCGGTGAGCGGGCCCGTTGCCGGTGGCAACGGATCGGAGCGGGCCCTGTCTCAATGATCGCATGGTCACGAGTCTGCCGATGCCGACGAGTCGACCGGTCGAGCGGACGTCCATCAATCGAACAGGCGCGCCAGTGCCGAGGTGGTGCGGTTGCGGCCGCGTCGTTTCGCGTCCAGGAGTGCCTCGTCGGCGGAGATCAGGAGTCGGCGCACGTCGCAGAGGCGACCGGCGCTGACACCGACGCTGATGGTCAGTCGGAGCCCCGGGGCCACCGTGTCCCACTCGTGGGTCTCGACCCGGCGGCGGATCCGCTCGGCGGTCTCGTGAGCCTGGTGATCGTTGCGCCCGGGAAGGACGACGACGAACTCCTCTCCGCCGAAGCGGGCCAGCGCTGCGTCGTCGGTCTCTTCGCGCAGGATCGTTCCCATGACGCCGAGCACGTCGTCGCCGACGTGGTGGCCGTAGGTGTCGTTGACGATCTTGAACAGATCGACGTCGAGCATCAGCGTGGCTCCCGAGTCGTCGGATGAGGCGAGTTCGTCGAGGTGCCGCTCCAACCAGCGACGCGACGACACACCGGTCATGGCATCGGTGTCGACGTCGTCGGCCAGACGCTCGGCGATCCGGCGCAGCTCGGTCGTCGAACGTTCGAGGTCGGCGCGACGGCCAACTGGTGTGCCAAGCGACCCACCTGTGCGACCTGCCACCCGCGCACCCGCTCGGCGAGGTCGGTGGCGTCCTCGAAGGCACCGGCGAAGTCGCCGGCGAGAACGCGCGCCTGCGAGCGGCACCGCAGTGCCCTGACGACGCAGTGGTTGTCGCTACTCGCCTCGAGGCCGGGAATGGCCGCGTCGAGCAGCGCGATCGAGTCGTCGTGTCGTCCGTCGAGCAGGGCGTCGGTTCCACGGACCAAGCGGTGCCACGCGACCAGGTCGTCGGCGGCGTCGTCGTACAGGTGCTCGCAGTCCGCGAGACCGCTGCTGCTCCTGCCGGCCAGATGGTGGGTCTCGGCGCGGAGCCCGCCGGCGAGCATCGAGCGTGAGACCTCGTTGAGTCCGTGGATCGCGAGCCAGTCGGCTGCGGCAACGGCGTCGTCGACGTACTGCTTGCGCTTGGCCACGTCGTCGGTGACGTTGGCCGCCTCCGCGCAGATGTAGCCGAACGAGTAGGCGATGGAGTCGAAGGGGACGCCGTCGAGTTCGCCGGCGACGAATGCCCGTCGCCCGAGTTCGACGGCGAGGTCGAATGCCGAGAGACGCATGAAGAAGCCGGACAGAGCAAGCGCCGCACGCACGCCGGCCACGGCGAGTCGGCCGTCGGCGGCGGTGGTGTCGATTTCCTCCAGCATCACGAGCGCGTCGACTGCGCGATCGATCGCGTCGATCGGTTTGCCGGATTGGTCGAGGAAGATCGCTGCAAGAGCGGACGAGAAGGCAGCGTCCTCGATCCGTCCTGCGCTGACCAGGAACGCAACGGCGCGGCCGGCAGCATCGGCGGACTCCGAGGCATCACCCTGACCCTGGAGGGCGATCGCACGGGTGGTGAAGAGCGATCCGAGGTCGCCGTGGTCGGCGGTGCGTTCGATGACCGCATCGATCCGCTCGACCACCGAGTCCTGGACGCTCAGGCCACGACGTCGAACGAGGTCGAGCAGGGACTCGGGACCGTCGACGTCGGACGCCTCGCCTCGATGCGAGACGATGCGGGGATGCGAGTCGCCCGATGCATCGTGTCGGGCGACCCCGACGCCGCATGTCTCGTCACGAACACGCACGGCAGTTCATCGGCAGGAGTCGGACGCGACTTGAGCGGCGCCGGCTCCGGACGACGGGCGATCTGATCGACATAGGCCCCCCCC
>JBBSOH010000376.1:0-1730 GCA_038259945.1 Acidimicrobiales bacterium
CACAACCACGACCTCGCCCGCACTGCCGGGCAGCGCTCCTACGACGCGATGATCTCGATCTTTCGTGCCGCGGCGTCAGCCGGAACCGGTGCCGGCACACCGGCCGGCACGGTGGTGAACATCGTGATCGACGCCGCCACGTTCGCCCGGATCCTCGCCGCAGCCGGCCTCGCACCCACATCGGTGGATGGTCTGCCGGTCGATCCGTTCACCGGACTCCCCGCATCGAACAGCCTCCTCGACGATCTGATGGCCGACCCCGCCGGGCTCGCCTCGATCCGCTGCGAAACGGACCGCGGCACACCCGTGCATCCGCACGACGCGCTCCGAGCGGCGTTGGCCGGGCACGTCCGACGGGTCGTGCTCGACGCCGACGGATACGTCACCGACTACGGGCGGGCAAAGCGACTGTTCCAAGGCCCCGCACGAGACGCCGCGAAACTGTTGATCCGGCGGTGTCAGCATCCCGGGTGTGACCTCCCGGCCGGATGGTCACAAGTCGACCACAACACCGAATGGGGCGACGGCGGCGGAACCGATCAATGCAACGGCGGTGTGCTGTGCGCGATGCACAACACGGCGAAACACCGCCTCGGACTCCACCGAAAACGGGGGATCAACGGCGTCGACTACACGATCAGACCCGACGGCACCATCATCTTGCCCGTCGGCGCACGAACACCCCAGTTCGAACGACTCGACGACCCCGACGACCGACCCGACGACCCCGACCAGATCAAAGAACTCGCCCACCACGCACGCCAACGCCTCCGCGCACTGCGACCCGACGCCGCTGCCTGACGGGCGCAATGGACGGTGTTCGGATCGTCGATGACCGACGTCAGCAACCGCTTGACCGCGGCCGTGTTCTCGCGATCACATCGGAGGTGATGGTGGCGAGCAAGTCCGGCGCTTCGAGTGGCACGTAGTGCCCGACGCCCGCAATCGAGTGGAACGTTGCGTTCGGCAGTCGACGTGCGAGGCGTCTGTCTCTCTCGAATCGACGGTCGTGCTCTCCACTCACCACGACGACCGGTCCCGGCCAGGATGCAAGGAACGCTGACCGGTCGGGTCGAGAGTGAAACGCTCGCACGCCCGTGGCGATCGACTCGCCTCCTTGCGCCGATGCAGCTCGCCACCCGCGCTCGACCACGTCGCTCTGAACGTCGGGCCCGAACAGTGGGAGCCAGTACTTCTCCCACGCCGCCCGGAAACCCTCACATTCGATCACGTCAAGGGCTTCGTCGCGGAACGCCGGGTCCGGATCGTGGCCAGGTTTCGAGCCGATGATCACGAGCGCCTTCACTTTCGTCGGTGCGAGTCGTGCGACCTCGATTGCGCACGACCCACCGATCGAGTTTCCGACCACGACGAGGGGTCCGTCGCCGACCGCGTCGAGCGCACGCCGAGCCCACGCCACCAGGTCATCGCCGGCGTCGTAGAGCGTCGGGGACACCGACTGGTCGGCCAGCGCTCGGAGTTCATTCGAGAAGATCGAGCCGTCCAGGGGAAGCGGATGAAGGAGCAGCAGCTTCACGTTCGACGACTCGCCAAGTCAGACAGTTCCATCATTCACACTCGCACGTTCCTCCGCGCCTCACAGTTGACGCGTCGGAGCGACTCGCTGTCAGCTGGGATCGATCACGGTGATCAGGAGGTCGAAGACGGCCGCTTGGCCGCCGACCACCTTACGGCGGGCAGTGTCGAGGTCGAACCATGCGGCCCGGTCG
>JBBSOH010000377.1:0-1588 GCA_038259945.1 Acidimicrobiales bacterium
ATCGCGCTGCCGCCGACCACGACGAACACATCGGGATGTGCCTTCTTGATCGAACGACAGCACGCCTCCGCGTCGATCAGATGAACCGGATGAGTCACCGAGAGACCCACCGCCTTCACGTCCGTTCCGTAGCGGATCGCATGCACGAACGACGCCGTGGGCGTGTTCGGCCCGAGATCGGTGACCTCCCACCCGTGCAACCGGAGCAGGTCACCCAGCATCGCCGTCGGCAGCCCGTGCGACTCCCCCGCCGGCGCGCCCAGGACGACGTTGCCGAGCGATCGACCGCGCCGGATGCAGCGCGGACCGAGCCGACCGATGATCCGCATGACGATGCCGGTGGCCTGGTGTTCGACCGCGATGTCGAACTCGCCGGCAGCCCATCGGGCACCGATGTGGACCATCGCCGGCGACAACAGGTCGAGATACACCGAGCGGACATCGGCCCCCGATGCCATGGCTGCCTCGATGACACTCCATGCACCCTGAGCATCACCTTCGACGAGGCGGTCCTCGAGTCGAGCAGCCCACGGTGCCGGTTTCCCCCGCGCCACCGGGCCTGCTGCCGCACCGTTGCGGAAATCGGTGATCGCCTGATCGGTCACCTGCCACACCCCGGACACCTTCGCCGCGTCCAACTGCCCCAGTCGCACGTACCGGTACGCGGTCATGTAGTGCACGCCGAGTTCGTCGGCAGCTTCTTGGAGCGTGAAAGTGGGCGGCATCGTGTGAGGAATCGTCGAGTTGCGCTCAGAGTACGGGTCCGTCGCGACACCGACCCGACTGTGCACGATCACACCACCGACATTCCTGTCGGCGGACCGAGGGTGACTCAGCCTTGCTTGGCAGTCCAACGCTCGCGGGCTTCGCGACCGCGCACCAGCAGGTGCATCGGCACCCGCTTGGCTGCTTCCGTCAACGCCGCGTCGCCACCCGCAGCAGCGGCGTCGTCGCCACCGCTCTCGGACTCCTCCGGGGCGAGATCCTCGAACGTCGGCGGTTCCACACCCTCTCGCCAGTACTGGTACATGTTGCGAACCAGGTCGGCGAGTCCGTCGGAGTCGAATCCCTTCTCGAGATCGACGGTGACGATGTTCGCGTACACGTGGACACCGGCGACCTTGCCCGTGCCGAACAGCAGACGGGCGAGCTCGTCGGACGGGGTGACCCCATAGGCGTCGGCCACGGAGGCGAATCTCTCGTGACCCTGCCCTGACAGCGTGCGGTTGAGTTCGAAGCGGACGACGCCCGGCGACGCGCTCGGCTTCTCGGTGACGGCGACCAACTGACCCATGCGGCGGCAAGACTACCGGGTCGAGCTCCGCAGGCCCCGAACCTGCGGCCCCTCCCGTCCGGTGCACGGACCCACCACGTCGATCATTCGGTCATTCGGTCATTCGGTGTCTGCCACCGTTTGGTTGTGCACGACGGAATCACTGCGGGTGGTGACTCAGGTCAGGTGCGTTCGAGGGAACGGGCCAGGACATCGGGGAAGCGATCGGGTGTGGTGGACATCACCGTCGCTCCGAGTGCTGCGAGTGCCGCCGCGTGTTCGTGGTCGTGCGCCGGCGTGCCTTCGTCGCTCAGC